>CANRFN010000039.1 GCA_947629915.1 uncultured Oscillospiraceae bacterium | reverse complement strand
CGGGCTCATTACCAATGTCCGACCCCAATTCGGTGCTAAAACCGGCAAATCAGGCCGGTTTAATCAGTCGGATAACATACGCCTGAGTCCTCAAGGCCATCGGAGAGTCTTTGCCGGTGAAATTGGCACTCTGGTGCAAGACTGGCAAAGAAGCAGTGAAACAGACGATCTGCAAAGGGCTGAGACAAGTTTAGCGCCTACCCAGTATCCGGGTAGGCGCTAAACGCTATGGGCGTATTATTGAGCCGTCTCAGCCGTTGTCCGAATCGGTTGGGGGCGTGGATCCACCCTCCGGCCTCCGGGTGCGGGGCGGGCGCCTCCGGGATGTGTCTGTACTGGTGGGAGACGGCTGTGCTGCCTGTGCCTGTTGCGCCGCCTCCTGCCGGGCAGCTGCCTGCCGCATGGCGCGGACTGCGGGCCGCTCGTTTACCACCTTGCCCTTTCCAGACTTCGGCTTCTCCGCCGGCTGGACGGGGATCTCTTTCCTCCTGCGGGATTTTCCTTTCTCCCGCCTGTCCCCGGACTGCTCCTCCTGGGGGTCTATGCCGAGGAACTGATCCAGTGCCTCGGAGAGGGAGACGGTCTGTCCGCCCACTCGTCCGGTGCGGGCCATCTCCGCCTGGGGATCCCGGAGTTTATCCAGTTCTTCCTGCGGCGGTGCCACATAGTCCTCGGGGCGCTTGCCCTTGCCGCTGCGCACCACCCGAATCTCACTGGTGAGGTAGTTGCGGGGCTGCTCGGTAGAGTCCTCCAACTTCACCTTTACCGTCTCTTTCAGTAGGTTCACAGACGTAATGGTACCCACGCCGTCCGGGCACTCCACGAAAGACTCCACCTTGGGGCAGCGCTTCATGGCGTCCTCATAGGCGTCCTGCTCATACTTCAGGCAGCACATCAGCCTGCCGCAGGTGCCGGAGATCTTGGTGGGGTTGAGAGACAGGCTCTGGGTTTTGGCCATCTTGATAGATACCGGCTGGAAGTCTCCCAGGAACTGCGAGCAGCAGAAAGGTTTGCCGCAGCTGCCGAAGCCGCCGAGGATCCGGGCCTCATCGCGGACACCGATCTGCCGGAGCTCAATCCGGGCGTGGAGGGTGTTGGCAAGGTCCTTCACCAGGGAGCGGAAATCCACCCGGTTCTCCGCGGTGAAGAAGAAGATCACCTTGGCGGCATCGAAAGAGTACTCCACGGAGACCAGCTTCATGTCCAGCTTGTGCTGGGTGATGAGCTTCTTGCAGAGCCGGAGCGCCTCGGCCTCCAGCCTGCGGTTTTCCAGGGCCCTGGCTATGTCATCGGGATTGGCAATGCGGATCAAAGGCCGCAGCGGCTGCACTACCGCCTCGTCCTCAATCATGGTGTTGCCGTGGACGCAGGTGCCGAACTCCAGGCCTTTCCCCGTCTCCACGACCACGTTGGTCCCATCGGACACTTTCTGGCCATTGGGATCAAAATAATATTGTTTGCTGCCCGGGCGGAACCGGACACTGATAATTTCTGTCACTTACGGGGCCTCCCTTGGTAGATTTGCGGGGGTTCAGCGGAAGATCTGTGCGGCCATCCGGCCCAGGGTGAGGCCGGGGTTCAGGTTGTATATGGCGTCTTCCCGGGCGGTGCGGAGGGCGTCCAGCACCCGGCCCGCCTGGAGATATTTCTGGGGATGGGTATCCGGGAGGTGGTCCGAGACAAAGTCCTCTGTGAGCAGCAACAGATCGGAGAGCTCCTGGGTGCTGATCTTCTCCTGCTCCAACGCCACAAAGCCTTTCATCACGGCGAACTCATCTCCCTGGATGAGCAGCGTGGCCAGGTTGTCCGCCTTTGCCAGAAGTTCCGGATCGGTGTCCTCGTGGTCCGGCGGGAGGACGATGGGCTCGCACCGGGAGCGGATGGTCTCCAGCATCAGACTGGCCTCGGAGGTGAGCAGCAGGAACGCCGCATAGGCGGGGCCTTCCTCTAGGATCTGCAGCAGAGCGCCTTGAGATTCCGGGAGCAAAGCATCTGCCGGATCTATGATATACACTTTGTGCCTGCCCTCATTGGGGCGGATATAGGCGTTGGACCGCATGGTCCGGGCCTGGTCCACAGAGATGGTCGCCTTGCCGTCATCGGGGCCTAAGACCGTCACATCGGGGTGGATGCCGGCTGTCACCTTGTGGCAGGCGCGGCACTTCCCGCAGGGGGGAATGCCGTGCTCACAGAGGTAGCCCCGGGTGAACTCCAGAGCGGTATCCATGCGGGAGGTGTGGGAGCCGCCGGAGATCAGATATGCGTGAGACAGGGTTCTTGGTAGCTCAATCGGCATCAGACGGCACCCTTTCCGCAAAACTTTGGCAGACCACATCTGCCATCGTCTCATTATACCCGATTTGCGCGAGATAGGCTAGACTTTTTTTCGAAATCTCTTCGCCCGGTGCCACCACCGGTACCCCCGGGGGATAGGGTGCGATGGGACTGGCCGCAATCCGGCCGGCTGCCTGGGCGAGGGGGACCCTCTCCCAGGGGGCAAAGAGGGCATCCCGAGCGGAGCAGACTGCCTGCGGAGGTTCCGGCGCCGGCGGACAGGGCTCAGGAGCAAGCCAGGTCTCCTTGGACAGTGCTTTCTCCAGGCGCTGAATGTGTTTTGGGGTGTCTACGGAGGTGAGGATCAGAACCACATGGCCGGTGTCTGAGAGCTCGGCGTAGATGCCCTGCTGCCGCAGCCGCTCCGCCATGGCATATCCGTCCCGCTGCAGTAGAGTGAGCCGGGTGGGGTCCAGCTGCAGGGCGGGGAGATCATGAAGAGAGGGCCAGCGGGAGCGGAGATCAGACACCAGTTGTACCGTCTGCTGGTATTGTGCGGCGCCGGGCCCTTCCATATACGCCCGGACGGCGTCTAATGCCGCCATCATCACATAGGAGGGGGAGGATGTGCCGTGCATGGATGCCGCCCTGCGCATGGCGTCCCCGGAGATGCCATTGGCGAAGAGCAGCGCGGTCTGTCCCGGGGCGCACAGGGTCTTGTGGGCGGACATCACCACCACATCCGCCGCCTCGAACCCGCGATAGCCCAGAAAGGGCAGGTGGGCGCCGTGGGCGGCGTCCACCATCAGCCGGGTGCCGGCCTGGTGGCAGACTGCTGCGATGGCGGGAATATCGGAGAGCACGCCGTAATAGGAGGGAGAGGTGATGCAGACCGTCTGGATCTCCGGGTGCTGCCGAAGCACATCTGCCACATCATCTGGTTGGGTGGCGCCGCACACCTGCAGGTCTGTCAGCCAGGGGCGGGAGAGATAGACGGGGTGCAGATCCAGAAGGCCCATGCCGGTGTACGCAGACCGATGGCTGCCCCGGTCTAAGGCAATGGTGGAGTCCGGAGCTGCCAACAGGGTGAGTCCCGCGTGGATGCCCTGGGTGGAGCCGCCGGTGAGAAAGAGACACTGGTCCATGCCAAAACGGGCGGCCCACAGTGCCTCCGCCGCCTGGATGGCATCGGGGTCATTATCATAGAGGTTGCCGGTCCGGCCGTTCTCCGTGTAGTCCAGTTCCACAGGCCAGGGAAATCCCATGGGCAGCGGCTCCCCGTGGTGACCCGGCATGTCCATCCGCAGGGGCTGCTCCGCAGACAGCTGCCGCAGCAGATCCCAGAGAGGTGTTGCCATATCGTTGCGGTTCTACTTAAAGGGGCTGCGAGACCTTGAGGAAGCAGTCTGCCTTGTCCAGTACGTCCCGATCCGATGCGTGGGTGAGATGGGCAAGGGCCTCCGCCAGGGGAAAGAAGCCTGCCTCAAGGACCTCGCACGCCTGGCAGGTGATCGGCCCCTCTTTGGCCTGTGCCAGGAAGAAGATCACGTCTTTCATGACGCCCGGATGGGGAGAGTATGTAATCATCTCCCGAAAGCCGTCTTCAAAGGTGACGGAGAGCCCGGTCTCCTCCATGATCTCCCGGGTGGCGGTCTCATGTTCCGTCTCATCGCCCTCTACATGGCCTTTGCAGAGGGTCCAGTGGCGCTGGGTGCTGTGCAGGACCAGGTAATGGGGGACGCCATTTACCAAGCGGTATATCACAGCGCCGCAGCTCTTTTCGCGTGTCATTTCTTTCATTGGTATATTCCCTCCGTATCATAAAAGCCGGGGAGCGGCATCGGAGTGGGCGGCCTGATCCGAGATCGTCTGCCGCAATGCCGTCCAGTTTTCTGATCTTCTCACATGTCTGGCTTGGGTCTAATCTCTTCCCGCGGATCTGGCTTCCGGCGATGGGGTACAATCCTCCAATCCCTCCGGAAAGAATCCAGTGCTTGCCACTTGTTTTCCCCGTCCTGCCACGGTATAGTGGTAGATAGCAGTGTACAACAGGGAAGCGCATATGCCGGATTTCTGTACTTTCCAAGCGGGTACAGGCCGATCCCCGCGGGATTGGACCTCTATTCCTGTACAGTGTACACTTTGCGGCGGGCGCCGTCAATAGGGGGAACGGGAGGCCGAAATCGCGAAAACAGACCTTGCGGACGGCTGGGACAAGAGATGTCCTGCCCCTTGCCAGATTCCCCGGGCTGTCCCTGCTTTGCCTGGTATGTCCAGACAACTATTGTCCATTATTCAGCAACGCGAACCGCCAATTCACAATTGCAAAATTGAGCGGTTTGTGGTATTCTGATTGTTGGTGAAATTTGCCTGAGGAGGTTTCTAAAATGCAGACAGATCGCAAGCTGTTCGGCACCATGCCGGACGGCAGACCTGTGGAGGAAGTCACCCTCCGCGGTCCGAAAATCAGCTGCTCAGTGATCACCTACGGGGCCTCTCTGCGCACCCTGTTGGTGCCGGACCGGAACGGGAATCCGGTGGATGTGCTCCTGGGTATGGATACCTTAGAGGGGTATCGGCAACAGCAAAAGTACCTCGGCGCCATCGTGGGCCGCTTTGCCAACCGGATCGGCGGCGCCCGCTTTACCCTGGACGGCAAGGAGTATGTCCTGGAGGCCAATGATGGACCCAACCAGCTTCACGGCAGCACCACGGGATACTGGACCAAGGTCTGGACCATCGCGGAGCTTACCGAGAACGCCGTTCTGCTCACCCTGGACAGCCCGGACATGGACGCCGGATATCCTGGAAACCTCGCCGTGCAGGTGCGGTACACCGTGCTGGAAGACGGCCTGGAGATCAAGTACCACGCGGAGACGGACAAGAAGACCCTCTGCAACCTCACGAACCACGCGTACTTTAACCTGAACGGCCACGCCAGCGGCGCGATCACAGACCACATCATCCAGCTGAACGCGGACTACTACACCCCCACCGATCCCCGCTCCATCCCCACCGGTGAGATCGCCCCGGTGGCGGGCACCCCGATGGACCTCCGGACCCCGCGGAAGATCGGAGACGGCATAGACGACCCGTTCGAACAGCTCTCCTGGGCTGGCGGCTGGGACAACAACTTTGTGCTCAACCAGGGCGAGGAGAAGATGCACAGCGCCGCCAAGGTGTGGTCCCCGGAGAGCGGGATCGCCATGGAGGTGCTCACCGATCAGCCGGGCCTGCAGTTCTATGCGGGCAACTACATGGAAGACTGCCCTGTGGGCAAGGACAACACCCCCTATGGAAAGCGGTGCGGCTTCTGCCTGGAGACCCAGGTGTTCCCGGACGCCCCTAACCACCCCAATTTCCCCAGCGCGGTTATCACCCCGGACAAGCCCTACGACACCGAGACCGTATACCAGTTCGGCATTCACACGGCGTCTTAATCGAGACCTAGTACTTAGGAAGGAGCAACAGCGTAATGACAGCCAGCGAAAAGAAGCAATTGCAGATCGCTGCCTGCAAGGTGCGCATGGGTATCATCGAAGGCACCCACGCCGCTAAAGCAGGCCACCCGGGCGGCAGCCTCTCCGCCGCCGACATGTTCACCTACCTCTACTTCAAGGAGCTGAACATCAATCCCGCAGACCCCAAGAACCCCAACCGGGACCGTTTTGTCCTCTCCAAGGGCCACACCGCCCCCGGCCTCTATGCCACCCTGGCCCTGCGGGGATTCTTCCCCTGGGAGGATTTGAAGACCCTCCGCCAGATCGGCAGCCACCTGCAGGGACACCCCAACATGGTGCTCACCCCCGGCGTGGATATGTCCACCGGCTCCCTGGGCCAGGGCGTCTCCGCAGCCTGCGGCATGGCACTGGCCGCCAAGCACCTGGGCAATGACTGCCGGGTGTACACCCTTCTGGGCGATGGCGAGATCGAAGAGGGCCAGGTGTGGGAGGCCATGATGTTCGCCCACCACTATAAGCTGGACAACCTCACCGTGATCATCGATAACAACGGCCTGCAGATCGATGGCCCGATTGACAAGGTCATGAGCCCGTATCCCATCACAGACAAGCTGGCCGCGTTCGGCCTGCATGTGATCGAGATCGATGGCCACGACTTCGAACAGATGGAGAAGGCCATGGCTGAGGCGCGGGCCACCAAGGGCGTGCCCACCGGCATCGTGATGCACACCATCAAGGGCAAAGACGTGAGCTATATGACGAACTCTGTGGAGTGGCACGGCAAGGCGCCCAACGATGCCGAATACGAGCAGGCAATGGGCGAGCTCAATGCGCTGCTGGCGAAATTGGAGGCGGAATGATATGGCAGACGTGAAAAAGATCGCTACCCGCGAGAGCTACGGCAACGCGCTGAAAATGCTGGGCGAGGCCCACGATGACGTCATCGTCTTTGACGCCGATCTCGCCGGCGCTACCAAGACCGGTATCTTCAAGAAGGCCTTCCCGGGCCGCCATTACGACTGCGGCATCGCCGAGGGCAACATGATGGCAGTGGCAGCAGGTGCCGCCGCAATGGGTCTCGTGCCCTTTGCCTCCAGCTTCGCCATGTTCGCCGCCGGCCGGGCCTTCGAGCAGGTCCGCAACTCCATCGGCTATCCCCACCTGAACGTGAAGATCGGCGGCACCCACGGCGGCATCTCCGTGGGCGAGGACGGCGCCTCCCACCAGTGCTGCGAGGACTATGCCCTGATGCGCTCCATCCCCGGCATGGTGGTGATGAGCCCCGCAGACGATGTGGAGGCCAAGGCCATGGTGTTCGCCGCCTATGAGCACCAGGGCCCCGTGTACATGCGCTTCGGCCGCTCCGCCGTGCCCGTCTTCCACGACCCCGAGACCTTCCACTTCGAGATCGGCAAGGGCGAAGTGATCACGGAGGGCAACGATGTGGCCATCATCGCCAACGGCCTGCTGGTAGCCGAGGCCATTGAGGCTGCCAAGGCCCTGGAGGAGAAGGGCGTCCACGCACGGGTCATCAACATGGCCACCGTGAAGCCCCTGGACAACGACCTGGTGCTCCAAGCTGCCCGGGAGTGCGGCAAGATCATCACCGCCGAAGAGCACAACATCATCGGCGGTCTGGGCGAGGCCGTGTGCGCCGTGATCGCGGAGTCCGGCATCCCCTGCAAGGTAAAGAGAGTGGGCGTGAACGATGAGTTCGGCCACTCCGGCCCCGCGGTGCCGCTGCTGAAGCAGTTCGGCCTCAGCGCGGAGCACCTCACCGAGGTAGCCCTGCAGTTCTAATTCCCCATATGGATAAAAGCAGAGGCCGGGAGACCGGCCTCTGCTGTTTATTAGGCGGGATTTGCACGGGAAGGTGTCCAAAATGGGCGGAAATACACGAAAAACGGGGAATGGCAGGAGAAGTGTTCGCTGCAGTGTACTGAGCTGAACCAGATCAGATTCCCTTCAGGACAAACGGGGCAAAGCGCTTGCGGGGGTGCAGCACCTTGGGGTCTGCCCGCACCGCTGCTGCAATGGCCTCCAGGGCTGCCAGGACACCCCTCTCGATGTCCTCGATGGGCAGGGATGGGATCTTGCCTGCAGCCTGCTCCGGGGTGATGGGCACATGGAGGAAGCCCGCCAGGATCCAGGGGGTGTCCCGGAGAAAGTGGAGGACGCCGTACATCAGGTGGTTGCAGACGAAGGTGCCCGCGCTGTTGGAGATGGCCGCCGGTACCCCCGCCGCCTGGATGGCCTCTGCCATGGCGCGGATGGGGAGAGTGCTGAAGTACGCCGCCGGACCGTCTGGACGGATGGGCTTGTCCACCGGCTGGCTGCCGGCGTTGTCCGGGATGCGTGCATCGTCCACGTTGATGGCCACCCGCTCCGGTGTGAGCTGGGCCCGGCTGGCGGCCTGACCTAGCATCAGTACAGCGTTGGGCTGATACTTCTGGATGTAGACTGCCGTGGTGAGATCGCAGGTGTTGAACTCTGTGGGGATGATTCTCTTCACGAGTTCGATGTCCCCGATCTTCTCCGGCAGGCGCTGGAGCACCATTTCAGCGGCGTTCTGCTCCTCCCCGCCGAAGGGATTGAAGGCGGTAACCAGGATTTTCATTGCGGATCGCTCCTCTCTGAGGGGCAGTCTACGGCAGCGGGGGAGGGGCTGTCAAGAGGGAGGGAGAGGGAGATGTCAAATTCACGGTGAAACGATTCATATTCATGGAAAACCCGCCGGAATGGGCAATATTGCAACAAAAATGGTACTGGGCAGGGGTAAGCTTTGGAGGGTCTCTCAGTTGCTTTTCCCGTTTCCAGGGGGTATGATTGCCGGCGTCAGGGAAAATGTTTTGTAATGGAGTGACACCATGTTACAAAGTGCGAAGCTGGAGTATAGCCAGGCTATGAAGATGGGGCTCAAGGAGTGCAAGGACCTGGCCGCCGCCGGGAAAGACCCCTACCCCGCAGTGCTGGACAACATCCTGCCCAACAACAACCTGCTGTCTGTACAGGAAGTCCCTACCATGGAGATCCCGGTGGACCTGATCGCCGGAATCAAAACGGCCGGCCGCACCGCCGCGTTCAGTGCCGGGTTCCTACCCATCCTGGCAGAGGACAGCGAATTTGCGGCCAAGTGGATTGCACTCTGCGATGCCCACCTCTCTGACGAGGGCATCCGCGATCCCATTCTGTGCTATGAATATATGGGCCGTTTCTATGTCCAGGAGGGCAACAAGCGGGTGAGCGTGCTGAAGTACTTCGGCGCCGCCCGGATCCCCGCTGTGATCAAGCGTGTGCTGCCGGAGAGCTGGGAAACGCCCCGGGAGAAGGCATACCAGGAGTTCCTGGACTTCTTTAAGATCGCCGGCATCTACGACATTCAATATACCAAGCCCGGCAACTATGCCCGTCTGCAGGCGCGGCTGGGCAAAGACCCCGATGAGAAATGGACGGAGGACGAGCGCCGCAGCTTCCTCTCCAGCTGGACCTACTTCCGGGACGCCTTCACCGCGGTCCAGGCGGACCACCCGGAGAAGGAGCTGGGGGCGGAGAACGCCCTGCTCCTCTGGCTGCAGATCTACCCCTATAAGAACCTGGCGGAGATGTCTGGCAAAGAGCTGAAGAAGTCCATCTCCGCCCTCTGGGACGATGTGGTTACCACCGCCGCCCCGGAGAAGCCCGCCAAGAAGCTGGAGACTGCCCCTGTCTCCACGGAGCCGGAGAACAAGGGCCTCATCAGCAAGATCATCACCAAGACCGCCACCGTGGTGACCGGCTCTGACGTGCTGAAGATCGCCTTCATCTACCAGGGCTGCCCCGAGTGCAGCAACTGGACCCGCGGTCACGACCAGGGCCGGGCCTATCTGGAGGAGGCCTTGGGAGACAAGATCTCCGTGCGCACCTACTCCCACGCAGACAGCCCGGAGCAAGTGGAGGCCCTCCTGCAGCAGGCGGTGGACAACGGCGCCCAGGTGGTCTTTACCACCACCCCGCCCATGGTCCACGAGACCCTGAAGGCGGCGGTAAAGTACCCCAAGGTGAAGTTCCTGAACTGCTCGGCAGATACCCCCTATTCCAGTGTCCGCAGCTACTACTGCCGCACCTATGAGGGCAAGTTCATCACCGGTGCCATCGCCGGCGCCCTCGCAGACGACAACCGCATCGGCTATGTGGGCTCCTATCCCATCCTGGGGGTGCCCGCCTCCATCAACGCCTTTGCCCTGGGCGCTCAGATGACAAACCCCCGGGCCAAGGTGTATCTGGACTGGTCCTGCCTCCCCGGCAGCGCCACCCAGCGGCTCATGGACATGGGCTGCAAGATCATCTCCAACCGGGATGTGCCCACCAGCGACCCCAGCTATCTGGAGTTCGGGGAGTTCGGCACCTTCCAGGTTCAGGACGATGGCAGGCTCACCCCGCTGGCCTCCCCCATCTGGAAGTGGGGCAAGCTCTACGAGAACATCGTGCGCTCCGTGCTGGCCGGCACCTACACCCAGCGCAAGGGCAACCCCGAGGCCGTGAACTACTGGTGGGGCATGGACAGCGGCGTCATCGATGTGGAGTTCAGCCCCGAGCTGCCGGAGAGCCAGCGTGCCCTGACAAAGCTACTGCTCCGGGACCTGAGCTCCGGCTCCATGGACCCCTTCCGCCGGGAGATCACCGCCCAGGACGGCACCCTGAAGAACGATGGCGTGAACGGCTTTGAGCCCCAGGACCTGCTGCACATGGACTGGCTGTGCTCCAACGTGATCGGCAGCTTCCCCAAGTTTGAGGAGCTGATGCCCATGAGCCAGCCCCTGGTGCGGGTGCTGGGCATCCACCGGGAGCTGATCCCGCCGGAGAAGGCAGACGCCAGCGAGGGCCTCTGATTCCCCGCGGACTGGCGGACAGCAATGGCAGACACCTGAGAGAAGAGACATCTGCAGAGAAGCAGACAGGAGGGAACAGCGTTGCGGATATTGGCGGTTTCGGATGAGGAGTGCGAAGCCCTCTGGGACTACTACCAGCCCGGCCGTTTGGACGATTACGACCTGATCCTCTCCTGCGGGGACCTGAAGGCCTCATACCTCGCGTTCCTGGTTACCATGGGCAACAAGCCCCTGCTGTATGTCCCCGGCAATCACGACAAGGGGTATCTCACCCAGCCCCCGGATGGCTGCGTGGATATAGACTGCGGCCTCGTCACCTTCAACGGATACCGGATCCTCGGCCTGGGCGGCTGCCTCCGGTATAACCCTGGCCCCTATCAGTACACCGAGGAGCAGATGAACCGCCGGCTGAACAAGCTGCGCTTTGCCCTCTGGCGGGCCGGAGGTGTGGACATCGTGATCACCCACGCACCACCCAAGGGAGTGGGAGACCGGGAGGACCCCGCCCACCGGGGCTTTGAGACCTTCCTGGAGCTCATAGACAAGTACAGTCCCATGTACCTCCTCCACGGCCACGTCCACGCACGCTACGACATCCAGAATCCCCGGGAGCGGCGGTACCGCACCACCCAGGTGATCAACGTGTCCGAGCGGTATGTGCTGGAAGTGCCGGACCGGGAGGTGGCGCCCAAAGACCGCAATCAGGTGAAGTGGCTCTGCCGCCATAAGGAGCCGCCGGACGATGAAGAAGTCCGCCAGCGGATGTTCAACAGATTTTAGTACATAGGCCCGGATGAGAGGGATCTCATCCGGGCCTTTTCACATGCTATGCGAAATATTTATATTTAATTTTAGAAGCATACCTTCTGAATTGCTGAACGGAGGCAAAAGAGAATTAAATAGAAATATTGCTAGCAGCTGTCACAAAAATGAAAGGAGAATGATCTTGCATCATGAAACAATAAGAACTATGATGAGCCTAAGCCATGCGGAGCCAGACCGCGCCGTCCCTATGGCGAACCCGATACAGGGAGAGACGAACGATGAGAATTCCGAGCCTGTACTTTGAGAACACGCCGCTCTATGGGGATCTGTACATGGAGGAGATCCTGGTGGATTATGATTATCCACTCCTGATGGTACTTCAGGATGTGTCCGAGAGGCGCTACCTCTGCATGTGCTTCGATACACGCGGATCCCAGCAGTGGCTGATTACGCCCATTGTGTGGCGGACCTGATCGCGCTGCTGCGGAATGAGATCACCCTGGCCAAGGCCTTCATGGACCCGCGGACAAAGAAGATCCTGGCCAGCATGGATTACAAGACCCGAGTGGACTCCTACCAGCTGCTGGACGCGGACGAGGTTCTGGCAGAGGACTACCCAGACCCGAAAGACTACCTGGATCCGGACCCCGGCGACTATGATGCGTACATCGCACGGATAGACCCGGCTGGAGATGCCTTCTCTTGCGACACGCCGCAGGGCAGGGGAGAGGTGCAAGGAACTCGTGCAGAGCATAGTGGGGATTGTCCGGAGTGAGAAATGGGATACCAGCCCTGGAAATGAGAAGTTCTATGTGGTGGGAAGACCTGTGAAGGAGATATGCTTCACAGAGATTTAGGGGACTTTTGGCCGGGTTTGTAGCCGTGGACCAGTGCTTCAGGGCTGGAATCTATGGGAGATCTGAGGGATTTTGTGCTGGCTGTGGGGCGGCTGAGCGGCAAGGGAGGCATTGCAGCGGTCTGGGCGAATCCCAAACCTGTTGGCAGTGCTCCCCAAAGGGGCTGATCTGCTGCATTCTAGCGGAAAAATGGGGATCCTGGCGCGAAATCGGGGAGTGCTGGGTGCTCTTGAGGCGGGATGCAGCCTGGGGTGAGCAGTGGGGATGATGAATTGGAGGACGATGGCGCAGGAGGGTACTGTGCAGAGTCAGACCGCGCAAATCGCCGAAAGGAGACATAATGCAATTGCTAACTGTATAATTCTTGAGATTGATACGAACTGCAATCGGGAATGCAGACGGATTGGCGCGGTAAGGCGGTTTTTGAGGCCGGGCGGGGCGAAAGCTGTCTCAAAACCAGATCACAATCCCGTTGACGATTCCCGCCTTCCGGATTAAAATAGTGCAAGAACGGGAGAAAACGGCAGCGGGCAATGGGAATACATAGCCCTTGCTGCCATAGTGCGCAGGCATATCTGGAAGGAGATGTTAGGGATGCGGGTGGCAATCGTAGATGATGAGGTCCAGGAGCGGGAGACCATGCGGTCCTATCTGGAGCGGTTTGCTACAGAGACCGGCAATGCCATCGAGGCGGACCTGTATCCGTCCGGGGATGCGCTGCTGGCGGAGTACAAGCTGGTCTACGACATCATCCTCTTTGACATCGATATGCCCGGGACCAACGGCATCGAGACCGCCCGGAAGGTGCGGGAGCAGGACGAGGGCGTTACCATCCTCTTTGTGACAAACATCGCCCAGTATGCCATCAACGCCTTTGAGGTAGAGGCTGTAGACTACATAATTAAACCAGTCGAATTTTATGACTTCGCCATGAAGTTTCGCCGGGCGGTGAAGAAAGCCGCCCAGCGCAGTGACCGGGACCTGCTGCTGGATACGGTGGACGGACATGTGCGGGTGGCCATCCCGGACATCACCTATGTGGAGGGTTTCGACCACTACCTGGTCTACCACATCCGCAGCACCAAGGGCGGACCGGATACGGAGCACCAGATCCGGGGCAACATGCGGGACCACGAGGCCATGCTGAAGCCCTATGGCTTCTGCCGGACCCACCGGTCCTATCTGGTGAACGCCGCCCGGATCGATGTGATCCATGCCAACGATCTCATTGTGGCCGGGACAGAGATCCCCATCGGCCGGAGCTATAAGCGGGATCTGATGCAGGACTATTTCCGCAGCGTCCGGGGCTGAGAGGTGCATCCATGCTGAATACGTTCATGGCCTACCTGGACCAGTTCCGGGCCGTGGCGGGCACCATCGCGGCGTGCTTCCTCTTCTGCCGGCATGCCGCACCCAGACGGGAGCACTATTGGAGACAGCTGGCAGTATACGGCGGGCTCTGTCTCGCCATGGGGTTTGTCTATGTGCCGCTGGAGCAGCTGATGGCCCGGATGCCCACCATTCTCTATGGGGCCTCCACCGTGGTATACTGGTTGCTGTTCGCTGGACTGGTGGTGATCACGGTAGAGCGGTGCTACGAGCTCGGCCCCTGCAACGCGCTGTTCCGCTGCCTTTTGGGCTGCACCCTGGAGAGCATGGTAACCACAGTGATCCGGTACCTCGTCGTGATGATGTGGTTGCCGGATCTGCCGCAGACCGCGCCGGTGCTCTATATCCTGCTTTGCCTTGCCCTCTATGTGGGGATGTACTACGCTGGATACTATACGGCAGCCAGATCCATGCAGCAGGGATCGGATGTGCTGGCGGAGAACACAGGGACGCTTGTGATGTATGCCCTTCTGTATCTCAGCTTTCTCCTCATCATGTACTCTACCAACGGCATCACCGAGTGGCTGGTGCCCATGCTGCAGACAGACTCCGCCCAAAACACCGGCTATGACCTCATCCGGTACTTCTGCGTGGGCATCCGCTATCTCTTCTGCACCGCCATGTTTGTCTTCCAGCACTTCGTGTACGAGGTGAACTACCTCCAGCGGGAGCGGGACCTGGTCACCCAGACCATCAAGGAGAGAAGTGCCCAGTACGAGTTCAGCCAGGAGAACATTGAGTTCATCCGCCGCAAGTGCCACGACCTCAAGCGGCAGCTCCGGGCCCTGGAGTTGGCGGACGAGAGCGAGCGCGAGACCGTATTGGAGGAGACCCGAAAGGCAGCCGAGTTCTATGATGCCACCGTGCATACGGGACACGAGGTGCTGGACACCCTCCTCACCGAGAAGAATCTGCTCTGCGCCAACCGCGGCATCCGGCTCTCCTGTGCAGTGAGTGCCAAAGAGATGGGGAAGATCGGCACTGTGGACCTCTACACCATGCTGAGTAACGCCCTGGACAACGCCATCGAGGCGGTGGAGCAGGTCTCGGAGCCCGGCATGAAGACCATTCGCTTCTCCCTCCAGACCAAAGGGAACATGCTCCACATTGAGGTGGAGAACTACTACGCCGGCACCATCCAGATGCGGGACGGCGTGCCCCAGACCAGCAAGGCGGATACCGCCAACCACGGCATCGGGGTGAAGAGCATCCGCACCCTGGCAAGGCGCTATGGGGGAGACATCGCCATCTCTGCCGAGGACCAGATCTTCCTGCTGCAGATTGCTATACCAATGTTGTAGGGACATGGAAGACAGGAATCTGCGGCTCTGCCTGAGCTCTAAACAGACCAAAACGGAAGGATCTGCTATCGTGTAGATGAGTACAGGGGAATGTTGCCCTGACCGGTAGACTTAGACATCGGAGTTGTACTGCAGTATAGGGCTCTTTCTACGCTCTAACACTTGGGGGGCATGACACATGATCCATATTCGCTTTGAACGCTTGCCAAACACCTTGATCTACTCGAGTGACTATTTTGACGTTAACTATGAGAGAGAATGGTTCCGCGATCCCCTTGTTCAACAGATTGTGCAGGACATCGATCATTCAATGGTGATTTCTGATTCTGTGATAGACAGTCCGGTGCTGGATCTCATTGGACCGAGAGATCTTTCCAATGGCGCTAAAACATTGATCCTAATGCTAAAGGAACCGGAACATGAATTCAATGGCACTGCAATCGGGGATAATTGCGGGGCCTGGATGATTCGAATTGGAAAAATGCATGATATTACCGTTGTGTTTAGGTGCATTTTCCATTTTCATCCGCTGGAAGAGAGGTGGGTGGCGGATATCAATGCTGTCTGTGATTTTAACGGAATGAAGATAGACAGCATGGTTGATTATATGATGGCTTACAACGACTATGTTTTAAAAACGGAGTAATGGCATAAAGGGAAAATATCGTGTTAGAGTCACTGCGAAGTAATTGCAATACGGTTTTATAATTAACCGAAATGCGGGACCGCTGGCTAAACTGGACCCTGCAGCAGAATACCCCACCCCGCAGATGCAGGCCCTGGGGACAAGAACATCTATGAGAGAGATCGGAACCCGCAAAACGCGGGCTCTGGTCTCTTTTTTTGCGTTCGGGAAGAAAAATGTACGATCAGGCAGTTCCAAAAAATGACGCTCGAGAAGAGAAATGGACGATCAGGCAATTTGGGGTTTCCAAGATACGGAAAACACGGGGGACAAGCGGAAAAGAGCCCCTCGGTCTGGAGAAAGAAATTGCATATTTTTGTGGATCTTTGCACCAAAAAATCGGCAAATTGGAAAGAAAATGAGGTCTGGCAGGAATGCCTGAACGGATGAGAAGTGTGCAAGGAAACGGCGAAAAGTGAGCGGAAATTGGAAATATCAGACAGGGCAAAACGGCGCAAAAAGTTAGCAAATCTTTCAGGAGACCTGCGAAAACTCAACGGGTCCCTTGACAAATCGTCCAAGAAAGTTGGAAACCGCTCTTTGGCAGCCCTTGACAGTTCTCCAAAAAAGCTGTATCGTTTCCGGCGTAGCACTTCCCACAATCTAGGAGATCTGGGAGAGGGAGTAGTTGGTGGGATATGCCAGTGAAAGGTTCTTGCGAAGTACGATGGGTGCACATGTTGTCTTGCTGAAACGGACTGAAATTGGAAAATCAAAACAGGTGCTGCCGACAGGGCGGAGCGAGATCATGAGGCTGTATGTGGGAATCTTGCCTGTCTTGGAGGGATACCCCATATGGAGATCGTGGGCCTGTGCCCTGTCTTACTCCTTAATACAAGAAAGCTGGAAAAACCAATTGACTATGCGCTGCTTCTAAGGCGACAAATCCAGAGGAGGTGAACCACAACACATGATTACAACTGCCGAATACGCCGGTCCGACCTTTCTTACCTGCTCTGTTGCCGGAAAAGTGTTAGGCCTGGGGGCGAGCACACTGCGCCGATGGTGTAGCTCCGGATTGGTGCCGCATATAAAGTCCGGCACGGTGAGCTATATCAATATGCCTCTGCTGTTGGACTTGCTGGATCACGAATCCTTGAAACGTTGTCCTGCTCTGGATATTGTGGATTGCCTTATGATGGAGCATGTAGCTCTGTAGTGCGCGGCCAAGGGAATTCGACCTGAATTTACATCAAACTGATCTGCGAGGTGCCTGATACAGTGCCGGAATGGTGCACAAGAACACACATCTCGCGGGTTTTAGGAGTATGTGCGCGAACCCAAGTAAAATGGAAATTTAAAACAGATCACACGGGCGGCCGCCCGTCTTGTCTATTGCATAGACAAGAATAAGATATTCCTCTATAGCTCCGCTTGGAAAGCGGGCGGCGGCTTACACAGCTGTACTGGCAAGGAAATGAGTACGACATCAGTGAGATTTGGGGGAATGACCGGATAAGAGAACTGGGAGACTTTGGGGAAATGGGCTTGATCGTATATGGGGAGGTGAGGGCTATTGCCGTGGTAGGATGTGCAGACCATGGGGGAAGAGATGTAACTCATGTGTGCCCGAATCCGGTGATGCGCAGATTCGCTTGAGAAGATCGGCATTCTAGGGCATGAGAATGGAAGATTATGGTGCAGTAGCTCATCCAGAGATGGCACGGAACCGTCTGCGAACAGCAACACATTACCGCTTCGGACCGGTTGGAATGCTTGGCAGGGCCGGAGCATTGGGAAGAACAGCATTCAATTGAACAAGATCATCTTGATACTGAAAGGGGATTAACCAATGAAGCAAAGAACAAGAAGGACACTCAGCAGATTGCTGTCCCTGATCTTGGCGCTCGTCATGATGTTGGGGACGGTAAACGGCACGGCGCTGGCTGCTGGTGGGGACATCGGTGGTGCCGAGGAGAATGTCACCACCAAGATTGTTGAGGGTTCTCACAAGGCAGATGGCGATACCAGTGGTGCATGGAATGAAGCACTGACACAAAACGGTGCGGGATATCTCTGGGCAGATAAGACCGTTAAAACGGATGGTGAAGATGGGTTTTCGGTCACGTACTCCACCATCGGTAAGTCTAAGATGCAGACCCAGACGATTACCCAGCCTGTGGATTTAGTACTTGTGATCGACCATTCCGGGTCAATGGGCAATGCGGACAACACTGAGGATGAACCGAATACCCGTATGCGGAATATGCTCAAGGCACTTAATGAGACCATCGATGATGTAATGACAAATCCGTATAGCCGTGTGGCAGTGGTGATGTTCCATGACTCTTCCACTGTCCTGCTGCCGTTGGATCACTACACCCGGCTTCCCAAAGGTGATGTGACAGCAGAAGCGCTTGATAAGGTGAGCATTGACAAACTGAAATGTAATACTGAAGGCTACTATGACTACGTCCAGGTCCTTAACCATTGGGAGAATCAAAGGGCGAATGGACTGCCACAGTTTTACTACAACCTGGGTGGTCTTGCCCAAGGCGAGACAAATGGACTCGTTCGGCCTCAACTTCGAAGTGGTATCACTGTAAACAGCAAAAGCGATGCTCTTGGAAGAACTGATGATGGGCTGAAGGATTACTTGATTGGTACGCAATACTTTTCCAGCAGTGGATCTACGAATATCCAGGCAGGTCTTTGGAGAGGCATGGACATCTTGATCAAGGCAGGAAGCAACGGTGGTGATAAGTTAACTGTTCCGGGAAGGACGGACCCGATTCAGCGCAAACCAGCTCTGGTTCTGATGACTGATGGCGGAGCTACTAACATACTAACTGGCGATCCGTGGGGTCTGTCTGAGACGAGCACTCCTGTAGGGTTTTCAAAGTTTCAGAAGAACCCCACCTACGCAATTGACGATGATGATCAAGCTGGCCCTAAAGGGCAAAAGAAAACTATCACTGCTGACAACTACAACTATAGAAATAATTTGAAACCAGACAATGCTGGCGAGGAGAAGTTTGCGGGTGAGGAGACTACCGCAATTCTTCTAGCAACTCTTATGACAGCAGCTTATTATAAGGCCCAGGTGCAAAAGACTTATAGCGGCACTGATTTCAATATATCGGCAATTGCCATGGATATCGGTGAGAACGAACCGAAAAATAATACCAGTGTTATGGAATGGCTCAGAAGTGCAATCATCTTTCATCCAGATACTCGCTTTCAAGGGGGAAACTGGGCTCATGGTACGGGTACAGAAGTGGATCGAGATCGGATAAAGGACAGCTCAAAAGTGGTTGGATTTGATGGCAATGCCTACTTGGAAATAGTGAATAACGAGGCCAATGAAAATGATACTGGTGACGATGCTAAGAAAATGGCCGTCAGAAATGCCAGGTGGAATACCTGGTGGGCAGACCAAGCGTGGAAAGACTATTTCGAATGGATAAACTCGGAACAAAAAGACTTGAAGTTCACGTATGATTATCATTACGGAAATACATCATACAATAAAAAGCAGTATACTATTTCGCGACCAAGCAACGATGTTAGAACTGATATTGACAATAACATCAAAACGTGGCTCGGAAATGAAAATGGGGCACATGTGGCCAGCTATCTGGATAGCGGCGAGCAGGCGGTTAAGAATATTAAAGATGTTTTTAAAGCAGCATATAGTAGTAGTGTAGACTACGTAATTCCTGTTCACCCAGTACAGCCCAGCACAAATGTGACTTACACAGACACCATCGGTTCAGGAATGCACGTTGATCTCAGCACGATTAGGCTGGATGCAAGCGCTTTTCAGCCGGCGGATGGGAATGACAGTCTCAATGAATTGACAATCACACTGAATAACGGTATGGGCACTGGCCCAAACCGAACCGTGATCAATGCCTACGGTCAGACAGTGAATCTGAACGGTATTGCTGTGAGTGTGAAACCGGCTACCATGACCGGAAATGACAGTATACAGACTATCACTGTTACTATTCCGGAGTCCCTGGTGCCCGTTCAGATCGACAATGGTGGGAGTAAGTCTCCTATCAGCTTTACCTACAGTGTAAAGCTGAACCAAGGTTGGGGGAATTGGCCGGTAGAGGACACAGATAGTGGCGATCCTTACTACAGTAACGCCAGCGCTAGCACTACATTCACTCCCAATACGAGCTACTATGAGACCGCCACCGGTAGCAAATGGGACACCCCCAAGGATACCTCCAGTGGCAATTCTATCAATCCAGGTGGCAAACCAGCTGACCATCAAGAAAAGAATCCTGATGGTAAGGTCACTGTCACGCACGACAACAACGGTGTGCTGAAGGTGGAGAAGGTCGCTGATGTGAACTTCACCAAGGTGGCGTTTGAGAATAAAAAGAGGCAGCTCTCCGATGCTGTGTTCAAACTGATCCACGAAAGTTGCGCATGCGGGAGAACAATCGCTGATAAGATAGCTGCCTCTGATGCAAATGGTCGATTTACATTCAAAGAAGTTCCGGCAGGCCACACTTATTACCTGACTGAAACCAATGCTCCAGAGGGATATGTGCGACCCAATGGAGCATTGGCTACTGTCAAAGTGGACAAGAATGGTAAAGCTGAAGTCGCTGCTACTGATTTGGACGTGGAGTTAGTGGACAACTTCACTATCAGCAACAAACTGGACCCGAAACCTACCAGCATTACAGTGAAGAAGGTCTGGAAAGAGAACAAGGTACCCGCAGGGGATGCGCAAGTCACGGTAGAGATCTACAAATGCATAGACTCAGTGAAGACTAAAATTGATCCAATTACACTGACAGCCGCTGATCATTGGACCAAAACCGTTTATGGCTTGCCCACCGTGGACGTGGAAAACGGCAGGGAGATTACCTACGAAGTGAAAGAGGTCAAGATCCCGGCTGGTTATGAAATGAATGAGCAGCCTGTTTGCAATAGAGGTACCGATGGTTCCTATACATTCACCATCACCAACGAGCGAACCGACAGCAATAAGACTATTACCATTCAAAAGGAATGGCATGGCCCAGTAGCAGACTATGAAAAAACTACTGTTATAGCTAAGGTTTATCAGTTTAAGAATGATCAAGAGACCGGAATGGTCTGGAGTGTAGAACTGAGCAGTGCAAACAAATGGAAAGATACTATCGAAGTTCCCGGTAGCGAAGGCAGCACTGAGTTTACCTATACAGTTAGGGAGCTAGCGGTCGGCGACAGGTTGGTGAAAAACAACGTTGTGGTGGTCAATGACCACACATACAATATTGAAATCATTGACATAGACAAGGATAGCACCAACTACATTGTTCGCAATACTATAGAGCTCCCCACTATGCAGATTTCCGGCACGAAAACCTGGAAAACGGGTGGAGATCAGCATCCAGAGAGTATCAAAGTTATCGTGACGGTGACAGGTAAATCTATAGCCCAAGAGTATGAAGTTACTCCCGATGAGAAAGGTCAGTGGACCATTGAGAAGGAGTTCCCTCTGTTTGATGAGGAGTACAATGAAATCAGCTATTCGGTAACTGAAGCTGTTCCTGAGGGGTATGAGCTTACCTATGGAGAGACCAGCAACGACTTCATCAATACCCGTACCGGCAAAGTCAATGTCACAGTCAAAAAGGATTGGGAGGTTCCCAACAACTTCTTCTATAAGTTGGAACCGGATGTACAGGTAATCGATATCGAGAATGCTGTGGATACGAACGACTATCCTGAAGTGACAGTGCAGCTCTACCAGAATGGTGAAGCATGCGGAGATCCAGTTACTCTCGATGGTATCGAAGACAATTGGACAAAAACCTGGGAAGAACTGGACAGATACGATGCGAATGGCGTTGAGTACAACTATACCGTTGAAGAGGTCGGTGCAGCGAGCGGTGCAATTGAACTCGGCGGAAAACATCTCTCTGTGTCGATTTCCGATGACACCGATGAAAGCGCCAATTTCAGTTACACCATAACAAACTCCGCCAAGGAGACAACCCAGTTCAGCGTCTGGAAAGTCTGGGATGATGGGAAAGATGCCAGCCACACCAGACCGGAAGGGGTTAGGGTGCAGCTGCTGCAGAACGGCAAGCCCATGGAAGGTGCAGAGTATATCCAGACACTCAACAGAGAAAACAGGTGGACCTACACCTGGACGGATCTGCCTGCTGTCACAGACGATCAGATATTCACCTACACAGTGAAAGAGCTGGATGCCAACGGATCCGCGATTCCCGAAAGTGGAAATCTTGCTGCAGGCAAGGACAGCTACACCGTTTCTTATAGGAACACTGGCACTGGAACCGAAATCACTAACACCCTGAAACAGCGTACTGATGTCTCGCTGACTGTAAACAAGGTGTGGGTGGACGGCAATAATGCACTGGAAACCCGCCCTGATGGCGTACAGATCCAACTCTACCGGGATAATGAGCCCTGCGGTGATCCTGTGACTCTGAGTAACGAGAAGGGCTGGACGTACACCTGGCCTCCCCTGGACCGTTATGATCCGAACACTTGGCTGCCGTATCAATACACAGTTCGAGAGCAAACGGAGAACGATGGGTCTGTACATGGTGCGGATGGCGCGAGGTACAGTGTTGCATATGCCGATGATGGCCTGGAGGACGAAATAGCCTATACGATCACCAACACACTGGAAATCCCTACCGTGGACATCCCAGTGACGAAGATCTGGGTGGACGGCAACAATGCCGGCAATACCAGACCTGATACCATCACGGTCTGCTTATACAGAAATGGCGTGAAGCAGAGTGGTCAATCGGCTACTCTGAATGAGAGAAACGACTGGCATCACACATTTGAGAATTTGCCGCTGTACAGCGAAGATTACGAGACCGTATACGAATATAGCGTCAAAGAAGAGGAGAATGTTGAGGGATATACTGTTCTTGACTCCACGGGTCCCTACCTGGGAGTCATCAACAATGTCCTTGATGACAACGGCAGCATAACCTTTACTGTTTCGAAGACTTGGATCGGTCCCGACAGGAGCCACAAAGTCACGCTGGGCCTGTTCCGTACGAGTGACGGGTATCCTGGAGACAATCTTGTCTCTAACTTAACTCTCACAAACTTTGAAAATGGTACAGCTACGCATACATGCTCCGGCCTTGCAAAGTATGATCCCATGGGCAATCTGTGGCGATACTACGTCAAAGAGAAAGCCGAGGACGGTACCTATGTGACAAACGGAGAGCAAGCCACTATTGATGGTCTGACCTATGATGTCACAATCAATGATGGTAAGGTCACAAACACCGTACAGCAAAAACCGATCGAGATCAGCGGGAAGAAGGCATGGACGAACCTGCCTTCAGATGGCAGCGTAAAACCGCCTGCGACCATCAGAGTCCAACTCCATGCCGATGGCACTGCCCAGGGCAGCCCAAAAGAAGTGACACCTGGTGCGGGCGGCACTTGGGCCTACAAGTGGGAGAATCTGAAGAAATATGCACTGCCTGGTGACGGCCATGAGATCGTTTACACCGTCAAGGAAGTTGGTGCCGACAATAATGGCAACATCACTTACGGCGATGATCACTACAAGGTATCTGGCGGTACCAATGGCAGTTATGACCTGATAAACACCTATGACCACACCGATGTGTATCAATACGAAGTGGTAGCGCACTACGTTACCCATTACACCGATGGACGGCCAGACGATATCACAGATGAGATCATACTGGTAGAGGTCCGGAAGGGAAGCAAGGGCCAGACCGTTACCGCCAAGAAGAGCGATGGCAGCACAGTCAACTTCGATCCCGAGCAGGATGACTGGCTTGTCTATGACGGTAACGACTATACCTACGCCTACGAGAATTTCGGAGATAGTATTGTGGACAGCGTCAAATTAAAGGAACCTGGAGTGACATACAAACTGGAGCTCTACTATGAGCGCACAGACGGGCCAGTAGAGGATCCGGACGATCCGGCTGAGTCTACACCGCCGCCGGTTCAGACCACTCCGCCTCCGTCAACACCGGTAGAGAATACCCCGGCGCCGGAAGATCCTACCCCAGCAACCCCAACCCCAACTTCGGCTACACCTACCCCGACCCCCGCAACGCCCATACCGACACCGCCTCCATCGGTGCCGCCTACGCCTGTACCTGAGAACACACCGAGCCCAATACCTACTCCTGCACCCGTCCCTACCCCCAATACACCTCCTACCCCGAACACCCCGTCCACTCCGAATGAGCCGCCGGTCAACATCCCGGATGAGAACCCACCGCTGAATGAGAACCCAGAGAACCCGAACGACAATGCGAACAATCCACCCATCAGCGAGAATCCCAATGAACCGCAGCCGCCGGAGAACAATCCTTCCGTAGATGAGCCAGCTGCCAACATCCCAGACGTGAATCCGCCGCTGAGTGAGAATCCCCCAACGGAGCCAAACACCCCCGCGGATGAGCCGCCGGTAGATATTCCGGACGACAATCCCCCGTTGAGTGATAATCCCCAGACGGTACCAAACGTTCCCGAAGATGAGCCGCCTGTGGATCTCCCGGACGACAATCCCCCGCTCAGCGAGAAACCCAACATGCCTGCCAACCCGGAGGATCAGCCCCCAGAAGATATCCCGGATGAGGAAGTTCCGAAGGACCAGGCCCCGCCGAACACCGGTGAAAATGCTCTGCTAGGCGTTTGGCTGGTGCTGTTTGTGGCCTCCTTCTTCGAATTGGCGAACCTCAGCACCCAGGGGAAGAGAAAGAAGAGAGACTGAGCAAAAGACCTAAGGTGAGAGAATTGTAAAGAGAGATAAGAGGATCCGCGCCGGCGGGGCTGTAAAAGCCCCGCCGGCGCACCGTTTTGCAGGGCGGCCCACGCGGCCGCCCTGATTTATCGGCTGGGGTCAGTGCCATGGCAATCGTAGGATGTGCAGTTTGTTGCACAAACTGCCGTTTTCGCCGAAATTTGAACTTGCATAATACAAACCTTCGCTTTTTGAAAGTTTTTGCACCTCAATGCTAAAAACTTGGATTTTTGCGGCAGGTGTGGTATTCTGAGTGAGAGGTGAGCACCATGGAAAAGAAGCCAGGCGAACTGAAAAACCGGGACCTGTACCTGAACCGCCTCATCGCGTTCCAGGACACGGAGACAGTCAAGGTGATCACGGGCATCCGCCGGTGCGGCAAGTCCAGCCTGCTCCGCCTGATGGCAAGGCATCTGCGGGAGAGCGGCGTAAAGGAAGGACAGATCATTGCACTGAATTGCGAGTCCATGGAGTTGCAGTGTAAGACCGCCGAGCAGCTGTACTACTACGTGAAAGAACGCCTGCCGGAGAACGGGCGGTGCTATCTGTTCCTGGACGAGATCCAGACGGTGGACCGGTGGCAGGACGCGGTGAACGCCTTCCGTGTGGAGTTCAACGCCGATATCTACGTTACTGCCTCCAATGCCTCCCTGCTGTCCTCCGAGTACGCCACGTACCTGGCCGGGCGCTATGTTGAGATCAAGATGCTGCCGCTGTCTTTCAAGGAGTTCCTGGACTTCCACGGCTATGCGGTGCGGGAGAACAGGACCACTGCCGGTGTGTTGCGATGGCAAATTTCAGATAGCAGCAACGAGCCCGGAGATCCGCAAGCGCTTCTGGACGCATACTTGAAATTTGGCGGGATGCCGGGCATCGCCGATGTGGGATTGGACCTGGATAAGGCCTTTGCGATGTTGGACGGCGCATACTCTTCCGTTGTCGTACGGGATATTCTGGAGCGGGAATACCGGCGGGGACAGAGACAGATCACCGATGCAAAGTTGCTGCGGAAGATCGCCGCGTTCCTGGCGGACAACATCGGCAGAAGCACCTCTGTCTCCACCATAGGGGACGCACTGGTGCAGGAGGGCTGGCTGGAGGAAGACCGGAAAAACCGGCCATTCAGACGGTCCAGGCCTATGTGACCGCCTTGCTGGAGGCCTATGTGTTCTGTGAGGTCAAACGCTACGATATCAAGGGCAGAGAGACGTTGAAGACCTTGGGCAAGTTCTACATCGCGGATCTCGGCCTGCGCAACTGCCTGTTAGGATTCCAAGACGTGCACATGGGCTCCACCATCGAGAACGTAGTGTACCTGGAGCTGCTCCGCCGGGGGTACGATGTAGCCATCGGGAAGGTGGGCAGCATGGAGGTGGATTTCATCGCCACCACGGCTACAGACAAGCGCTATATCCAAGCCGCGGAGTCCATGAACGAGCCGGCAACGCGGGAGCGGGAACTGGCGCCACTGCGGATGATCCGGGACAACTATGAGAAGGTGGTTGTCGCGAGGACCTGTGATAACCCCGTGACGCAGGACGGCATCAAGATCATCCGCCTCACAGATTTCCTGTTGGAGGACTGATCTCAGGGGGATCGCGTATTGCGCTGTCCCCCTGAAGTCTATCTGATTATTCAGCAGGGCGGCCCATGCGGCCGCCCTGTTTTTTATCATCTGGGGGTTGCTGCCTGGGAATTCAGGGGCTTGGACGCCCTACCCACCGCTTCTCCGCATCTTTTTTCAACATCCATGCTATAAGCTTTCTAAATTCCGAAGTTTTTGAAAATTAATGCTACAAACTTCACCACCACTCCAGCACATCAGCCGGGGTGCTGCCCGCTGTCCCCTCTCAGCCCGAAAACTGATAGGACAGCGAGTTGCACAAACCCGTCAGGGCGTTTTTGTGCGATTAGACGGAACGCCTTTCCAACCTTTGCACCGGCTGATGCTATACTCGTCCAAAATCCGCCGTTTTCGTCTTGGTACTTGCAAAACTGCAGCATATTTGATATCTTTCTTGCACCTAGGAAGCACTTCCTTGTGAAGGTGCTCCAAAGTTTCGGTAAGATCAGACGAAAGAATGGAAAGGACAGAGGATAGCATGAAAAAACGCAGCAACGTGTTCCGCGGCCTCGCAGCGATCTTTCTGGCGCTGTTGGTGTTGCTCCAGGTGGTGGCCGGCGTGGCCAACAGCTGGGCCAACAAGGTCAATGAACTGCTGGGGATCACTGATACCAGCATTGAGCGCAGCGAAGACCCCGCAGACTACCGCTTCACCGCGGACTTTGAGAGCGGCTCCGCCCTCATCGATGCGGAGATCGCCATCAACACCCGCCTCGCCGCCGAGGGCACCGTGGCCCTGAAGGGCACCCCTGCCATCTCCGGCAAGAAGGTAACCCTGTTCGGCATGCGCAGCGGGGAGAAGATGCAGTTCGGCGGCTCCATGGGCGAGCTCATTGATGCCGCCAACGTGGTTCCCCTGGCCGATGCCATGACAGCCAACGGCTTTGAAGTGAACCCCACCATGGTCCAGTTCTACAAGGACATGGAGGCCAACTACTCTCCGGAGAAGACCCCCGGCGGCAACGTGGTCTCCAGCTATGAGGGTCAAGGCACCACCGTGAACGAGGTCCCGGTGAGCGAGTACAACGCCGCAGACATCGGGGACTACAAAGATGCCGCCATCATCGTCTTCGGACGGGACGCCGGCGAGTCCTGTTGCTTCTATCCCGGCCTGAACGGCCTCTCCAACCCCTCTGAGTTCTCCAACAGCCCCACCGGCAACATCCTCTCCCTCTCCAACGAGGAGCGGGATCTCCTGAATTGGGTCAAGGGCCAGGGCTTCAGCAAGATCGTGGTGCTGCTGAACTCCGGCACCTCCATGGAGATCGATGAGCTGAAGAAGGACGATGCCGTCTCCAGCATTCTCTGGATCGGCAACCCCGGCGCATACGGCACCTACGGCATCGCCAAGCTCCTCTCCGGTGAGGTCCTCCCCTCCGGCCATCTCCCGGACACCTTTGCCGTGAACTCCGCCAAGTCTCCGGCTGCCCAGAACCTCGGCATCTACAACTTCGCCAACGCGGCGGACATCGAGACCACCAACAACAACGCCCTCCGGAGTAGCTGGTATCTGGTGGAGTCCGAGGGCATCTACACCGGGTACAAGTACTATGAGACCCGGTACTTCGACAGTGTCCTCAACCAGGGCAATGCCACCAACGCCGCCCACGGCGAGACTGCCAACGGCAGCGGCACCTGGTCCTACGACAACGAGGTCTCCTATACCTTCGGCTACGGCCTGGAGGGTTCCACCTTCTCCGAGGAGATCACCAATATCAACGTGGACTGGACCGGTGAGACGGACTCCACAGTAACGGTGAAGGTAACCAACACCGGCTCCGTGGCCGCCAAGCACGCGGTGCAGCTCTACGTCTCCGTGCCCTACACCGATTCCGACAAGCAGAACAAGGTGGAGAAGTCCGCCATTCAGCTGGTGGGCTACGCCAAGACCGGCGAGGCCAGTGAGAACAGCTACGCGGATGTAGTGCTCCTGGATCCCGGCGCCTCCGAAGAGGTCACCATCCCCTTCAACGCCCAGGACATCTCCAGCTACGACATGTCCTATGAGCACGATGGCGTGTCCGGCGCGTATCTCCTCTCCGCCGGAGACTACTGGTTTGCCACCGGCAACGGCGCCCACGATGCCGTCCAGGCCGTGCTGAAGGCCGCCTATCCCGATGTGGCCGGCACCCTGCAGCCCACCGGCGCGGTGAAGAGCGAGCACCTGGACAAGGAGATCTATCGCACCGAGTCCAACGGCGTCACCATCCAGAACCAGCTCACCGGCAGTGACCTGAACAGCTGGAACACCGATGCCACCGTGACATATCTCTCCCGCACGGACTGGGCTGGCACCTTCCCCACCAGCGTGGACACCCTCACCGCCACCCAGGACATGATCACGTACCTCCGCAACGCTACCTATGACGCTGCCGCCGCTCTCGCCAATTACGATGGCCCCACGGAGTTCACCTATGGGGCAGACAACGGTGTCAAGGCAGTGGATCTGGTGGGCCTGGACTACGATGACCCCAAGTATGATGAACTGCTGGATGAGATGACCCTGGAGGACCTCTGCAACCAGTACATCGCCTTCCTGGAGGAGATAGACTACATCGCCCTGCCGAAAGAGATGCCCGCAGACTCCCCGCTGGGTATCATTGGCATGATCGGCCAGCGCACCAAGGGCTCCATCTATGAGATGACCGAGGAGGACCCCTCCTACGGACACCACACCAACGTCTATGTGAGCGCCCCGGTAGTAGCCGCAACGTTTGCCCCGAAGCTCCAGCAGGAGGAGGGCAGACTGGTGGCCAATGACGCTCTCATGGCCGGGTACAGCATCTGGTACGGCCCCGGCATGAACCTCCACCGCACCCCGTACAACGGCCGCAACGTGGGTTACTACTCCGAGGACGCCGTCCTCTGTGGCAACACATCACTGAATGTCCACAAGGGCCTGAACGGCAAGGGGCTGGTAACAAATACCAAGCACTTTGCTTTCAATGACCAGGAGACCAACCGGGACGGCATCGCTGTGTTCCTCTCCGAGCAGGCGGCCCGGGAGAACGAGCTCCGGGGCTTCCAGATCCCCATCCGCGCCGGCGAGCTCAAGGGCCTCATGACCGCCTTCAACAGAATCGGCGTCACCCACGTTGGCGCCCACACCGGCCTGATGATGGGCATCCTCCGGGGCGAGTGGGCCTTCAATGGCTACGTGATCACAGACTCCGTGAAGTCCGCCCAGTACTTCCTGCCCCGGGAGTGCCTGCTGGCCGGCAACAACCAGATGTTGGGCGGCTCTAACAACGGCACCATCTGGAAGTTCACCGCAGACGATGTGAAGGACGACCCCGTGATCCAGAACGCCCTCCGGGAGTCCTTCCACACGAAACTGTACTACCTCGTGAACAGCGTGCTCCTCAATGGCATGACCCCCGATACCGAAGCCGGCGGCGGCGAGGTCTGGTGGGTTGTGATGTTCCGGATCGGCGGCGGCCTGTGCCTGGTGGCCTTCGTGGTGTTCTTCGTGCTCTTTATCCTGCGGGCCCGCAAAGAGAACAAGGCCAACTGGAACGGCTTTGAGATCACCGCAGATATCGTGGCACTGATCCTCACCATTGTGGGCACCGTACTCTTTGCCATGAGCTATACCACCGGGTACTACACCTTCGGCCAGATGCAGAGCGGCGTCATAGCATCGCTGCTGGGCGGCGCCATCGTGTGCGAGGTGCTCGCCATTGCCTTTATCGCCAAGATGCCCAAGCAGTTCTGGACCAAGTTCCTGGTGTTCGTGATTGTGGGGTGTCTCGCCGGAGCGGTTGGCCTGATCCTGGGCGACCGCGTGGAGGGCATCGGCAACTGCATTGTGACCGACTACGACTCCGGACACGGCGGCGAAGAGGCCATCTACATGTCCCTCGCCGGTGCGATCCTTATGCTCATCTCCATCGTGTACTGCGCCATCGGCAGCTTCTCCAAGGGCAAGGATGCAGCCCCTGCCAAGGACAAGGAGAAGAAGTCCTCCAAGGGCCTGGTCCGCAACGTGGCCTTCGGCGTCACGGCGGCGGCTGTGCTGCTGGCAGTCCTCATCCCCACCTATAACCTCACCAAGAAGAATCCCGCCGGCACGCCTGGCGGCCCCGGCGGCGAGGGCGGTACCCCGGCAGCCGGCGGCACCTACACCATCTCCTTCAATCAGAACAACGGCAACCTGGAGGGCGCTCCCAAGTATCAGTTCCTGGGCGCCGACAACCTGGGTATCGCCTCTGTGGACGCCCGGCTCTATGTGGATGTCTCCCTCACCCTGGACGGCAACGGCGGATACAAGCTCTACTCTGAGTCCTACTGTGTGGAGGCCGGCAAGCGGGCTGAGGTGGGCGATGACACCGGTCTTGGCTCCAACTACAACATGACCGCCGAGGGCAGCTATGTCACCAACGAGGACGGCACCGTCACCACCTCTGTGCCCACCCACGCGGTTCTGGTTCTCGAATTCGACACCTACTCCCAGCAGATGAAGGGCGCCCTCGGCCTGGACATCAACGGCACCTCTGAGGACGGCACATACGACAGCGATTCCGAGCCCGCGGTTCTGGACTTCGTCCCGGAGACCGTCTGGACTCTCAGCGGCAGTTCCATCGTGAGCTACCGGGATGCCAACGTGGGCGGCACCTACTCCGTCTCCTTCAACCAGAACAACGGCAACCTGGATGCCATGGGCGCAGACCAGTTCCTGGGCGGTGCCATCGGCGGCATCTGCCAGGCGGACAGCCGGCTCTTCATCGACATGACCCTCACCCTGGATGGCGCCAACTACGACCTCTTTGTAGAGTCCTACTGCATCGAGGCCGGCAAGCGTGCCGAGATCGGCGATGACACCGGCCTGGGCATGGTGCTCACCATGCACGCCAGCGGGCCCTACACGGACAACGGGGACGGCACCTACACCACCGCCAAGCCCACCCACGCCGCATTCGAGATGCGCTTTGACACCTACTCCCAGCAGATGAAGGACGCCACCGGCGTCAACGTGGGCGGCAAGACCGATGACGGCCTCTATGACAGCGATTCCGAGCCCGCGGTCCTGGACATGGTCCCCGAGACCATCTGGACCCTGGCGGACGGCGCTATCGTGAGCTACCAGCAGCCCGATTCCTCCGAGCAGGAGGGGCCCGAGGGCGGCGAGACCACTCCTGCGGCCGGCGTGACCTTCACCTCCGATGACGGCGGCACCACCCTCACCTTCAGCGCAGACGGCACTTATACCTTTGCCATGCCCTCTATGGAAGGCGTGCAGGAGTCCGGCACCTACACCTATGAGAGCGGTGTGCTCACCGTTACCAACGGCAACGATGTCTCCGTTACCGCCGAGGGTGATCCTCTCGTGTTCCACTATGTGAGCGCCATGAGCGACCAGTTGGTGGGAGACTTCACCATTCCGGCCGCAGACCTGGAGGCAGGCCTTGCCGGCGGCGGGGAAGCCACAGCCAGCACCACCATCACCTCGGATGATGGCGCCACCTCCATGACATTCAACTCCGATGGCACTTACGTGTTCGCTTTCCCGGACTACAACATCGAGGACCCCGGCACCTGGACCTATGAGGGTGGCGTGCTCACCGTGATCAACAGTACTGGCACAGAGCAGGTGGCAGACGGCGACCCCATGAAGCTCCACTACGTGTCCGGCGTGTCCGATCAGCTCACCGGTGATTTCACCATCGCAGCCTCCGATCTCTCCTTCGAGTCCGCAGCGGGCGGCTCCACCACCATCACCTCCGATGACGGTGCCACCAACATCACCTTCAACGCAGACGGTACCTACGTCTTCGCCTTCCCGGATTACGGGGTAGAGGATGCTGGCACCTGGACCTATGAGGGCGGCGTACTCACCGTGATCAACAGCACCGGCGCGGAGCAGGTGGCAGACGGCGATCCCATGAAGCTCCACTACGTCAGCGGCGTGTCTGAGCAGCTCACCGGGGACTTTACCATCGCAGCATCCGATCTGTCCTTTGAATCCGCAGCGGGCGGCTCCGCCACCATCGCCTCGGATGACGGTGCCACCTCCATGACGTTCAACGCAGACGGCACATACGTCTTCGCCTTCCCGGACTACAACATCGAGGATCCGGGCACCTGGACCTATGAGGGCGGTGTGCTCACCGTGATCAACAGCACCGGTACGGAGCAGGTGGCGGACGGCGATCCCATGAAGCTCCACTATGTGTCCGGCGTGTCTGACCAACTCACCGGGGACTTTACCATCGCAGCGGCAGATCTCTCCTTTGAGTCTGGCAGCGGCTCTGGTGCAGCCGATGTAGAAGTTGCCTCCGATGATGGCGCCACCAAGCTCACACTGAAGGGTGATGGCACCTACGTGTTTGCCTTCCCGGACTACGGCGTGGAAGATGCCGGTACCTGGACTTATGAGGACGGTGTGCTCACCGTTACCAACGCAAACGGCACTGCCATGACGGCAGAAGGCGATCCTCTGAAGCTGCACTACGTGTCCAGCATGAGCGATGCCCTCACGGGAGACTTCACCATTGAGGCCTCGGCGCTCGCCGGCGACACAGCTGCCGGTGCCCCTGTCGCAGCAGACGTGGAAGTTGCCTCGGACGATGGAGCTACCAAGCTCACCCTGAAGGGCGATGGCACCTATGTGTTTGCCTTCCCGGACTATGGCGTAGAGGACGCAGGCACCTGGACCTATGAGGGCGGCGTGCTCACCGTTACCAATGCCAATGGTCTGGCCTGCACGGCAGACGGTGATCCGCTGAAGCTGCACTACGTGTCCAGCATGAGCGATGCCCTCACGGGAGACTTCACCATTGAGGCCTCAGCGCTCGCCGGCGACACAGCTGCCGGCGCCCCTGTCGCAGCAGACGTGGAAGTTGCCTCGGATGACGGGGCTACCAAGCTCACCTTGAAGGGAGACGGCACCTATGTGTTTGCCTTCCCGGACTATGGTGTGGAAGACCCCGGTACCTGGACCTATGAGAACGGTGTGCTCACGGTAACCAACGCCAACGGTGTGGCTGCAACGGCTGAAGGAGATCCTCTGAAGCTGCACTACGTGTCCAGCATGAGCGATGCCCTCACGGGAGACTTCACCATCCCGGCGGCAGATCTGGCATAAGAAGACCACTTGGGCAGCCCTGCCCCGCAGGGGGCAGGGCTGCCTTATACCCAAAATCAGGAGGGAAACCATGATGGACAAGATTATGGGAACAAACCTCGGCAACTGGCTGGTCCTGGAGAAGTGGATGAGCCCCAACCTGTTTGCCGGCACCGGGGCGGACGACGAGATCTGGCTGGGGAGAAAACTGGCCCCGGAGGTGCTGGCCGCCAAACTGAGAGAACACCGGGACACGTATGTCACGGAAGAGGACTTCGCCTTTATCGCGGAGCACGGCCTGAACCTGGTGCGCATCCCCGTGCCGTACTTTATCTTCGGAGACCGGCCGCCCTATCCCGGCTGCGTGGACTACCTGGACAAAGCCTTCTGCTGGGCTGAGAAGTACAACCTCCAGATCCTCATCGATCTCCACACCTGCCCCGGCAGCCAAAATGGTTACGACAACGGCGGACTCACCGGTGTCTGCAAATGGTGCAAGAACCCGGCGGAGGTGGAGTTTGAGCTTACCGTCCTGGAGCGGCTGGCGAAACGGTATGGCAATCGGAAAGGCCTCTACGGCATCGAGGTGCTCAACGAGCCCATCAGCTGGCTGGTGTACATCACCGCCCCGTCTACCGGCAAGGCGGAGGACAAAGAGGAGGCAAAAGGCTCCGGCCATGTGCCCATGCCCTTCCTGAAGCAGTTCTATCGGGATGCCTATAAGCGGCTTCGTGCCATCCTGCCCAAGAGCAAGACCATCGTCTTCCACGATGGCTTCCGTCTGGGGGCCTGGAAGGACTTCTTCGTGCAGGAGGGCATGGAGAACGTGGTGCTGGACACCCACATCTACGTCTTCGCCATGGAGAACTTCGTGCCCATCCACAAGCCTTGGGTGTACAAGATCTATATAGACTCCCAGGTGAAGCTGATCCAGAAGGTGCAGAAGTACACCCCGGTGATCGTAGGGGAGTGGTGCATCTGCAACAAGTACGCGGAGAAGCAGCCTCAGCCCGTGATGGCAGCGGAGGAGGCTGCCCGGGTGCGCCGGGAGCGGTATCGGGAGATGTCCAAGCTACAATTGGATGCGTGGAGCACGGCATATGGTTGCATCTATTGGAATTATCAACTTCTCCGCAGCCGCACCGATGCCTTTGACGAGCGCTGGAAGGAGAGCTGGGACCTGTCCCGGTGCCTCCTGAACGGCTGGCTGGAGTTCTCGAAATGAGGGTTTGTATATGAAGCCTGGTATCTGGGGTTCGCCTCTGCTGAACTCACGGACCAACAAGAAGACGGTAACTTTGCCGGAGATGATCTTCGGCTACTTCCTGGGCCCATTGCTGGTCCTTGCCATGACCTGCGTGGTTTCCACGTACTACCTCACCTTCTACCGCACCTACGATGACATCGTTTCCCAGGGCACATTCCTGGTCTTATTGCCCCTGATCTCCGTGATCCCCATGGCTCTCAGCAACATCATCGTGGGCATTATCCTAGGTAAGACCCGCACCGTCCAGGGCAAGGCGCGGCCCTTTATCCTCACCGCAGGCCCACTGTTGCTGGTCTCCGGTATCGTGATGTTTGTGATCCCGTACCTCTCCATGGGGATCCGCATGGCGTGGATGGCCATCACATACAACCTGTTCGCCGCCATCGCCAACCCCATCTATTCCAACTCCCACTACCTGATGGTGTCCCTCTCCACCCGGGACCTGGATCAACGGGGCAAGCTCTCCGTGGTGGCCAACATCCCCGCGGTGGCCGGCAATGGCCTGGTGTCCAGCATCCTGATGCCCGCCGTGCTGGGTTGGATCCGCTCCGCCCCCTCCAACGATGTGGTGCAGAACCGCTGGCAGCTGGTGATGAGCGCGTTTGCCATCGCAGCGTTTATCGGGTGCCTTTTGGAATACCTCTTCACCCGGGAGCGGATCACCGAGGAGAACATCACTACGGACACCACTGAGCCTGCCGAAGAAGTGATCCCCACCGCCACCCAGCTGAAGGCCGCCGCCTCAGACAAGTACTGGTGGATCATCATGATTTTCTACTTCCTCTACCAGGCCGGCGTGATGTTCAAGGGCGGCTACGTCTTCAACATCTTCTGCAACGACTTCTTCTCCGATGCTGTGATCTTCGGCCAGACCATGGGCGCCGAGGGAGTCCAGAGCATTCTGGCCCTCATCTCCGGCATCCCCCTCGCCGCTGGCATGGTGTTTGCCTGGCCGGTGGCCAATAAGATCGGCAAGCGGAACTTCGTGATCGTGGGCTGCGTGGTGAGCATCATCGGCTCCGTGATCTGCCTCAGCAACCCCGGCAACTTCATCGTGGTGCTGATCGGCCAGACCTTCAAGGGCTTCAGCTCCATCCCCGGAGCGTACATCATGATGGCCCTCTTCGCAGACGTGCTGGACCACCTGGAGGCCAAGCACGGATTCCGGGTGGACGGCATCTCGATGAGCGTGTACAGCACCATTTTAACCGTGGTGAACGGGCTGGCAGTGGCCTTCTTCAACCTCTTCTACGATGGCGGCCACTTTGCCCACACCGCCGTGTCCTCCTTCTTCTTCCTGGGCTTTGAGATCATCGCCCACGGCATCCTCATCGGGGTGCTGCTGCTTCTGAACGTGGAGAAGAACATTAAGGAGGAGCAGGCCCTCATCGCGGCCCGCAAGGCTGGAAAGTAGACAGGCGGAGCGGCTGGCGCGGCCTGCTCAGTTTTCCTGGCACCAAAAAGACGGCCTGTGAGCGCTCACAGGCCGTCTTGGGGTGTCTGGCGCCGACCAATATTCTTGATTGGCTGCATAGGTGAATTGGGTAGGAAGCTGGTGCTGGAGACCGGATCAGATATACCACACGGGAATCTCCAGGACATTCTCCCGCAGCAATCCCGGCTCGGGACAGAGACTCACCACCGCTCCCTGGCCGCGCTGCTTTTCGGGGATCCTGTCCAGCACCGGGAATGCCGCCGCAGCGGATGCCTTCTCGTAGGTGTTTTTCTTGATCTCTACCGGGTAGAGGACACCGCTCTCCTCGATGATGAGGTCGATCTCTGCCTCGATCGCCACCTCCTCACCGTTGGCTTTGCGCTTGCGCTTATCCTTGCCCCGATAATAGGAGACACAGTATCGGTAGTCTATGCCGCAGTTGGAATAGGACTTGAGGATCTCGGAGACAACGAAGGTCTCAAAGAGATTACCCGCCATAGCGCCTATTGCCAGCGAGTCCGGGGTAAGCCAGCGGGTGAGGTAGCAGGCGAGGCCGGTATCGCGGAAATACACTTTCGGCGTCTTGATGGCGCGTTTGAGGACTGAGGGAGTGTACGGTTCAAGAAGGTACACAATGCCGGAGGCCTCCAGAATGGACATCCACTTGCGCACTGTTGAAGCATCACGTCCTACCTCATCGGCAATATTGGCGTAGTTCACCATCTGGCCCGTTCGTGCGGCAACGGCGACCATAAACTTGCGGAAGACATCCAGATCGTGCACTACAGAAAGATCTCGCACATCGCGCTCCAGGTAGGTCTTGATATAGCTTGCGTAGAATTGCTGCCAGTCCAGGGCGGGATTTACCCACAACTCGGGATACCCGCCCCGGTGGATGAGTGCCCAGATGTTCTCCGGCTTTCGGACGGTCTGGCGGCGCTCCAGGACGTAGTCCATCGTGGGGAGAAAAGGCCGTGCGAAGGGGTCTGCCATGATCTCCCGCATGGACAGGGAACCAAGCTCGAGGATGCACACCCGGCCCACCAGGGACTCCGACACTCGTTCCATGAGTTTAAAGGGCTGAGATCCGGACAGGCAATAGAGTCCACGCTGGCCCTGGCGGTCTCGGCGATCACACTCCAGCTTCAGATACCGGAACAGCTCCGGGACATACTGCACCCCGTCCAAGAGGACAGGCGGTGCATAGAGCTCCAGAAAGTTGTTGGGACTCTCCTCGGCATAGTCCACCAGAAACGGGTCTTCAAAGGACACATAGCGCCTGCCTGGGAAGAGATGCGCCAGCATGGTGGATTTCCCCGTCTGCCGTGCGCCCAAGACCAGCACCGCCTTGAAATCCCTGGCCGCCGCCAGTACTTTGTCCTCGATAGCCCGCTGCACATACCCCATGACGATCACCTCCGATGCAGATGTTTAACTTTAGGCAGGCTATATTGTGCCTGAATTGAGTCGATATGTCAAGGATACTTCGCGGGGGGCGCGGGCATTTATGCGGGAAAACCTGTCCCCGCAAAGTCGGAAAATCCCCCGCACTCCGCCCTTGACAGCCCCTCTCCCGCCTCGTATGATATGCCCCGGAGGTGCTTCTCAAATGAGTTGGATCTGGATGAAGAAGTGGAGCCGGAAGGAGGAACAGGAGCCCCGGCTGGTGCATTTCCGGGGGACCCTGCCGTTCCACGCGGTGCCGGCGCACCTGCCGGTGCGGATTACCGCAGACTCCCGGTACAAGCTGTATGTGAATGGAACCTTCGTGGAGATGGGCCCGTCCCGGGGCAACCACGCGGTCTGGTATGTGGATACCGTGGACATCGCCCCCTATCTCCATGTGGGAGAGAATATATTGGCCGTCCAGGTGCTGCGGTACCCGGCGGAGCACTGGAGAGGGAACCACGGCATCTATCGAACGGAGACCCCTGGGCTGTTTGTCTCCCTGGATTACCCGGTGCAGTGGAAGTGCCGTGCGGTAGAGGGCTATCACATCGTGCCGGAGAGCAGATTCTTCTCGCCCCTGATGATTCTGGAGCGGGTGTCGGGGGATGCGGCGCTTGCCGGGTGGATGGAGCCTGAATTTGCGGACGACACCTGGGAGACCCCGGTGGCCATCCCCAACGAGAAGGTGCCGGCGGTCCGGCGGGCGGTGAACCTGGTGCCTCGGACGATCCCGTTCCTGTACCGGAAGCCGTGCGCGTTCAAGGGCGTGACGCGGGGTACTCGGACGTGGGCCTGGAGAGACCTGATGTTGGAAAAGCCCATAGAGGTCCCTGCCGGTTTTGCAGACACCATAGACCTGGACGCCGGGGAGCTCACCACCGGATACCTCAGCCTGCGCATCGCCGGGGGAGCAGGCGCCAAGATCAAGCTGCTCCAGGCGGAGTGCTATGCGGGAGACCCGGTGCCCAATCCGAAGAACCCCTACAAGGCGCTGCCCAAGAAGGGAGACCGGACGGACTACACCTTGGAGCTCCACGGCTTTACGGATGTGTACACCCCCGCGGGATATGGCACGGCAGACAAGCCGGAGGTGTATGAGCCCTATTGGTTCCGTACCTTCCGGTATCTCCGGGTGTCCATTGAGACCGGGGAGGAACCCCTTACCGTCCTGGGCCTGGACTACCAGGAGACCGGGTATCCCCTGGAGGTGCGTGCCAAGGTCCAGACCTCGGATGAGACCTTGGCACCCATCTGGGACATCTCTGAGCGGAGCCTCCGCCGGTGCATGCACGAGACCTATGAGGACTGTCCCTTCTACGAGCAGCTCCAGTACGCCATGGACGGCCGCAGTGAGATCCTGTATACCTATGCTGCCTCCGCCGATGATCGGCTGGCTGTCCAGTGCATGGAGTCCTTTTCCCACGCACTGCGGCCGGACGGGATGATCAACTGCAGCTATCCCAACTACGAGACCAACGTGATCCCCGGCTTCTGCATCTACTACATCGGCATGCTCTGGGACCACATGATGTACTTCGGAGACCGGGAGCAGGCCATGTCCTGCTGGCACGCGGTGGAGCGGATCCTGTCCTTCTTCCACAGCCATCTGGACGAGCGGGGCCTCGTGGGGAAGATCGGAGACGTGAACACCGGCGGCCAGATCTGGTCTTTCATAGACTGGACGGTGGCGTGGAAGGACACGGACGGGGTGCCGCCTGCCACAAAGCAGGGGCCCATCACCATGGAGAGCCTGCTCTATCTCCTGGGCCTGGGCTATGCCGCCGATCTCGCAGACTTCCTGGGCCTCACCGAGCGGGCCCAGGTGTTCCGCCAGGAGGCGGAGGAAGTCCGGGCAGCGGTGAACAAGCACTGCATTGGCCGAGACGGACTGTATCAAGACGGCCCGGGCGTGGAGGCATACAGCCAGCACAGCCAGGTGTTCGCTGTCCTCACAGACACCACCGATCCGGAGACCGGGAGGAAGCTGCTGCTGGAGACCTTGCGGGATCCAGACCAGTATGCCCCCTGCAGCGTGGCCATGTGCTGGTATCTGTTCCAGGCCCTGGAGAAGACCGGCCTCTATGGGGAAACGGATCACATCTGGGACATCTGGCGGGACATGGTACGGGGTCACCTCACCACCTGCGGGGAGGATCCGGTAACCTGCCGCAGCGATTGCCACGGCTGGGGCGCCCTGGCCCTCTATGAGCTACCCGCCGTGCTCTTAGGCGTGCGGCCTGGAAAGCCGGGCTTTGCCGAGATCCTGGTCTCGCCCCGGACGGAGACCCTGGACTGGGCAGAGGGCACCGTGCCCACCCCCAGGGGAGCGGTCCATGTGTCCTGGAAGAAGGGCGAGAACGGCAAGGTGGACATTCAGGCGAAGGGACCGGAGGGGATACCGCTTCGGATCGAGACCGGCAACTGAGACGCGATAGAAGGAGACACTTATGAAGATACAATGGACCGAGACGGCACCTCGGGGCAACTCCTGGGCCCAAAGACAGGGCACGCTGGCCTTTGCAGAGGATCTGGAGGGCGTGGAGAACCAGGTGGTGAACCTGTATCCCCGGATCACGTACCAGACCTTCGAGGGCTTTGGCGGCGCTGCCACGGATGCGGCGGGCTCTGTCTATGCCCAGCTGAACCCAGAGCAGAAGAAGCAGCTGGTACAGACCTATTTCGCCCCAGATCAGATGGGGTACACCAAAGTCCGGGTACCCATGGATTCCTGCGACTTCTCCACCGGCATGTACGAGGCCCTGTCCGATCTCCAAGACCGGGCTCTGGACAGCTTCTCCTTCGCTCGGACAGAGCAGTACATCCTGCCGCTGCTGGAGGATGCCCAAGCGGCCGCCGGCAAACCCCTGCAGCTGATGCTCTCTCCCTGGTCTCCGCCGGCCTTCATGAAGACCAACAGCCAGCGCACCTATGGCGGCAAGCTGAAGCCGGAATTTGCGGACTTCTGGGCGGACTACATCTGCCGGTACATCCGGGAGTTCCAGAAGAGTGGCTTCCAAGTGCAGCGGATCTCCATCCAGAACGAGCCCAAGGCGGTGCAGACCTGGGACTCCTGCCTCTACACCGCGGAGGAAGAGGGAAAGTTCCTGCTGGAGCACCTTCATCCCGCCATGGAGAGCCATGGACTCAGCGACATCGAGGTGTTCGTCTGGGACCACAATAAGGAGCGGCTCTATGAGCGGGTGCGGGATGCTATTCGGGCCTCCTCTCCCGATCTCGTCTCCGGCGGCGCCTTCCACTGGTACAGCGGGGACCACTTTGAGGCCCTGGACCTGGTGCGGCAGGCATATCCGAACATGAAGCTCATCACCTCGGAGAGCTGCATCGAGTACCGCTTCTACGGCGCCGGGGACGAGTGGGCCAACTGCGCCCGGCTCACCCACGAGCTCATGGGAGACCTGAACCACGGCATCTCTGCCTTTTACGACTGGAACCTCCTCCTGGACGAGCGGGGCGGTCCCAACCATGTGGGCAACTGGTGCTATGCCCCCTTCTTCTATCATCGGGACACCAAGGTGCTGCAGGCCAACCTGTGCCAGGCGTTCTATTGGCACTTCAGCCACTTCATCCGGCCGGGCGCCAAGCGGATCGCCCTCACCAAGTACACGGACCAGTTGGAGGCCACGGCATTCCAAAACCCAGACGGCGCCATCGGCCTGGTGCTCTTCAACCGGGACCAGAGACTCCAGACGGCCCACATCCGCCTGAACGAGCAGATCGCCACCTTCGAGCTGCCCGGTCACGGGATGCTTTCAGGCTTCATCAGCGGCTGAGCACATATCAGGACAGGATAACATCAGAGGCGGCGCCCCCGGGGGGCGCCGCCTCTGTATCATGGCCTATATTATAAGGTAGGAGACGGTGTGAAGGGGGCAGCATTTATCCCTCGCTGTGGTCCTGCGTGAGGTCCTGGACCCACTTGTACTTTCGGAACCGAACCATCACCCAGGGGATCTTGCCCACCTCGTCCAGGCAGGTGCAGGCGTACACCACCCCGGACCATCTCCGGAGGAGGGCCAGCATTCCTCTTCTGGCGGAACAGGGAATGACCTACACGGAGATTGCCAGGGAAGTTGGGATGGACCGGACAAAGGTGAAGCCATGGATCGACCGCTACGAGAACCGGGAGCCGGGCACCCCGGTCTCTGAAGTCCTGAAGACATTGCCCAAAAACCACTGCCGGGAGATCCCGCTGGAGGCCTATCAGTGGGTGAAGGATCTGGTGGCCGCCCACGACTGCAAGACCATCCTGGAGGCCACAGACCTGGTGCACCGGGAGGCGGAGGCTGCCGGCTATCCCAGACTGGCCAACGCCAGCTATTCCAAGATCCGCGCTATCCTGAAGAGCGAGTAGGACGAGGGCAGGCAGTCGCAAAACATTCAGGACGACGAACGGAGAGAGCGGGTGCAGTTCGGCAGGAGGACAGATACGGAAGGGAGGATGAGCCCCATGACGCCAGAGATGATCGAATGGTACGCTCAGAGCAACGCCAGGAGCAGAGACGAGGGCAAGGCCGAGGGTAGAGCCGAGGGTAGAGCCGCGGGCATCGAGAAGGTCGCGAAAAACATGATCAGCGATGGTGCCGATGATGCGTACGTGTCCCGCATGACCGGCCTGGACATCGAGACCGTGAAGGAGATGCGGATCTCCATGTGTGCCTGAGCGCGGTAGCCCGCCGGCCTCGGTGCTAGGGCACTGCGTCAAAGATGGACCGGCAGGACACAGTACCTGTTCCACGCTCTGCGGGACAATGTAGGACGCCGGACAGACAACCCAATATACAAGGTATGAGGAGTCCCCACTCCGCCAGCGTTCACCCTGGGCCAGGCCCATGGCGAACACCGGGCGGAATGGGGGCTTTTTTCCCGCTGCCGGAGGTTCTGGCCGGCTGCAGGGGCTTGCAAAACAGGAATACCCGGCTTATCATGACCGACAAGAGGAATCCAGTTTATGGCTGTCCTGTACCAGGGAGGGAAAACCATGTCTCAAGCCGATGCGGTGTATGAGTACCTGCGGCAGATCTACGGGGAGAACGAGCCAATCTTCCTCAAGGAGGTCCATATCCCCGGTCTGCCTGATGTCTCGGTCCGGCAGGCGCTGAAGAAGCTGACAGACCTCGGCAGGATGAAGCGGTATGACAGGGGGATCTATTTCTTCCCGAAGAAGTTCAAGTATTTCCGTTCTGGTATCACGCTTTCCTTCGATGATGTCCTAACGAAGATGTACCTGAAAGATGCTTCAGGGCAATGTGGGTATGTCGGCGGGATGATGTTTGCTAACTGGATTGGCCTCACAACCCAGGTCCCTATGGAGTACGTGGTATATACGAACAAGGCCACCACAGACTACCGGAAGACAAGCCTGATCGGCATTCGCGTCATCCTTCGCAGGCCGTGTGTGCCCATCTGTGATGAGAATGCCCAGATTCTTCAGTACCTGGATTTGTTGAAGGACGTCTCGCTGTTTTCCGAGGTGCAAGGCGCCGAACTCACGGAGCGCCTGCGGAAATACATGGAGGACAACAAAATCACATTTGCAGATATGGAGCCATACCTCTCCTATTTCCCGCAGCGTACCAGCAAAACCATAGTTGAACTGGGACTGTACGATGATGCACCTGCACAGCGGTGAGAAAGGGGCATATGCTGTACCCGGGGCAGTGACTATCATCGAAATCATGTTGCACCGGGTGGCGCAAGCAGAGCCATCTCAAAAATGGCGTCCGCACGCGTTCGCCCTGGACCGGGACCGTGGTGCGTGCCGATGGTGGAGCTTTGCTGCCTGGCTGCTTTGGCTTCGGACTGCGGCGTACCTCGGAGCGGACTGACGGGGAACGAGCGCTCTCTGGCTAAGAGCCGAAATATACCGATTTCTCCTAGTGCCGGCATTGACATCCTTTCACGAGCGGTTTACAATCAAAAATAGCGAGATAGCTCCAAAAGGGACGGGCGTGGCTACTCAAATAATAGGTTTTAGACTTTGAGAAAATGAAAATGACATTAAAAATTAGACGAACTATGCTAAAGAGCGTTAAAATGAGATCAAGAATCCGAAGATGATGGCGCACGCCCCGCAGATGCTGCTGTCCTAGTCCTCCTTGGCGGGAGAGATGGGATGCCGGCATCGGCGGAAAAGCGGCGCTCCGCAGATTGCGAAAACAACCGCTGAAATTGCCATCTTTGAGGAACAGATGATTGACTTTCTAGGCAAAGAACGCTAGGCCAGGCGAGTCCGAAAGAACTCTATGAGGTGAAAACACAATGGCAGCCTACTACAACTATACCGTGCCGATACCTGAGGTGAAAAATGTCACCCAGAAGCGCATTGGAAACACTGTCTACATCTATTACACGTACAAACGGACTAGAAGTAAAAACGGGAAGATAGCGCCGCTCAGCAATACCATTGGAAAACTGGTGCCGGACTCTGATCCTCCCATGATGTATCCAAACCTGAACTACTACACCTATTTTGCCGAATCGACTCCAACGGCTGTTTCTGACATCAAACATGATGCAACTATTGTACTTGGCCCCTACATGGCATTTCAAAAGATCGTGTCAGACAATCAGTTGGATGTTGCATTGAAACAGGCCTTCCGGGATGCCACTACAGTTGAAATGATTCTGGATGCCGCCGCATACGAGATCGTGAATGAGACCTGTGCGATGAAGTTCTTCCGTAAGCGTATAATAGATACCCGTTGCCAGCTGCTGATTTAACGGGTATCTTGGGGGTGCAGTCCCTGCGAAGTAA
>CANRFN010000038.1 GCA_947629915.1 uncultured Oscillospiraceae bacterium | reverse complement strand
CAAAAAAATAAACTAACCGCCAAGAGAGGTTAGAAGCAATCTCTTGATCTATACCCCGCGACGCGGTTAGTTCAATCATTTGTATTAGCAGAAAGATGGAATAGGTGCGACTATCGCTCTGGACGTAGTAGTGTAGGGAGTGAACGCCTTAATGTCAGGATGAAGGGTCCGGTTCATGGTTGGGTAGTTCCGGGTATGCTCTCCGCCCAAGCTGGTCGTACAAGTGTAGTAGGCGATGTCATTCCAACCGATATGGTAGTCTGTGAGGCAGTGGGCCAGCACCTGCTCATCGAAGAATGCTTTGAGGGCCATCAGAAGACCGCTGGAGAAGATGGGGTAATGCCGGTGAGGTTGACGTTCAAGGGAGCGAAGAAGGTCTCAATGTCGATCTTTAAACTTATCGGCAACCTTACCGCAATTAACAAGCTATATTCAAATTAAAGACAACGGTAGTTGGTATAGCTTGATGCCTTCAATTGAAGACATCATGGTGCTGCTGAATTGGGCATTAGCCACAGGCGGGAAATCCTGCAGAATAATTTGCTATAAGAGTATAAACAGAATGCTGTGGTGCTGTCAATAGGAAAACACCAATCTATTTGCTGCATGGGCGATCAGCGCCTATCCCCGGATGCAATTCGGGGATAGGCGCTTTGAAGGTGTACATTTGGATTACACGAACCGGGTGCCGCCGAACTCGGCCAGGGTGAGCTGCTTGTTCCGGTCTGCGGTCCAGCCGATAGACCACTGGGAGGCGAAGAGCAGCAGCTGGTTGCCCTTGTAGTCCTCCACCAGCATGGCGTCTCCCGGCAGGGTGAGGTTTTCCGGCTTGAGGGGCTCGTCCCCATCGTGGTGGACCCAGCGGAGATACTCGTAGGGGAGGCCCTCGCTGTAGAGGTCCACGCCGTACTCGTTTTTCAGCCGGTACTCCAGCACATCGAACTGCAGGGTGCCCACCACGCCCACGATCACCTCTTCCATGCCGGAATAGGGGGTCTTGAAGATTTGGATGGCGCCCTCCTGGGCGATCTGTTCCATGCCCTTCAAAAACTGCTTGCGCTTCATGGTGTCCAGGGGGCGGACCCGGTTGAAGTGCTCCGGGGCGAAAGTGGGGATGGGGTCGAAGGCGAACTTGCGCCCCGGGGTGCAGAGGGTGTCCCCGATGGAGAAGATGCCGGGGTCGAAGACGCCGATGATGTCGCCGGCGTAGGCCTCCTCGATGATCTCCCGCTCCGCCGCCATCAGCTGCTGGGGCCGGGAGAGCTTGATCTTTTTGCCGCCCTGGACGTGATAGACTTCTTTGTCCGCATCGAAGCGGCCGGACACCACCCGCAGGAAGGCGATGCGGTCCCGGTGGGCCTTGTTCATGTTGGCCTGGATCTTGAAGACAAAGGCGGAGAAGTTCTCATCGAAGGAGTCCACCAGCAGATCGCCGGCGGTCCGGGGTAGGGGGGCGGTGGTCATGCGAAGGAAGTCCTCCAGGAAGGGCTCCACGCCGAAGTTGGTGAGGGCGGAGCCGAAGAACACCGGAGACAGTTGGCCGTGGCGGACTCGGTCCAGGTCGAAGTCGCAGGAGGCGCCGTCCAGCAGCTCGATCTCGTCTGCCAGCTGATCCCGCTTGGACGTGCCGATGAGATCCCCCAGGGCGGGGTCGTCCAGCTCGATCTCGGTGGCGGTGGCGGCTCTGGCGTTGGTGTTGGAGGTGAAGTGGATGATCTTCCGGCGGGTGCGGTCGTAGACGCCCTGGAACTCCTTGCCGCAGCCGATGGGCCAGTTCACCGCATAGGTGTCGATGCCCAGCTCAGACTCCAGCTCCTGGCAGAGCTCGAAGGGGTCCCGTGCCTCCCGGTCCATCTTGTTGATGAAGGTGAAGATGGGGATGTCCCGGAGCCGGCACACCTTGAAGAGCTTCCTGGTCTGGGCCTCCACGCCTTTTGCGGCATCGATCACCATCACCGCGGAGTCCGCCGCCATCAGGGTGCGGTAGGTGTCCTCGGAGAAGTCCTGGTGGCCCGGGGTGTCCAGGATGTTGATGCAGAAGCCCTCGTACTGGAACTGCATCACAGAGGAGGTCACGGAGATGCCGCGCTGCTTCTCGATCTCCATCCAGTCCGAGGTGGCGGCCCGGGCGTTTTTCTTGCCCTTCACCACGCCTGCCTGGGCGATGGCGCCTCCGTACAGCAGGAACTTCTCGGTGAGGGTGGTCTTGCCGGCGTCCGGGTGGGAGATGATGGCAAAAGTGCGCCGGCGGTTAATTTCGGTTTCCAATTTGGTCAAGGGTAAAACCTCCGATATGAATTTGTTGGGGCGAAGATTGGTTGTCTCAGCTTGCTCTACATCGGAGGATGCCTCCCTTTTGATGTTCAGCGGTAGTCTATCACAGGCAAATGGCAAATGCAAGGGCATCTTCCTGTCTGAAGCGTGCCGTTTCACCCGGCCTTGAGACACAGTCCGCGTGAGGTCGGCAGATCATACAGATATGGATAAACATAATCTTAAAAACTTCCCGGACTATCGGTTGCAATGGCAGGGAGGATATGGTAAGATGGGCGGGATCGCTGCCGGCCCGGGAATCGGAGAGAGGGCGGGCGGCAGCCGAAGGCAACCAACACACAGCCCATAGAAGAGAAAGGGGAACTATGGAAGCTTTCGAACAATTGCAATCGTTCCTGCTGGAGCTGCGGGACGCGTATGGCTTCCACCTGGAGGTGGAGAAGCTGGAGCGGTGTCTCGCCTGCGCCAGGAACATCACAGACCTGGAAGAGGTCTTCTACCGCATGCAGTCCATCGCCTGCACCAGTGAGGAGGAGGCGGAGACCTTCCGCAACCTCTTTGCCCAGCGGCTGCTCCACTACGCCCCGGAGAACGCCCCCGCGGGACAGGACGCCAAACAGGCGGCGGAGGAGGCCCGGCAGAGGTTTCAGCGGCTTCTGGCGGAGGCCAGCCGGCAGAAGCAGGTGCTGAGCAGCGCGGAGGACGCCCGGGAGCGGGCAGAGCAGGCCCTGGAGAAGGCGCTGCAGGAGCTGGAGAAGCGGAGAAATGCCGTGATGCCCCAGAAGGAGCGCGTCCAGTCCGTCCAGGACAGCAACGCCCCCAATCCGAACCACCCCGCCCTTCAGGAGCTGCTGCAGAAGGTGGCGGAGCAGCTGAAGGCGTTGGCCCAGGCGGCGGCCGCGGAGGAGACCCACATCGACACGGACGCCATGGCCCAGCGGATCCGCAGGGCCATGGAGACCCACACCTATAAGCAGAGCCTGGAGGCCATCACCAAGGAGCAGATGAGCGCCGCCCGAAAGCTCCACGGCAAGAAGCAGACCTTCGGGGAGCTGCTGAAGCTGGTGGATCTCATCAAGAAGCTGCAGAGCGCCGCCGGCAAGACCATCTCCGCCGGGGCCAAGAAGGAGCTGCAGCAGGTGAACGCCCAGATCCGGGAGGCCAAGACGGACCTGGGGGCCCTGGAGAAGAAGGTCCAGGCCCTGCGGGATGAGAGCAAAAGGGCCCAGCAGCGGGTGGAGTGGCAGAGGGAAGAGACCGCGGCGACCGATGCCAGGGCGGCTGCGGCGGAGCAGAAGCATCAGGATCTCCAGCGGGCGGCGGACCTGGTGGTGAAGGAGCGGTCCCTGGACCACCGGGCGGTCTTCACCGAGGGCATCCAGGCGGTACAGACCACCGGGGAGATCGATGACCTGATGCGGGCGCAGCTTACCAACCTCAGCCGGGAGAACCAGGAGAAGGTGCTCACCTTCATCCGCACCAACGCCCGGGTGTTCCGCCAGACCCTCCGCCGCAAGCACGCCAGCCACCAGCGGCGGCAGGTGGACGTGCGGGCCACCGTGCGGGCGGCCGCCCGGACCAATGGGGAGCCGCTGCTCATCAAGTACCGCAAGCCCTTTGAGAGCCACGCCAAGGTGATCATCGTGGCGGACATCTCCGGGTCCTGCCGGCACACCGCCACCCTGGCGCTGTACTTCGCCGCCATGATGGAGGAGGCCTTCCCCGGGGGCTGCAAGAAGTTCGCCTTTGTCCGGGACCTGAACGCCGTGGACCGGTACTTCCGGGAGCGGAGCCCGGAGGACGGGGTGAGAGAGGTGTACGAGCACATCCAGACCCGGGGCGTGTACTCGGACTACGGCACCACCATCCGGCAGCTCCGGGAGGAGTACGGCGGCACGGTGCACCGGGACACCACCATCCTCTTCCTGGGGGATGCCCGGAACAACCGGAACCAGTCCCACGCCGAGGACCTGAAGTACCTGGCAGACCGGAGCCGGCAGGTGTTCTGGCTGAACCCGGAGCCCAAGACCCAGTGGGACACCGGGGACTCCGTGATGGGGCAGTACCTGGCCGCCGGTGCCCAGGGATACTGCGTGCGCAATGTGGGGGAACTGCTGCAGTTTCTCATGAACGTGTCCTGAGACGAAAAATCCCGGCCTGTCCCGCGAGGGGCAGGCCGGGATAAAAGACGGTTTTCCTGTGCCCGGGATTACACCAGAGCGGCGGTGTCCAGGGCGATCATCAGCTCTTCGTTGGTGGGGATCAGCAGGACCTTCACCTTGGAGTCGATGGCGGAGATGATGGCCTCCTTGCCCCGGACGGCATTGGCATCGGGGTCCATGCGGATGCCCATGAACTCCAGGCCGGAGGCGATGGCCATGCGCTCGTTGGCGGAGTTCTCGCCCACGCCGGCGGTGAAGACCACGGCATCCACGCCGCCCATGGCGGCTGCATAGGCGCCGATGAGCTTCTTCACGCTGTAGCAGAACATGTCCACTGCCAGGGTGGCGCGGTCGTTGCCCTCGCTGCCGGCCTTGGTGAGGTCCCGGAAGTCTGAGGAGACGCCGGAGACGCCCAGCACGCCGGACTTCTTGTTCAGAATGTTCAGCATCTCGGTGATGCCGATGTTGTGGCGGTTCATCAGGTACTCCAGGATGCCGGCGTCCAGATCGCCGGAGCGGGTGCCCATGGGAACGCCGGCCAGGGGGGTGAAGCCCATGGAGGTGTCCACGCTCTTGCCGTTCTTCACGGCGGTGACGGAGCTGCCGTTGCCCAGGTGGCAGGTGATGATCTTCAGGGACTCGATGGGCTTGCCCAGCATGTCTGCGGCACGCTGCGCCACATACTTGTGGGAGGTGCCGTGGAAGCCGTAGCGGCGGACCTTGTCGTTGGTGTAGTACTCATAGGGCAGGGCGTAGGTGTACGCCACGGGGGGCATGGTCTGGTGGAAGGCGGTATCGAATACGGCCACCTGGGGCACGTCCGGGCCCATGACGGCCTGGCAGGCCTTGATGCCGGTGATGTTGGCGGGGTTGTGCAGCGGGGCCAGGGGGATGCACTCCTCCAGGGCGGCCATGACCTTGTCATCGATCTTCACAGAGGTGGAGAAGGTCTCGCCGCCGTGCACCACCCGGTGACCCACGGCATCGATCTCGCCCATGCTGGCGATGACGCCGTTGGCGGGATCTACCAGGGCGTCCAGAACGGCCTGGATGGCCTCGGCGTGGGTAGGCATGGCGATGCTCACCGCATCGATGGTCTCCTTGCCGGGGGCCTTGTAGGTGAAGCGGCCGTCAATACCGATGCGCTCGCAAAGGCCCTTGGCCAGCACGGCCTGGGTCTCCGTGTCCAGTAACTGATACTTCAGGGAAGAGCTGCCTGCGTTGATCACAAGAACTTTCATGGGGGAAGACACTCCTTTATGTTTTGTTTCTGCGGAATCAGAGAAAATATATGGTAGGAAAGCTTTGCCTATAGTATAATACGTTGCAACCCGGGCTGCAAGGGTTTTCAGACAATTTTTTTACCTTGATTTCCGTGTTTTACCATTTGTTCACAGATCTTGTGCAGAGGAGGTGTGCGCCGTGTTGGGAATTGGCATCGTGGCCGAGTACGATCCCTTTCACACAGGGCACCAATACCACATCCGGGAGACCCGCCGGGCCTTCGGGGAGGACGCCGCCATCGTGGCGGTGATGAGCGGCAACTGGACCCAGCGGGGAGAGCCTGCGGCGGCAGAGAAGCATGCCAGGACCCGACTGGCCCTTATGGGCGGGGCGGACCTGGTGCTGGAGCTGCCCACACCCTGGGCCTGCGCCTCCGCCGAGCGATTTGCCCGGGGTTCTGTGTCGATTCTACTTGCCACAGGGGCAGTAAATGTGATATCCTTTGGGAGCGAGTGCGGCGATGCCGCCGCCCTCCAGGGGTTGGCAGACTGCCTGGACAGCGCGGCCTATCAGGCGGCCCTCCGGCGGTACCTGGACATGGGCAAGACCTTTGCCGCCTGCCGGCAGGCCGCGGCGGCGGAGCGGCTGGGCGAGGAGAGCGCAGCATTGCTCGCCCAGCCCAACAACAACCTGGGGGTGGAGTACCTCCGGGCGGTGCGGCATCTGGGCGGCAGCTTCACCCCGTACACGGTGCAGCGGCAGGGCGCCGGGCACAACACCTTTGCGGTGCTGTTCCCGGGAGATCTGTCTGCGGAGGAGAGATCTGCCAGACTGCGGGAGGCGGTCCCCTATCTCTCCGCCTCCCAGATCCGGGATCTGCTCTTGGACGGCCGGTGGGACACGGCGGCGCCCTATCTTCCGGAGGGGGCCAGGGATATCCTGGAGCGGCACCTGCTCTCGCCCCAGTCCATCGCCCGGATGGAGAGCGCCTATCTCGCCAGACTCCGGACCATGGAGGCAGAAGATTGGGCGGCGCTCCCGGACAGCGGGGCAGGGGAGGGGCTTCCCATGCGCCTCGCCCAGGCCGGAAAAGCCTGCACCTCCCTGGAGGAATTTCTCACCCTGGGGAAGACGAAGCGCTATCCCAGGGCCCGGCTGCAGCGGCTGGTTACCATGGCCTTCCTGGGGATCCAGGCGGAGGGGCTGCCGGCACTGCCACCTTATATTAAGGTCCTGGGCAGCAACAGGAAGGGCCGGGAGGTGCTACGGACCATGCGGAAGACCGCAACTCTGCCGGTGCTCGTAAAGCCGGCAAAGGTGCGGGAGCTGGACGCCGTATCCCAGCAGGTTTTTCACATAGAGAGCCGCTGTACCGACCTCTACGGCCTGTTTTTGAATCCGTTACCACCCTGCGGCGCCGAATGGACCGCGGGTTCTGTGCTCACCGAGTGAGCCAATATAACGATGATATAGAGGAATGAATTGGAATGACTGCACTGGAACGTTTTCTGGCGTATGCCAAGGTAGACACCCAGTCCAATGATACGACTGGCGTAACCCCGTCCACCCCCGCCCAGTGGGTGCTGGCGCGGATGCTCCACAAGGAGCTGGAGGCGCTCGGGGCCTCCGAGGTGCGCATCAGCGACCACTGTGTCGTGACCGCCCGGCTCCCGGCCACCCCCGGCAATGAGAACGCCGTCTGTGTGGGCTTTCTGGCCCACATGGACACCTCCCCGGACTTCTCCGGCAAAGACGTGAACCCCGTCCTCCACGAGAACTACGATGGCGGCGACATCCCTCTGCCCAAGGAGCAGCGGGTGATCGCGGTGAAGGACTTCCCCTTCCTGCAGGAGCTGAAAGGGAAGGACATCGTCACGGCAGACGGCAGCACCCTTCTGGGCGCGGACGACAAGGCCGGCGTGGCGGAGATCATGACCATGGTAGAGCGGCTGCTCCGCGAGGACATCCCACACGGGCCGGTGGTGGTGGCCTTCACCCCGGACGAGGAGATCGGCGAGGGGCCAGACCACTTTGACGTGGCAGGCTTTGGCGCCAAGTACGCCTATACCCTGGACGGCAGCGGCGCCGGGGAGATCGAGTATGAGAACTTCAACGCAGCGGCGGCCAAGATCGATATCACCGGCGTCTCCGTCCACCCGGGCTCAGCCAAGGGGGTCATGCAGAACGCGGTGCTGCTGGCCCAGCAGATCAACGACCGGCTGCCGGCGGACGCAGTGCCCAGCCGCACCGAGGGCTATGAGGGCTTCTTCCACCTCACCCACCTGGAGGGCACCACCGCCTTTGCCCGCATGGAGTACATCATCCGGGACCATGACCGCCAGCGCTTCGAGGAGAAGAAGTTGCTGATGCAGAAGGCCTGCGAGGCGATCCAGCTGATCCACCCCACTGCCCGGATTCAGCTCACCATCACGGACACCTACTACAACATGAGAGAGCAGCTGGTGGACTGCATGCACCTCATCGATAACGCCCGGGCGGCGGCCGAGAGGGCGGGGCTCACACCGGTGACGGTGCCCATCCGCGGCGGCACAGACGGCGCCCGCCTCAGCTACATGGGCCTCCCGTGCCCCAACCTCGGCACCGGTGGGTACAACTTCCACGGCCCCATGGAGTTTCTCTGTGCATCGGACATGGAGAAGGTGGTGGATATGATCCTGAATCTGGTGGAAGCTTATAGAACGTTCACAGAAATGTGATGAATTCCCCGCAATTTTGGAGTATGATGCGTACTATCCTATAGAAAGGAAACCTGTTTGAAGGGGGAGCCTTCGTGTATTATCAGAACAACAGCAATAACTTTATAGACCGGTTCTGCGCCAAGCATCCCAGACTGGGGATTCCCAACCTGATGATGTACATCGGCATCGCAAACGTGGCGATCTACCTCATAGATCTCTTTGCCATGGGCCGGTTCTCCCTGGTGAATCTGCTCTTCTTCTCCCGGGACGCCATCTTCCACGGGCAGATCTGGAGGCTCATCAGCTTCGTCTTCGTCTCCCAGAGCGGCGATTTCATGGTGCGGGGCACCGGCATCTTCTTCGTGGCCATCTGTGCCTACTTCTACTACTGGATTGGAAGCCTCTTGGAGCGGGAGTGGGGGACCACGAAATTCACCCTGTTCTATGTGGGCGGCGTGGTGCTGAACATCCTGTACGGCCTCATCACCGGCTACACGGACATGTACTTCGTGAATCTCTCCATGTTCTTCGCCATGGCCACCTTGTATGGAGACGCCAGAGTGCTGCTCTTCTTCATTATCCCAGTGAAGATGAAGTGGATCGCCTGGATTGACGCCGCGTTCTTCGCCCTGAACGTGATCGCAAGCCTCATCACCCTGGACTTTGTGGGGGCGTTCCTGCCGATCGTGGCCATCCTGAACTACCTGATCTTCTTCTGGCCCACCTTCCAGTTCTTCGGTGCCAAAATGAAGCGGCAGGCGGACCCCAAGGTGATCCAGTTCAAGAAGGCCGCCCAGGCCCGTCAGAAGGCACAGGAGACCAAGGGCTACATGCACAAGTGCGCGGTCTGCGGCATCACGGACCTGGACGACCCGGACATGGATTTCCGGTACTGCTCCCAGTGCGATGGCTACTACTGCTACTGCGCCAAACACATCAACAACCACGTCCACATCCGCAACGGCTGAGCCGGGCGTGGACAAGTGAGGCGGAATACCCGCACCGATGCGCTGGATCGGTGCTGCGGCCTACCCGCCCGGACGGCATCCTTTCACCGTCTGCTGTAGGGCGGGGCCCGCGCTGCGGACCCCTGATACGCCCAAAACCAAGGAAAGGAGTGCACATAGATGCACGAGTATCCCAAGATTGCCTCGGTGTTCCAGCGCGATACCGGGGGCAGCCGGAAGCTGCAGGAGGGCAACTTCCAGGATGAGGCTGTGGCGTTCCTCCAGAACCTGCCGTGGATCTGCACCGAGAAGATCGATGGCACCAACATCGGCGTGGTCTGGGACGGCCACAGCGTCTGCTTCCAGGGCCGCACGGAGCGGGCCAACATCCCGTCTGTGCTGCTGAAGTACCTGATGGACACCTTTGGCAAGAGCGATGCCGAGGAGCTCTTCGAGCAGAAGTTCGGGGAGACCCAGGTGATCCTCTTCGGCGAGGGCTACGGCGCGGGGATCCAGAAGGGCGGCGGCAACTACCGTCCGGACAATTCCTTCATCCTCTTCGATGTGTACCTGCCGGACCAGGACCTCTGGCTGAAGCGGGACGCCGTGGAGGACATCGCCCGGGCCTTCTCCATCGATGTGGTCCCGGTGGTGCTCACCGGTACCATCTCCGAGGCGGTGGCCTACGTGAAGGGCAAGCCCAAGTCCACCATCGGCACCGCCGACATGGAGGGCCTGGTGTGCCGGCCTGCGGTGGACCTCCGGGACCGCCGGGGCAAGCGGATCACGGTGAAGGTGAAGGCCAAGGACTTCTGAGCCCCGCCAGTCGCCGACCAGCATAACCGAAAGGCACCGATCTCACGGAACGGATCGGTGCCTTTGGCCTGTCTGCACCCAGAAAACATGGCCTTGCCGGCATCGGCAGGGCAGGGGAGAGGGTACAGAATATAGAGAAGCACGAATTCAACTTTCGAGAGAGGGAAAAACATCATGAAAAGCAAGTCCAGCAGATCCAGATTCTACATCACACGGCTCATGGCGGCCATCGCCCTGGTGGGGATCCTGTTCTCCCTGAGCGGCTGCGCCTATTTCCGCTCCAAGATCGCCGAGATCAAGGGAGACCTTGTCGGGGTGTCCTTCACGTACTATGAGTACGACTCCTTCGGCAACCCGGTGTTCACCGGCAGCGGCAAGCGGGTGAACCTGGAGGGCGTTCCCGTGGAAGAGAGCTACTTCGATGACAACGGCGATGCCGCCGTCCACTACACCCTGTCCAGCGTGGTGAACATCACCATAGACGGATACCAGCATGTGGCCTGCGGCTCCTCCCTGATCTTCGAGGAGACCGGCCTCCGTCAGGTGAATGTGGAGCTGCCGGACACCGTGGGCACCAACCACGCCGGCTTCAGCAGCCTCACCTCCGTGGCCTCCTGGCTCAACGGGATCAAGAACGTCTTCGGCGCCAAGAAGGCCATCATCATCAAGTCTGAGCTGGGCTATCCGCTGGCCATCTACGAGGGAGACAACGTGTACTGGGAGGTGGCCAGCGATCTCCCCAAGACCACCCGCATCTCCATCGATGGCAAGGCCCTCTACATCCACCGGGTGGAGTTCGACATCATCGACCTGGAGCTGCTCCAGGGCTGATCAACAGTATAACGTACAGCCGCCCATCCCGAACGCGGGATGGGCGGCCTCCTCGTCTATGGGATCAGATAATGCGGCAGGGCAGGGAAGAGAAGCTGTTAGCCTCGGTCCAGCCCCTTCAGCAGCGCGTCCAAGGTCTCGAAGTTGGGCTGCCTCTGGGCCAGGAGATCTGCCTTGAGCCGCTGGATCTCGTCCTTGAGTGTGTCCATCGTGCGCCTGGTACAGACCATCACCGGGGTGAGGGTGATGACGCCGTCCTGCTCGGCGATGTCCAGTTTGTCCCCCTCGGAGAGGCCGAGGGAGGCCACGATCTCCCGGGGCAGCGTGATCTGGGATTTCGTCCGCAGTTCCACCAACATGGGGTGCACTTCCTTTCTGGTAAGAAAATCGTACTTTCTTACGAAAGAATACTCCGACTGGTGAGAAAAGTCAACAGATTGGCAGCGGATTTTCCCTCAGGAGAGCCAAAAATTCAGCCAGGAAGTCACTGTCCGCCGTACAGAGACAGTGAAGAGCCCTGTTTTGACCTCAGATTTTACGAGATGTAAAGTAAATGTAAAGACAACTGCTCTCAGGTGCGGCATCGACTCCAGGCCTCGATGGACTGGAGAAGCCGATCTGTCTGGCCCAGCTCGCCCAGAATGGCCTGCTGCTCCCGGGTGAGATCCCGCTGCAGCCGGGCGCCGCTGTCCCCGCAGGCCAGCACGATGTTGTTCAGCCTGGCGAGGACGGTGAACAGGGAGAGGGATTGGGCCTGCAGAAGACGCCTCAGACGGATCTGCAGCTCCCGACCTAGAACGGCAGCGAGGAACGCCACAAACTGGTCCACGGCTGCCGGGTCCGGAAAGCGCTGCTTGTCTCTTCTCCCAGGGAGGAGAGGCTCGCCTCGGTAGAGCAGCTCCTCCGCGATGTCGTCCTGCATCTGGTATCGGTCCAGAATCTCGGCGGGGGTGAGGGTCTGGTTGGTTGTGAAGGACAGGGTAAAGCCGTGGTATCGCATCAGCGCTCCCACTTTCTCGAGGTCTATCACCAGTTCCGTGCCACCACCGTCCGCCCGGCTCTTCCGCTGGAAGTACTTCCTGTACTCCCGTTCGCCTGCACTGGGCTGCGAGCTCTCCGCTGCGTACATCAGCCTGCAGATCTCTTCGTCCATCTCACGGTTTTGGGCACTGGCCTGCTCTTGGTCGTAGAAGACCAGAACACGCCCCTTTGTCTGATAGACGGTCCCGGGGAGCTCCGCGCACTGCAGATGCCAGGCCACCAGTCGGTTGCCGGCATCCTGGATGACTGGGAGAACGGCGTCAAGGAACGCTTTGGACTTCTTGTCCTCCACCGGCATGGAGACGGTGAAGCTCTTGACGGCATTCCTGCAGGCCGAAAAGCGCTTCCCGGAGAAGCAGCGGGTGTCTGTGAAGAGGTGGGGAGCGGCGAGCCCCATGTTCTCGGCATCTGCTATGGCGCGGGAGAGGGCGGCGGGGTCCTGTATGCTCTCGTAGGAGGTGGAATAGGTCAGGAGGCGGCCGGTGGAGAGGGAGGCGAAGAGCACCAGATTGTGCCTTGGACGCCGCCTTCCGGGATCGCCGGGAATACCATAGGAGACCTCGCTGTCTCGGGCCGCCGTCTCCCAGCACATGCAGTCCTGGTCCTGGTTTCTGGCAACCCACCGCTCCAGGATCTCCGTGCGGATGTCCTCAGTGAGAAGCTGGAGAAGGGATGTGAGCCTGGACGGGGTAAAGGTCATGGGATCATGGGGGAGGTACGTTCTCTCCTGCCACTCCTCCATTGCATCCAGGGAGCCGCCCTTCTGCAGCAGATACGCGGCGATGGCGATGAGGTCCAGCGCCGTATCCTCCCCCAGACTGGACGCCAGCACATCCACCAGGCCGGTGTCTTCGGCGATCTGGAACAGGACAAAGGTACAGCCGTAGCGTATGGTGCTGGTGTATTCGAAGGAGTCAGAGACAGAAGCTGCACTCTGTGGCGTGTCGCTTTCGCTGGATGCGCCGTACAGAGAGAAGTACGTCCCGTTTGGGATCATCCGGGTGGGGTCCTCCGGGCACACCTTGCCGAGGCAGATGCTGCGGCTGGTGGGCTGTCCATTGTCGTTTCGGTAGTATTGTGTGCGTTTGTAGACGTATGGTACAAGCTGCTTGCCGGCTTTTTTGATGAAGACCCCCTTGTCCTCCGGGATCTTTACGGGCTGCGAGGATAGCAATGTCCGCACCTCCTCTTGAGATCGGGATGTGTTTGGCTGCAAGACCGGAAGGCCCGGCGGCGCTGTCTGAGACGCATTATAGGGGAGCGGGGGAGGGCTGTCAACGGAAATCCGATGGGGGATGAGAGAGCTTCCACGGACGCGGATTGCCTCGGAGTCGTGTTAGAAAAGTGTAACATTCTTTCAACCGCCGATCTACTTGACAGCCCCCGCCCCTTGGGAGTATCCTGAGCCGGCAGTGCGTTTCAAGGCAGATTTTGCCCTGAAAAGCGGCTATTTTGGGGTCAAGAGGTGATCACCGTGGAACAAAAGGGAACACAGGTATTGGAGACCCGGCGGCTGATGCTGCGGCCGTGGCGGGAGAGCGATGCCGAGATGGCGTTTGCCAATTGGATGGCGGACCCCGCGGTGACCAGGTTTCTCACCTGGACGCCCCACGGGGACATCGGCCTCACCCGGGCCCGGCTGAGACAGCGGGAAGAGGAATGCAAGCGGCCCAACGTGTACCATTGGGCCATCGTCTGGAAGGACGGGGACATCCTCATCGGGGATATCGAGGCCGGTACCATAGACGAGTACCAGCAGACCGGGAATCTGGGATACTGCCTTTCCAAGGCCTGGTGGGGCCGCGGCATCATGACGGAGGCCCTCACCGAGGTGCTCCGGTACTGCTTCGAGGAAGTGGGCGTGGAGCGCATCGATGGCAGCCACGCGGCTGAGAACATCGGCTCCGGCCGGGTCATGGAGAAGTGCGGTCTTCGGTACGAGGGAACCCGCAGAAAGGGATTCCGCCTGCCGTCCAACGGCCAGTGGGTGGACATCGTGTGCCGGGGCATCCTCCGGGAGGACTACTTCCAGGGAGAGAACCCATAGGCCGGGAAACAGCCGCTGCATTGCAGCCAGTGAAATACGCTCTGCCCGGACGGCATCGTCCGATGCCGTCCGGGCGGGGATCCAGAGAGGAGGCGCACCGAATGCGCAGACAGTTTTTTGAGACGGACAGGACCATCTGCTGGCCCCGGGAGAACCGGTGCGCCGGGGAGCCATAGACACGCTCACCCGGTTTGGTAGATGTGCGTCCCTGTCCAAGAAAAGGGGCGCTTTTTTCGTGCCTATGCAAAGGAGAGAATGATGGAAACGCAACCTAAACTGCCCTGGCGGGAGAAGCTGGGGCTGATCCTGCGATGTCTGCAGGGAAATATCGGATTTATGATCGCCACGGTGCTGTGCTCCTGCGGCGGCATGCTGTTCCACTCCTTCACCCCCCAGGTGATCGGGTTCACGGTGGACTCCGTGCTGGACAGCAAGGCCCCGGACCTGCCGGCCTTTCTGCTGCAGCTGCTGCCGGTGGAGCGGATGCGGGAGAACCCGGCCGCCGCCCTCTGGATGGCCGCCTGCGCCATTATGGTGCTGGAGCTGATCTACTGCATCCTGGCCTATTTCGGCCGCGTCACCATGGCGAAGGCCTCAGAGGGGTTCATGCAGAAGCTCCGCAACACCCTCTACGAGCACATTCAGCACCTGCCGTTCGCCTGGCACACCGCCCACTCCACCGGCGATGTGATCCAGCGGTGCACCTCGGACGTAGAGGTGATCCGGCAGTTCGTGTGCCACAACTTCACAGAGGTGGTCCGGACCCTGTTCCTGATCGCCCTGTACCTCACCCTGATGCTCCAGAAGAATCTGGCGGTGTCCTGGGTGTGCATCCTCTTCATGCCCATTGTGGGCCTGTCCAGCGGTCTCTTCTACCGGGGCACCGGCTCTCGCTTTGAGGCGGCAGACCGGGCGGAGGGGGACCTCACCGCCTGCGCCCAGGAGAACTTCACCGGCGTGCGAGTGGTCCGGGCCTTCGGGCGGGAGGCCTTTGAGGTGGAGCGGTTCAACCAGAAGAACGAGCGGTTCTCCAATCTCTGGATCAAACTGGGGAACCTACTGTCCGTGTATTGGGCCTCCGGCACCCTGCTCACCGCCCTCCAGGTGATGGCGGTGATCATCGCCGGCACGGTCCAGTGCGTGAACGGCAACCTCACCGTGGGCGGCTTTACCATTCTCGTGACCTACGGCTCCGGCCTCGCCTGGCCGGTGCGGTCCCTGGGCCGGGTGCTCTCGGACATGTCCAAGGCCGGCGTCTCCCTGGACCGCGTGAGCGCCATTCTCAACGCCCCAGAGGAGCAGGACGACCCCGATGCCCAGGACATGGCGCTCCAGGGCGACATCGTCTTCCGCAACGTGTCCTTCGGCTACGGCAGCCAGAAGGTGCTGGAGGACGTGTCCTTCACCATTCCCGCTGGCAGCACCTTTGCCATCCTGGGCGGCACCGGCTCCGGCAAGTCCACCCTGGTCCACCTCCTGGACCGGCTCTATGATCTCCCGGAGGGGCAGGGCACCATCACCATCGGCGGGACGGATATCCGCAAGATCAAGCGGAAGTCCCTGCGCCGGCAGGTGGGCCTGGTGCTGCAGGAGCCCTTCCTGTTCTCCCAGTCCATCAAGGACAACATCGCCGCCACCCGTCCGGAGGCGCCGGAGGAGGAGCTGCGGTCTGCTGCCATGGCGGCGGCCGTGGACGAGGCCATCGGAGACCTGCCCCAGGGATACGAGACGGTGGTGGGGGAGCGGGGCGTAACCTTATCCGGCGGCCAGAAACAGCGGGTGGCCATCGCCCGCATGCTGCTGCAGAACACCCCGGTGATGGTCTTTGACGACTCCCTTTCCGCGGTAGACGCGGAGACAGATGCCAAGATCCGAGCGGCGCTCCAGGAGCGGGTAAAGGGCGCCACTGTGATTTTGATCTCCCACCGGGTGAACACCCTGATGCAGGCGGACCGCATCCTGGTGCTGGACAGCGGCAAGGTCTCGGACATTGGCACCCACGCCGAGCTCATCTCCCGCCCGGGCATCTACCGGGACATCTACGACATCCAGATGAGCGCGGATGACCGCCGTCTGCTGGAGGAAGGAGGCGAGGCGTAATGGAAGAACAGGAGTATACCAAGGCCTTTGACATCACCATCTGGAAGCGGCTGCTGCCCATTCTGAAGGTCTACAAAGGTGCCTTTGTGGGCATGATCGTCTTCAACAGCCTCACCGCCGTGATGGACATCCTGATCCCCCTGTTCCAGGGCTACACCATCCGGACGTTCATCGCCAACAACACCCTGCAGGGCCTGGCGCCCTTTATCGCGGCGTACCTCATCGTGCTGCTGATTCAGTTCGGGTGCGTCACCGCATTCGGCCGCAACTCCATGTACATCGAGATGAACTTCGGCAAGGACATGCGCCGGGATCTGTTCCGCCACCTGCAGAACCTCTCTTTCTCGTACTACAACGTCACCCCGGTGGGGTTCATCCTCAGCCGGGTGATGAACGACACCAACCGCATCGCCGGCATGATCGCCTGGCAGGTGCCGGACATCCTGTGGGCCCTGGTCTACGTGGGCGGCACCTTTCTCGCCATGCTGCTCTTGAACTGGAAGCTGGCCATCCTGGTGCTGCTGGTGGTGCCCGCCATCGCCATTCTCACCTGGAAGTTCCAGGACAAGATCCTCCACTGGAACCGGATCGTCCGGCGCACCAATTCCCGGCTCACCGGCGCCTTCAACGAGGGCATCACGGGGGCCAAGACCATCAAGACCCTCTCCACCGAGGAGCGGAGCACCGCGGACTTCGAGAACCTCACCGGGGAGATGTACCACGCGGCGGTGAAGGCAGAGCGTCTCAACGCCGTCTTTATCCCCATGGTGCTGTTTGCGTCCTCCCTGGCGGTGGCCATCGTGCTGCTCCGGGGCGGCTACATGGTGCTGGACCAGGCCCTGGAGATCGCCACCCTGTCCGTCTTCTGCACCTACGCCGTGGGCATCTTTGAGCCCATTCAGATGACCGCCTCCAGCATCGCGGAGTTCATCTCCCTGCAGGCCTCCATCGAGCGGGTGACCGGCCTTCTGGACGAGGTGCCCACCGTGGTGGACACCCCGGCGGTGATCGAGAAGTACGGAGACGCCTTCCACCCCAAGCGGGAGAACTGGGAGCCCATCCGGGGCGAGATCGAGTTCCGGGACGTCACCTTCCGGTACCCGGACGGCGGCGAGAACGTGCTGGAGCACTTCAACCTGAAGATCCCCGCCGGCACCACTGTGGCCATCGTAGGGGAGACCGGCGCGGGCAAGTCCACCCTGGTGAACCTGGCCTGCCGGTTCTTCGAGCCCACCGAGGGCCAGATCCTGGTGGACGGCCGGGACTACCGGGAGCGGAGCCAGCTCTGGCTGCACTCCAACATCGGCTACGTGCTGCAAAATCCACACCTCTTCTCCGGCTCCGTCCGGGACAACATCCGGTACGGCCGGCTGGACGCCACCGAGGAGGAGATCATGGCCGCGGCGAAGGCGGTGTCTGCAGACCTAGTGGCGGCCAAGCTGGACCAGGGCTGGGACAGCGATGTGGGGGAGGAGGGAGACCGCCTCTCCACCGGCGAAAAGCAGCTGATCTCCTTTGCCCGGGCGGTGCTGGCGGATCCCCGGATCTTCGTGCTGGATGAGGCCACCTCGTCCATAGACACCCAGACGGAACAGTACATTCAGAACGCCATAGACCACCTCCTCCGGGACCGGACCTCCTTCCTCATCGCCCACCGCCTCTCCACCATCCGCAAGGCGGACCTCATCCTGGTGGTGCGGGACGGCAAGATCGTGGAGCGGGGCACCCATATGGAGCTCCTCCGCCGGAGAGGGTACTATCACGACCTCTATACCAAGCAGTTTGCCGAGGAGAGCGCCGCCCGCGTCCTGGGCAACTGAGACCTACGAAAGGACCTTTCCATGACAGATACAAACACAGAACCCAAGACAGAACAACAGGCAAAACCTGCGAACAGACACATCCAGTCCTGCGGACCGGACCACGCAGCCGAGGCCCTGGACTTCATTCAGGACGTCTTCACCACTTGGAACGATGCCGAAGAGGGGACAACCGTGCGCCGGCTGGTGGAGGAGATCCGCGGCATGCAGACCTACGTGCCCGAACTGGAGCGCATCATGGTGGACGAGCAGAATCAGATCATCGGCTACGCCATGTTCTCCCGCTTCCAGATCGAAGGGCGCTACGGGGACAGGCTGCTGCTCCTCTCCCCGGTGGGCGTAAAGACCGAATTGCAGCGGCAGCACATCTCCAAAGAGCTCATCGAGGACGGCTTCCATGTGGCCCGCAGTTTGGGCTTCACCGCCGTGCTGGTGGAGGGCAATCCCCAGAATTATCGCGCCCGGGGCTTTCGCACAGCCGCAGACTACGGCATTCTCGCTGCCGAGTCCGTGCACCTGCCCCACATAGACTGCCTCATGGCCGCGGAGCTGGTGCCTGGCGGGCTCAACGGCATCCATGGTGTGATGGACTACGCCTGCTACAAATCCCTCGCATAAAACACGATCCCCCGGGCGCGAAAGCGCCCGGGGGAAACTGTTTTCTGGGGGATCTACTGCTGTAGCCCTGTGGTCTGCCGGACCAGGTCCAGCACTTCCTCCGCGGTGATGCCGGAGAGGCTGTAGGACAGGAGAGTGCCGTCCGAGGTGAGCACCTGGAAGCGGTAGCTGGTGCCGCCGGTGTCCTTGGAAAAGCCCCGGATCTGGATGATGTCCAGGGTGATGTCCTCTGCCCGGAAGCAGGGGGTGTTCACCACAGAGTCCCAGTACTCCTCAGGCACGGTCTCGGAGTATGGCTGGTCGTAGAGACGGCGGTCGTAAGAGGCGGGATTGCCGGCGTCCACGGGGACGGGCAGATCCTCACCGGGCTGGGGCAGGGAGATGGTGATGGTGTTGCTGTCGTAGCCGCGGAGCCAGCGGAGAAAGAGCGTGTGCTCCATGTCCTCCTGCCAGGTCATGCGGGCGGTGAATGCCCAGTCTGCAAAGGGCACATCGGCGGGGAGCCAGGGGAGAAAATCCGCCTCGGCAGCCCGGACTTCCGCCAGGGAGGCGTACTCTGCAGACTTCCAGAAGGGGAGAAAGTCCGGTACCAAGAGGTGCTCCAGAGAGATGGGGCAGTCCTCCTGGGTGGCCCAGGCAATGAGGGCGTTGCATACGGTGGGGTCGCCGGTGGAGACCATGCGGACCCCCACGGAGTGGGGCATCAGCTGGGCCTCGGTGTTGTCCCCATAGGCGTGGGTCCGGACCGTGATGCCGTGGATCTCCTGGACGGCGGACTCCGGGTAGATGCCGCAGGCGAGGGGCATCGTATCGGGGGCCAGGGACAGGGAGAAGGACTGCGCTCCTTTGGTGCCGGAGATCCCCACCTGGTAGAGGCTGCCGTCTGCGAGATAGGTGGCGCTGCCCTGGACGGTGTACCCCTCCCAGCAGAGCTCACTGGGCATATCTGCCGTCTCCTTGTAGGGATCGGGGACAACGCCCCAGAAGATCTGCAGGATGTCCGCCCGGGTGAGGTCCTCCCCGTGAGAGCCCTCCATCAGCGCCAGGGCGGGGGCGCCATCTATGGTGTAGGACAGCGCCGGGTACTGGATGCCGTTGTCCTCCGGGGGGACGGCGGGGTGTTCCACGGTAAAGCTGGTGGCGCTGAGGTCCACGACGATATCCGGCACAGGAACCGGCATTTCCGTAGGGGGTTCCAGGGTTGTGACGGCGTTCTGGGTGGTCTCGGCCGGGGTAGAGACGGGCATCTGGGTGGCGGGTTGCTGGGTGTCCAACGGCACCGCAGCGCTGGGGTGGAAGTGCCGAGAGATGCTGTATCCGGCGAGGCCCAGCACCAGGGCACAGCAGGCGGCCAGACCCGCTGTGGCCTTCCAGGGAATGTTTTGATTCTTGCGATGTCTCTGATCGCTCTGCATGTCCATGAGCCTCTGGTGCAGCGCCGGAGAGGGCTCCATGCGGTCCATGTAGTGCTTGTAGTTGTCCATATTGTACTCCTTTCCCGATGGCGCTGAACACACCCCTCATTGGGGATTGTCCAGCAGTTTGCGGAGCTTCTGCCGGGCCCGGGTGAGCCGGGAGCGGACGGAAGACGGCTGCAGACGCAGCATGCCTGCGATCTCCTCTGTGGAATAGCCCTCGTAGTAGAAGAGATGCAGGATGGTGCGGTCCTCCGGGGGAAGGGAGTAGAACTCCTCCAGTTCCTCCCGCTCCTCCGGCCCAGGCACCGGCAAGGTCTCCGGCAGGGGCTCCACCCGCCGCCAGCGCAGACGGAGCCTGCTCTTGCAGCCGTTTACCAGCACCCGCATCAGCCAGGCGTTGGGATACTCCAAATCCCGGGGCGAGCGCTCCAGAAAGCGCAGAAACGCGTCCTGTACGGCGTCCTCGGCCTCATGGGGGTCGCCCAATATGGCCAGGGCGGCGCGGTACAGCTTCTTCTCATTGTCCTGTACAAGGGTGTTCCAATCCACCGGCCGGTTGGATGGTTTGTCCATGTGGTACAACCTCCTACATGAATGAGACGCATCAGGGGGCTGAAATGCTGCAATGGGGGCGAAAAAAACGGGAGGAAGGTGCTGAGAGAGGAATACGGATAGCGGGGATCAGGTCGGAGGGATGGTGCTGTCTCGCGGGAGCATGTCCCGGAGATACGCAGACACCCTCTGGTATACCTCGGAAAAGGGCGGCTTGGGGACGCCCTCGCCCACGTTGAACTTGGCGTACGCGTGCTCCAGGTCTGGGACGCGGTGCCGGAATGCGGAGAAGTCCTCCAGGGCTCTGTTGCCGGCTTGGAGCTCCGCCAGGACGATCTCTCGGTTGTATGGGAGGGCGTGGGAGAGGTAGCTGAGGTCTATGAAGTCCTTGATGCGCCGGAAGATCTTCGGGGTGGAGGCCACCAAAGTCTTGTCCGCCAGCATGCGGTATGGGGTGACGGCTGCAAAGCGCAGGCCCTCCACGTCATACAGCCGGGTGCTGGCCATAGGACGGTTCACGTCCATGTCCATGGAAAAGAGCAGCGCCTCGGTGTCGTGGTCCAGGAAATGAAATCCGGCGGAGCGGCCGCTGCCGTACATCCGGTGCAGCCAGACGTCCGCCTGGATGCCATGACGCTGAAAGGCGGACTGGATGGTCTCCACCATCTCCGCCTCTGTGGGCGCCCTGTCTGCGATCCAGTTGGCATCGATGTCTGAGGTGTGGCGGGTGTTCTCCTGGTATCCGGCCTCCAGGAGGAAGGCCTTCAGCACCATGGCGCCCTTGAAATACAGGGGCACGCCGCTATGATACAACGCATCCATGGCCCGGTACAAGAGCCGTTCGTGTTCTGTGATTGGCATGATTTTCTCCTCCGTGGTTAAGAATCATAGTACGAGACGGCATCCTGGAGCAGGGTCTCAAATGCCGCCTGGTATTGGGGCGGGACGGAGAGCCCATCGATGCGCTCTCCGTGGGTGTAGTAGAAGTCGCTGAGGGCCTCGGTGATCCCCTGCATGTCCAGGATGGGCTCCAGGGCCAGTGCGTCCGCCAGGGTGCGCTGGAAGTTCGTGAAGGAGAGGCCCCAGCGGTGCTCCACCTGTGCGGGATCAACACACGGACCCAGCAGCACGATGCCGCTGTACTCGGCCAGGGCGTCCGGCCCGTAGGCCCAGATGCGGGCATCGTTGTAGCGGCCCGCAAACCGGCCCTGGCACAGGAGGGCCTCGTCCAGGGCGAAGACGATCTCCCGGCCCACGGCGGCCTGTACTGCCTGCAGCCAGGGGATGGAGCTGAGGAAGGCCTCCCGCCTGGGGAGCGGTTTCCGGCCGAAATCCTCTGCGGGAAGGGAGATCGTCCGGGCAAACTGGGTCTGGGTGTCCGGCGGGTGGAACACCAGAGGGGAGGGCTCGTGGTTACTGTTGGATGCTGCCATGGTTTGGTACCTCCTCGGATTAGTTTGGGCCGGTGGGCCTGTGTGGGAAGATTGTAGGGCAAAGGATGGAGATTTCACTGAAAATGAAGTAAAATGCAGTAAAACGCAAGATGATGCCACTGACTTGGAAAATAACTATATTTATTGAGTGCAAAGAAATGATAGGCGTAGAAATGCAGTATAAACAAATGCTCATAAAATTGCAAGCAAATCCTAGAAAAATAGGCCGCTCAGCAAACGGACCTGCCAGTGTGAGGCAGGTCCGAGATGGCGGTCCCGCGGGGTGAGTCAACCGGCAGGGGAGGGAAGGTCCCCTGCGGGGTCATTGCAGAATGCCGCCGCATGCCGTATGATGAGGCCAGATCACTCGAGGACGAACCCCATGATCCAGTCCAATATCGGCGCCAACATCCGCACGCTCCGGGACCGGCGGCAGGTCACCCAGGAGCAGCTGGCCCAGGCCCTGCACCTCTCCACCCAGGCGGTGAGCAAGTGGGAAAATCAGGCCACCGTCCCCGATGCCATGATGCTGCCCCTTATCGCCGGCTTCTTCGATGTCACCATCGATGAGCTCTTCCGGCAGAACCCCAACCCGTACGCCAACCGGGCCCAGCAGCTGCTCTCCCTGTATGAGTCCTCCCACGACCGCAACGACTTCATCCGGGCGGACGCGGAGTACCGCAAGCTCTTTGACAGCGGCAAGTACACCCGGGAGGACATCCGCGCCTACGGCGTTCTCAACGAGTTCCAGATGTACGACTGCCTCCGCCTGGCCCTGGAGCACTACGACAGCCTCCTCGCCGGCCCCGAGCGGGACGATGTGTACCAAAAGGCCCAGACCCAGCGGATCACCATGCTGAGCCGCATCGGCCGGGGAGAGGAGGCCATCCGGGAGGCGGAGCGGCAGCTGGAGGCGGAGCCTCATGATCCGGAGAACCGACTGGCCCTGATGGCGGCCCTCTACTGGAACGGCCGCTATGCGGAGGTGCTGCAGCAGTTCCAGGCGGCGGGCCCGGCGTACGGGGTGCGGGAGACCTCCTTCTGTCTCTACGCCGGAGACGCCTGCAGCGGCCTGGAGCGCTATGAAGAGGCCTTCCAGTACTGGAATCGGGCCTTCGAACTGGAGCCGGAATTCGCCGATCCCCTGTACTCCATGGCGGAGGCGTACCACGCACAAGGGCTGTATCGGGAGGAGGCCGCTGCCTGGGAGCAGGTGATAGACTGGCTGCTGCAGCGGGGCTACACCCTGGAGACCGGCTATCCCAAGGAGCGGCTAAAGAAGGTCCAGGAGCGGTTGCGGGCAGGGGAATAGTGCACTCCTGCACCGGAGAATGGCAGGAAGCGCCGCCAAAATGCTTCCAAATCTGTCTATCTTGCCGTTGACAGCCCCCTCCCACTGGTAGTACAATCCCGCCGATTTCAAAAGGGCCGCAGGCATCTGTTCCCACGGCCCTGATACAAAAGTGAGGCATTCACCCATGGACAGTTCGTACTTCAAGGGCAACCGGCAGCGGCTCTATGAGATGCTGGAGGACAACTCCCTGTTGGTGCTCTTTTCCGGCCGGGAGGTCCGCAAGACCAACGATGAGTTCTACCCCTTTTACACCCAGCGCAGCTTTCTGTACCTCACCGGCCTGGACGGCCCGGAGCTGATTCTGCTGGCGGCCAAGGACGCCGCGGGAAGCGTGTCCGAGAAGATCTTCCTGCAGCCCGCCGATCCCATGATCGAGCGGTGGAACGGCAGGAGAATCAAGGCGGACGAGGCGGTGGCCATCGGCGGGCTGGACGCCGTGGACTATGTGGCCAACTTCAACACCACCCTGCACCGGATGGCTACCAGCGGCCGGTACGCCCATATCTACCTGGACCTCTTCCGCCAGGACCCCGCAGACCGGGACACCCCGGCTCATCTGCTGCTCCAGCGGCTGGGGTCAGACTACCCCTATCTGCAGGTGAAGAACGCGGACGCCCTCATCCGGAAGCTGCGGCTCATCAAGCAGCCCTGCGAGATCGAGGCCATCCGACACGCGGAGCGCATCACAGCGGAGGGCATCACCGCCATGATGAGAGGCTCCAAGCCCGGCATGTACGAGTACCAGTACAAGGCCCTCTGGGACTTCGCCCTGGCCCAGCACGGCCCCCAGGGCTCGGCCTTCCCCAGCATCATCTCGGCGGGGCAGAACAACTTCTGCATCCACTACCACGGCTACACCGGCCAGGCCAAGGACGGGGACATGGTGCTCAACGATGTGGGCGCCTGGTGGGACAATCTCATGACGGACGTCTCCCGGGGCTGGCCCTGCAACGGCAAGTTCTCGCCCCGGCAGAAACTCCTCTATGAGTGCGCATTGGCCACGTCTAACCACATGTTTGAGACCATCCGCCCCGGCATGAAGATGGCGGACGTGGACGGCGGCATCCGGGCATACAACGCCCAGTGCCTGATGGACGCCGGGGTGCTGGACAAGGCGGAGCACATCGGCAAGTACATGTGGCACGGCGGTGCCCACCATGTAGGGTATGATGTCCACGATGTGGTGGAGACCCCGGAGTTGGTGGCGCCGGGCATGGTGTTCTGCGTGGATGTGGGCATCTACCACGAGGAATGGGGCATCGGCTTCCGGCTGGAGGACAACTGCCTGGTAACCGAGAACGGCTGCGAAAATCTTTCCATCTGCACGCCCCGTACCATCCAGCAGATTGAGGACACCATGCGCTCCGGGGTGCACGCTGTGTCATGATCCAGCAGATTCTCATGGCCGTGATGGCCGTAGGCGCGGTGCTGGGCGGGGTGGACCGCATCCTGGGCAACCGCTTCGGCCTGGGGGCCCAGTTCGAGAAGGGCTTTCAGCTGCTGGGTCCCATGGCCCTCTCCATGGCGGGGATGATCTGCCTGGCCCCGGTGCTGGAAGACTGCCTGGGCGGCCTGGTGGTTCCCCTCTTTCGGGCCATCGGGGTGGACCCCGCCATGTTCGGAAGCATCCTCGCCATCGACATGGGCGGCTATCCCCTGGCGGAGGAGCTGGCATCGGATCCCCGGATCGGCAGGTACGCCGGCATCGTGGTGTCCTCCATGTTCGGCTGCACGGTGGTGTTCACCATCCCGGTGGGCATCGGCGTCATCCCGGAGGGGGACAGAAATGCCTTTGCCCGGGGTATCATGACAGGCCTTGCCGCCATGCCCATCGGCTTACTCATCGGCGGACTTGCCAGCGGGTTCTCCCTTTTTGCGTGTCTCTGGCAGAATATGCCTATCCTGCTGTTCTCGGCGCTCCTGTTCCTGGGGCTGCATTTCGCCCCGGAGCGGGTGGTCCGGGGGTTCTGCATCCTGGCAGAGGGGCTGAAGATCCTCATCACCGCAGGCCTGGTCCTGGGGGCGGTACAGTCCCTCACCGGCCTCACCGTTCTCCCGGGCATGGTACCCCTCCCAGAGGCCCTCTCCACCGTGTGCTCCATCGGCATCGTGATGCTGGGCAGCCTGCCGCTGGCGGAGCTGCTGTGCCGGGGCCTGCAGGCGCCACTGTCTCGCCTGGGCAGCCGTCTGGGTCTCTCCGCCCTGGGCATCACCAGCCTCCTCACAGGTCTCGTCACCCCACTGCCGGCATTGTCCCTCTACGGGCAGATGGACGGCAAGACAAAGGAGCTCACCGCCGCATTCCTCGTGAGCGGGGCCAGCCTCTTCGCCGCCCACCTGGGGTTTACCCTGGGTACCGAGCCCGCCATGGTGCTGCCGCTCATCGCCGGCAAGCTCAGCGGGGCCGCTGCCGCCGCCGTACTGGTGCTGGGACTGCAGCACCGCCCGGAGCGGTCTGGCAGCAGCAGGATCTCCCCGGTACACACCGCCCGCCATGCCTGAAGAAATCCGATGAGACAAAACGAACCGCAGCCGGACCAACGGCTGCGGTTCTTTTCAGGCCCTGGCAGATAACACCGGTGGAACCCACAAAATTTGGATAAAGAATAGACGTCTTTTGGCAAAATTCCTGTTTTCAGGTTGCTTTACCCCTCACAATATGGTATTCTTAACCCAGTTTTTCGGCGAGCGGCCGAACAATAAGACGCTGGGAGGAATCTACGTGCGCAAGACTAAAATCATCTGCACCTTGGGCCCTGCAACAGACAGCCCGGAAATGATCCGCGCTCTCATCAAAGGCGGCATGAACGCCGCCCGGTTCAACTTCTCGCACGGCACCCATGCCGAGCAGCTGGAGCGGCTCACCATGTTTGCCTCCGTCCGGGACGCCATGGGCAAGCCGGTGGCATCTATCCTGGACACCAAGGGCCCGGAGATCCGCATCAAGTCGTTCAGCACCAAGACCATTGAGCTGGCGGCAGGGGACACCTTCACCCTCACCACCGATGACATTGTGGGGGACAGCACCAAGGTGTCCGTGACCTATACCAACCTCCACGAAGAGGTGACGCCGGGCCAGACCATCCTCATCGATGACGGCCTTGTGGGCATCGAGGTGAAGGAGATCAACAGCCACGACATCATCTGCAACGTGGTGAACGGCGGCACCCTCTCCGCCAACAAGTCCATCAACATCCCCGGCGCCCATATTCAGCTGCCCGCCCTCACCGAGCGGGACATCGATGACATCATCTTCGGCATCCAGAACGACTTCGACTTCATCGCCGCCTCCTTCATCCGCAAGGCGGACGATGTGCGGGCCATCCGCCAGGTGCTGAAGGACAACGGCGGCGAGCGGATCCGCATCATCTCCAAGATCGAGAACCAGGAGGGCGTGGACAACCTGGACGAGATCATCGCCGTCTCGGACGGCATCATGGTGGCACGCGGCGACCTGGGCGTGGAGATCCCCGCTGAGAAGGTGCCGGTGCTCCAGAAGCAGATGATCCGCAAGGGCCTGGTGGCCGGCAAGATCGTCATCACTGCCACCCAGATGCTGGACTCCATGATCCGCAACCCCCGGCCCACCCGTGCCGAGGTCTCCGATGTGGCCAACGCCGTCTTCGATGGCACCAGTGTGGTGATGCTATCCGGCGAGACCGCCTCCGGCAAGTACCCGCTGCAGGCCCTGGCCGCCATGAACAACATCGTCTGCCAGGCTGAGTCCGCCATCAACTACTGGGATGAGATGAACGTCCACCTGGCCCTGGTGATCGGCTCCGGCAGCGTCAACGACGCCACCACCCACGCCTGCTGCCTGATGGCAAGAGACCTGGGCGCCTCGGCGATTGTAACCACCACCAACAGCGGCCACACCGCACGGATGATCAGCCGCTTCCGCCCGGCCTGCCCCATCGCCGCCCTCACCATGCACGAGAAGGTGCGCCGCCAGCTGAACCTGAGCTGGGGTGTCCAGCCCCACCTCACCGGCGAGATCACCTCCACAGACCGGATCTTCTCCCTGTGCAACCGGGTGGCCCTCACCGAGAACGTGGCCAAGGCGGGGGAGACCATCGTGGTAACCGCCGGCGTCCCCCTGGGACAGGCTGTGGCCACCAACCTCATCAAGGCCCACGTTGTGGAGGAAGACGACTGAGACTGCGCCTCATCCTGATCCCATACCCCAACCATACCAAAGCCCGCAGGCCGCGCCTGCGGGCTTTCTTGCGGCCTGGAACGCCTCCAGACAGCAGAAAAGGGCACCGCTGGCCCCCATGCGGGGGTTGGCGGTGCCCATTGTCTTGTCTCGCGGATGGCAGGGGATCACACGAAGAGGGAGCATACCAGCTCGGTGTACGCCGCGGGATCCTCCACCGGCAGGCCGGCGATCAGCAGAGCCTGGTTGTGGAGCACGTTGGCATACTTGGCGGCCCGGTCCGTGTCTCCGGCGTTTACCGCGCTCTGCAGCGCCTGGAAGGCGGGGGAGGAGGGGTTCAGCTCCAGGACGTGCTGGGCCTTCATGGGGCCCATCATGGGGTTGGTGTTGGTCTCAGCGGTGCGCAGGAAGTACTTCTCCATCTCGATGGTGAGGGGGCCCTCTGCGGTGAGCACCACCGGGGCGCTCTTCAAGATCTTGGAGATGCGCACATCGTGGACCTTGTCTCCCAGGGTCTCCTTCACGAAGTCCACCACGGGCTTGGCCTCTTCCGCCTGCTTCTCCTGCTCGGCCTTGTCCTCATCGGACTCGGGCAGGGCGTCCGGATCGGAGACGGACTTCAGCTTCTTCTCGGAGTAGGTGTCCAGGGTCTGCATCACGAACTGGTCCACTTCCTCAGTGAGGTAGAGGATCTCGTAGCCCTTGTCTGCCACCCGCTCCACCTGGGGCAGGCGGGCCGCCTGATCTGCGGTGTCTGCGCAGACGTAGTAGATGTTCTCCTGGCCCTCGGGCATCCGCTCCACATACTCGGCCAGGGTGGTGAGCTTGCCCTCTTTGGAGGAGGTGAACATCAGGAGATCCTGGAGCAGCTCCTTCTTGGCGCCGTAGCCGTCTGCGGTGCTGTACTTCAGCTGGCGGCCGAAGGCGTTCCAGAACTTCTCGTAGTCCTCCCGGTTCTCCTTCTGCAGCTTCAGAAGCTCGCTCTTGATCTTCTTCTCCAGGGCGGTGGCGATCACCTTCAGCTCCCGGGTGTGCTGGAGCATCTCGCGGGAGATGTTCAGGGAGAAGTCCGGGGAGTCCACCACGCCGCGGACGAAGCGGAAGCAGTCCGGCAGCAGGTCTGCGCACTTGTCCATGATCAGCACGCCGGAGGAGTACAGCTGCAGGCCCTTCTCAAACTCCCGGGTGTAGAAGTCGTAGGGGGTGGCGGAGGGGATGAACAGCAGGCTCTTGTAGGTCACGGTGCCCTCGGAGCTGGTGGTGATGGTGAGCAGGGGGGCCTGCCAGTCCTGGAACTTCTCGTTGTAGAAGTTGTTGTACTCAGACTGCTCCACCTTGGAGCGGGGCCGCTGCCAGAGGGGCACCATGGAGTTGATGGTCTTCTCCTCCATCACGGTCTCCCACTCGGGCTTGTAGTCCTCGCCGGCGTCCTCCGGCTTCTCCTTCTCCCGGTAGTCCTCCACCGTCATCATGATGGGGTGACGGATATAGTCCGAATACTTCTTGATGAGGTCCTGGAGCTTGTACGTCTCCAGATAGTCGCTGTACTTGTCGTCATCGGTGTCCTCTTTCAGGTGCATGATGACATCGGTGCCCACAGAGTCCTTCTCACAGGGCTCGATGGTGTAGCCGTCTGCGCCCTCGGACTCCCACTTGTGGGCGCCGGCCTCGCCGTGGCGGCGGGTGATCACCGTGACCTTGTCTGCCACCATGAAGGCGGAGTAGAAGCCCACGCCGAACTGGCCGATGATGTCCACGGTGCTGCCGTTCTCCATCTGCTCCTTGAACTGGTTGGAGCCGCTGCGGGCGATGGTGCCCAGGTTGGACTCCAGCTCCTCCTCGGTCATGCCCACACCGTTGTCCGAGACGGTGAGGGTGCGGGCGTCCTTGTCCGGGGTGATGGTGATGCGGAAGTCGCCCTGCTTTGCCTCTACGGTGTCATCGGTCAGGCCGATATAGGCCAGCTTGTCGATGGCATCGCTGGCGTTGGAGATGATCTCCCGGAGGAAGATCTCCTTGTGGGTGTAGATGGAGTTGATCATCAAGTCCATCAAACGCTTGCTCTCGGCCTGAAATTCTTTCTTAGCCATTGCTGTGCACTCCTCTTATATTCGAAAAGATGATTCTCATTGTCTGATTTTAGCACTCTCGCCTTGAGAGTGCTAGCACACTATAGACCCTTTCCCGCAGGATTGCAAGAGAAAATCACAGGTTTCACGGAAAATTCACAAATCGGGCCGCATAGAATGGGGGAGATGGGGGCATTCTGAGGCAGGGAATATTTGGGAGTTACATTTTTGCGGTTTTTTCTTGGGCGATTCTAAACTTTCTGGTTGCCTTTGCCTGCCAATGGTGCTATAATACTCACGCCTTTGTGAACCTGGGGTTCTCAGGCCTGATGATAATGATTTCCGCCCGTTCAGGGTGTTATTAAACCGGCTCGGCCGGGAGTTTGAGGTGCTACCTTGAGAAAATATGTCATTCATGGCGGGAGACCGCTTTATGGCAGAGTAGATATCAGCGGCGCAAAAAACGCGGCTGTGGGCATTCTACCCGCCGCTTTGATGGTGGAAGGTGCATGCCGAATCGAAAATATCCCCGCAATCAGCGATGTGGACCTTCTCCTGAACATCATGCAGGATCTGGGTGCGCACGTTCGCACCGTAAACCGCACAACCATGGACATAGATTGTACGCACATTTTGAACCAGCAAATCCCCTATGAGCAGGGAAGAAAAATAAGAGCCAGTTACTATCTCATCGGTGCGCTGCTCGGCCGCTACGGCTGGGCAGAGGTGCCGCTCCCCGGCGGCTGCGACCTGGGCGGCCGTCCCATCGACCTTCATGAAAAAGGACTCACCGCCCTGGGCGCCCAGGTGGAGGTGCACAGCGGCTATGTGTATGCCAGAGCCCCGGAGGGCAAACTCCACGGGGCCCATATCTATCTGGACATCGCCTCGGTAGGGGCAACCATCAACATCATGCTGGCCGCCACCCTGGCCCAGGGCATGACCGTCATTGAAAACGCGGCCAAGGAGCCCCACATCGTGGATGTGGCCAACTTCCTGAACTCCATGGGCGCTGATATCACCGGTGCCGGCACAGATGTCATCAAAATCCGCGGCGTCAAGCGCCTTCGGGGCGGTGAGTACTCCATCATCCCCGATCAGATCGAGGCCGGCACCTATATGGCCTGCGTGGCCGCCTGCGGCGGCGAGGTGCGCATCTGCAACGTGATTCCCAAGCACATGGAGTGCATCACCGCCAAGCTCCAGGAGATGGGCGTGGAGGTGGAGGAGGACGGGGACACCCTCATCGTCCGCCGCAACGGCCCGCTCCAGCGCACCAACATCAAGACCATGCCGTATCCCGGCTTTCCCACGGACATGCAGCCCCAGATCGCGGCCGTGTTGTCCACCGCCAAGGGCACATCGGTGCTCACCGAGGGCGTCTGGGGCAACCGGTACCGCTATGTGGAGGAGTTCCGCCGTCTGGGCGCTAGCATCCAGGTGGAGGGCAAGATCGCCGTCATCGAAGGGGTGGAGAAGCTCATCGGCGCCCCCATGGAGGCCTGCGACCTTCGCGCCGGCGCCGCCATGGTGATCGCCGGGCTCGCCGCCGAGGGCACCAGCGAGGTGTCCAACATCAAGCACATCGAGCGGGGCTATGAGAACCTCATCGGCAAGCTCAATGGCATCGGGGCAGACATCTGCACGGTAGAGGTGCCGGACGAGGAGACCACCTCGGTGCGCAACGTGGGCTGAAAAGGCCTGTTTCATCCATTTTACCCGGCAATTTGCCGTCTCATTCCGGCATCGCCGCCTCTTCGCCTGTCTTTTCGGCGGGGGATTCCCCAATGCAGATCCGTGTGCGGATCTGCAGCTGTAGCGGCGGGTGCGTCCGCCTTTCGCCCTGTCTGGGGGCCCGTTTTTTTGCGGGAGGGTACCCCCTTTGGTTTGTTGTGCCCTCTGGGAGGCAAAACCGGCAAAGGTGCCGGCCGGCGGGAGGGCTGATATAGCGTCCGGCTCGCGATTAGAAGGGGCATTGTTCTCGCCTTTTGCCCCTGGTCTGGCACATCTCTGCTTGCAAAACACCGATACGATCAGCTGGGAAAGGGGCGGTTGTATACCGCTCCTTTTTGAGTTTTGAGAGATTTGAGTTTCGAGAGAAATACAAGAGAAGGGGAAGTTCCCCGATACGGAGGGATACATATGCTGCGAATTGCCACCCTGGCAAGTGGCTCATCTGGAAATTGTACCGTGGTCTCAGACGGCAGATGGAACATTCTCATCGATGCGGGCATCTCCTGCAAGCGCATCCTGGATGGCCTCACCGATCTGGATCTGGACCCGCTGAGCCTCTCCGGGATCCTGATCACCCATGAGCACACAGACCACGTCAACGGGCTCACCAACCTGCTGAAGAAGATCCGGGTCCCCATCTACGCCCCGATGGCCACCATTGACGCCATGGCATCCCGGGTGCAGAATCTCATTCCGGACCAGTGCTGGACCTTCGAGCCGGGGCAGTGCTTCGGCATCGGAGACCTGGTGGTGGAGAGCTTCCCCAACAGCCACGATGCCGCCTGTCCGGTGGGGTACACCATCACCTCCGGAGACTGCAAAATGGCCCTCTGCACCGACACCGGCGTGATCACCCGGGAGGCCTGGGAGGCGGTGCGCGGCTGCGGCGTGCTGGTGGGGGAGATGAACCACGACATCCCCATGCTGCGCAATGGACCCTATCCCGCCATGCTGAAGGCCCGGATCCTGGGAGAGAAGGGACATCTCAGCAATGAGGTGGGGGCCCAACTGGCAATCCACGCGGCGGAGACCGGCTGCCAGCACTTTGTGATGGCCCATCTCTCCGAGGAGAACAACACCCCGGAGCTGGCTATGGCGGCGGCGGTGAGCGCCTTCCAGGCCGCCGGCGCAGCCCCTGGAGAGGACGTGCTCATCACAGTGGCCCCCAGGCATGTGAACTCCGGCTGGCAGGAGGTCCCCTCGTGCAGTCTGTGACGATCGTCTGCGTGGGGAAGCTGAAGGAGAAGTTCTGGCAGGAAGCCGTGGCGGAGTACGTCAAGCGGCTCAGCGGGTACTGTAAGCTGGAGATCGCGGAGCTCCCGGAGGAGAAGCTGCCGAAAAGCCCCTCCAGCGCCCAGATTCAGGCGGCCCTGGCCAAAGAGGCGGGCATGATCCGCGCCAAGATCCCAGCCGGAGCCTATACCGTGGCCCTCTGCATCGAGGGAAAAGAGCGCTCCAGCGAGGCGCTGGCCGCCATGCTCCAGACCCAGACCATGCAGGCGGACCCCCGGGTGGTCTTTCTCATCGGCGGCAGCTACGGGCTGGATGCCGGGCTGAAGCGGGAGTGCCGGGAGCGGCTCTCCATGTCCCCCATGACTTTTCCCCACCACCTGGCCCGGGTGATGCTGCTGGAGCAGATCTACCGGGCGTACAAGATCCAGGAGGGATCGGAATACCACAAGTGACCATTCTTTGAACAGAGAGGGATATCTATGACCAACCAACAGTACCGCAACATGCTGGACCGACAGTGGGATGACCTCTTCCGCCAGAGCGGCAAGAGCACGAAAGAGATCAAAGAGGAGGGGGCGCGGACCTTTGCCCATCTCCTGCACAAGGGATACGATGAGGCCCTGCTGATCCCCGCCATGGTGCTGAACATGGGCGGGGGCAGGGTGAATATGGCCTATCTGGGGGACTGGGACGACCGCACCTTTGTCCTTTTCACCAGCCGAAAGCGGGCCGGGCAGTACGTCATGAACTACGGCGATTTCGACATCCGCACCATGATCCAGAACATATACCACAAGCCCCAGATCAAGCGGCTGGCGATCAACCCCAGCGAGAAGAACGGCGGTATCGTCATCACCCGGGAACTGCTGTTCTCCCTGTCTGAGGGGAGAGTCTATCCCAAGCCCATCGGATTTGCCCCGGCAAAGCCATTCTGAATCCAAAACCAGCTGCCAGGCCGCTGCCGGCAGCGATGCAAATTGCACCGTCCCGCGGATGCCCAGTGAACCACAGAAAGGACAGAGACAAGCATGAAACGCCCCTTTCTCACGTTGGCCCAGGCCAAGGAGATCATAAAAACCTATCCCACGCCGTTCCACATCTATGACGAGGCGGGGATCCGCCGCACCGCCAGAGCCCTGAGAGATGCCTTCGCCTGGAACCCCGGCTTTCGGGAGTACTTCGCCGTAAAGGCCACCCCCACCCCCGGCATTCTGAAGATCCTCCAGGAGGAGGGCTGCGGCACAGACTGCTCCTCCCTCACCGAACTGATGATGGCGGACCGCTGCGGCTTCACCGGCCACGACATCATGTTCTCCTCCAATGAGACGCCGGCCAAGGAGTATCAGCTGGCGGATCAGCTGGGGGCCATCATCAACCTGGACGACATCACCCATGTGGACTTCCTGGAGAAGACCCTGGGGCATGTGCCGGAGCTGGTGTGCTGCCGGTACAATCCCGGCGGGGTCTTCCAACTGGGGGAGAGCAAAGAGGGCTTCCAGGTGATGGACAACCCCGGCGAGGCCAAGTACGGCATGACCCGCGCCCAACTGGAAGAGGCCTTTGTCCGCCTGAAGGCCATGGGGGCCAAGCGCTTCGGCATCCACGCTTTCCTGGCGTCCAACACCATCTCCAACGACTACTATCCCGCGCTGGCCCGGATCCTCTTCACCGCCGCCGCGGAGATCGCCGAGAAGACCGGCTGCTCCATCGCCTTCATCAACCTCTCCGGCGGCGTGGGCATCCCGTACCGCCCGGAGCAGCCTGCCAACGACATCGCCGTCATCGGCGAGGGCGTGCGCCAGGCCTTCCAGGAGATCATGGTGCCCGCAGGCCTGGGTGACGCGGCCATCTTCACGGAACTGGGCCGGTTCATGCTGGGGCCCAACGGCCTTCTCATCACCACCGCCGTCCACGAAAAGCACATCTACAAGGAGTACATCGGGGTGGACGCCTGCGCGGCCAACCTGATGCGCCCGGCCATCTACGGGGCCTATCACCACATCACGGTGCTGGGCCGGGAGGACGAGCCGGCAGACCACGTCTATGATGTGGTGGGCTCCCTCTGCGAGAACTCGGACAAGTTCGCCATCAACCGGCAGCTGCCTGCAATCCACATGGGGGACATCCTGGCCATCCACGACACCGGCGCCCACGGCTTCTCCATGGGCTACAACTACAACGGCAAGCTCCGCTCCGCCGAACTGCTGCTGCGGGAAGACGGCAGCGTGAAGCTCCTCCGCCGGGCGGAGACCCCGGAGGACTACTTCGCCACCATCGTCTGGGACTGATGGACCAGGGTTTTTCCGCCCGGGTGCTGGCAGAGGTGCGGCGGATTCCCCGGGGACAGGTGGCCACCTACGGGCAGCTGGCACTGCGGGTGGGCGCACCCCGGGCGTCCCGGGTGGTGGGGACGGTGCTGTCTGGCTGCTCCGATCCCGCCGTGCCGTGCCACCGGGTGGTGGACCGCTTCGGCGGCACAAAACCCGCCTTTGACACCTACGCGCCGGGCACCCAGCGGGCCCTGCTGGAGGCGGAGGGCGTGACCTTTACCCTGGACGGCAGGGTGGACCTGGACCGCCACCTCTGGAGGCCGGACGAGACGTTGCCAGACCCCTGATCCATAACGAACTGCATCTGCCGCCTGCCCCAGGCGGCGGGTGCATTGCCAATGTTGAAGACTGTGAGGGCAGAGCATGCTACAGAATTTGACCAGCCTGCTTGGCCGGTTCAACGATGGCGCCTCCACCAGCGAGAAGCGCCGGATGTGGGCCAGCCGCGTACGCGATCTGAATATTCACCAGAACGGGAAAACCACCTGGATTCGGGGTACCGTGGTGCTCTATGACACGGATACCGCCACCATTCAGGTGTCTGGTACAGGCAACGACCTGCAGACTGTGTCCTCGTGTACCTGCCCGCAGGGGGCACGCACCGGCAAGTGCGAGCATCTCGCCGCGGTGCTGTATGCCGCCTGCACAGAGGTCCAGAAAAACCAGGACCGCCCCAGCCAGCCGGAGACGGAGAGCGACCTTCTGGTGAAGGACGTGATCTTCGACTATGTGAATCGCAGGCGGAGTGTGCAGGGGGCCCTGCAGCTGAAGGCCATGCTCCACTTCAAGCCGGACGAGTACCCGGTGCTCTCCCTGGAGGTGGGCAGGGAAGGGGTGCTGGCGCCCGTGCCCAATGTCCAGCAGTTTCTGGCCAAACTGGACGACCAGGGGACCATCTCCCTGGACAAGGTGACCACCCTGGCTCTGAAAATGGAGAGCTTTGCCCCAGAGGCCCAGGCCCTCCTCCGATACCTCACAGACTATATCCTGGGCGCCACGCCCCGGCAGGAGGCCGCAACAGGGGAGCGGGGAAGGGTGCTGCCGCTGCGGGACCGTCCGCCTGTGCGCAGCGCCGTGGCCCTCACCGGCGCCGCCTTTGACCGCCTGTTCGATGTTTTGAAACATGTCCCGGACCTCCAGGACCAGAACGGCAGGCCCATCACCTTGGCAGAGGGCAACCCCAACACCTCTTTTCAGCTCCGCAGCGAGGAGGCGGGCTGCTGGCTGGACGTGGACACCCCGGACATCCAGCTCTTCGGGAACCGCTCCAGCACCTATGCCAGAGCGGGCGGAACCCTCTATCGCGTGACACAGGAATATGCGGATACCGCCGTGCCCTTCCTCCGCAGCGGCAAGAAGTCCATCTGGATCGCCGGCTGCGATATGCCCATTCTCTGCAATCGGATCCTGCCGTCTCTGGGGCGCACCGCCACCCTGGAAGACCCCGCAGGCATGATGAGCCAGTTCAAGCCCCAGGAGTGCGTGCCCCTCTTCTACCTGGACCTGCGGCCCGAGGACAATGTGCTCACCCTGGAGCTGAAGTTTCGCTACGGCGAGATTGTGATCTCCGCCGATGCCTGGGACAACACCGCCGGCATACACCGGGACGGATACCAGGAGGGGGAGATCCGCACGCTGGTGCAGAGCCTCTTCCCCTCTGGCATCCAGGACAACAAGTATCTCCTCAAAGGCGATGACGCCATCTTCGATATGCTCAGCGGAAAGCTGGACCGGCTTCGAGAGCAGGGGGAGATCTTCTTCTCCGATCGGCTCAAATGGCGGGTGAGCAGTGTCAGCACCAAACTGGGCGTGCGGGTGCAGGGCGGCAACCTGATCCTGGACATCGACACCGGGGAGTTTCCCCCGGAGGAGATGGAGGAACTGTACCAGAGCCTCCTGCAGCGCCGCCGCTTCTACCGCCTGCGGGACGGCCGCTATCTGGTCTTAAGCGATGACGCCGCCAAGACGTACGGTACCCTGGCCGAGATGACCCATCTGCTGCGGCTGCCCCTGGACAGCCTGAAGCAGGGACAGGTGGAGGTACCCGCCTTCCGGGCGCTCTATCTTGAGAGCCTGGCGGAGGCTGCGGACCTGACCATCACCCGGGACAACCAGTTCCGGGATATGATCCGCCGCTTCCGCAGCATGGAGGAGAACCCGGTTCCGGTGCCCGAGGCCATGGAATCGGTGCTCCGCCCGTACCAGAAGATCGGCTTCCAGTGGCTGAAGACGTTGGAAAGTGTGAATTTCGGCGGCATTCTGGCCGATGAGATGGGCCTCGGCAAGACCATCGAGATGATCTCCTACTTCTGCACCGTCCCATACAGCGAGACCGGAAAGCCCAGCCTTGTGATCTGTCCCACCTCGCTGATCTTGAACTGGGCGGACGAATTTGCCCGGTTTGCCCCCCATCTCCATGTGCTCACCGTTCTCGGCAACGCCGGGGAGCGGATGGCCCGGATTCGCAAAGGCGGCCAGATGGATGTCTGGGTGACCTCCTACGAGCTGCTCCGGCAGGACGTGGAGACCTACGCCAAGCTGGACTTCTACTGCTGCGTGCTGGATGAGGCCCAATACGTGAAAAACCGCTCCACGCTGGCCAGCAACGCCGTGAAGCGGATCCGCTGCACCCAGCGCTTTGTGATGACCGGCACGCCCATTGAGAACCGGCTCAGCGAGCTCTGGAACCTCTTTGACTTTTTGATGCCCGGCTATCTCTTCACCCACGGGGTCTTTGTGGAGAAGCTGGAGAAGCCGGTGCTCCGCAGCGGGGACGCCGATGCGGCCATGCAGCTGCGCCGGATGGTACAGCCCTTCATGCTGCGCCGCCTGAAGAGAGACGTGCTGCCGGAGCTGCCCCCGAAGATCGAACACATCCACCGGATCGCCCTCAGCGAAGAGGAGCGAAAGGTGTATATCTCCACCGCCGTAGATGCCAAGCGGCGGCTCAACGAGGCCCACGGCGGCACCGGTAAGGTGGACGTGCTGGCGGCCCTCATGCGGCTCCGGCAGGTGTGCTGCTCACCGCTGCTGGCCTACGAGAACTATGCGGGGCCGAACAGCAAGATGGACGCATGCTTTGAGCTCTGCTCCGGCATGGTGGAGAACGGACACCAGGTCCTGCTGTTCTCTCAGTTCACCAGCATGCTGGACCTGCTGCGCAACCGCCTGGAGTCCGCCGGGATCACCACCTACACCCTGGAGGGCTCCACCTCCAAGGAGATGCGGGCCAAACTGGTGAAGGACTTCAACGAGGGCAAGGCCAACGTGTTCCTGATCTCCCTGAAGGCCGGCGGCACGGGCCTGAACCTCACCGCGGCCGATGTGGTGATCCACTACGACCCCTGGTGGAATACCGCCGCCCAGGAGCAGGCCACAGACCGGGCCCACCGCATCGGACAGCACTCTGCCGTCCAGGTGTATAAGCTGATCTGCCAGAACAGCCTGGAGGAGCAGATCATGGAGCTGCAGCAGAGAAAGGCCGCCCTCATGGACACGGTGTCCTCCACCCCGGAGGAGAGCCTTGCCTCCATGTCCCGGGAGGAGCTGCTGGCGCTGCTGGGCTGAGACGACACAAAACAACAAGACAGGATGCCGATTGTCTCGAGGCATCCTGTCTTGCTCTATTGTGGGGGTGCGTTGGGGGATGGTCAGACATCCACCAGATCGGAAGAATAGTCGTCCGAGTCTTCCACGATCTCAAGGCCCATCTCAGAGAGGTCTTTCCAAAGCTCCACGGCGGCTTGGAATCGTATATGTCCATGCCCGGCTCATAGTACGTGTCTACCGTGGCAAACCACTGCAGGTACTTGTCCTGTTTTTCGGCGATGACGCTGTGTAGGTGCGCCCAGATGACCTCTGCGGTGGCGCCGGGATTGCTCTCGAGAAACGCGGCAGCGGCCTTGTGCGCCAGATCCCTGTCTTCCACGATGATCTCCGCTGTGAAGGCGGCGATGCACTTCATGTGGTAGGAATCTCCGGGCCAGATCGCCTCACCTCTCCAGTCCAGTTTCCAGGTGCCCTCGCAGAAGGCGGAAAGTGGTCCTCGTGGGGCTCGTCTTGGGCTGGCTTGGGGGCAGGGGAGTACAGCTTGGTGTACATGGTGGCCAGGGAGTCCGCCGGCTTGGTTCTCAGGCAGCACTCCTCCCGGATGATGTTGGACAGTTCCTCCCGGGACATCCCTTGGGCTTTCTCCGGGATGCCGGCGGCCAAAGTGAGGAGAATGAGGCGGGCCTTTTTGGCATCTGCCCCCTGCTTCAGCAGCGTCTGGTAAGTGAGATAGGGCTCTTTTTCTGGGTACGCAGGGCCATGTTCAGCGATGACGGCCTGCAGCATGTCCAGGATCTCCTTCAAAACGGATCCCTCGCCTTCCTGTATGGTGGCTCTCACCAGCGCCGTCCTCTGTTGGGGATGTAGTCTCCGGAGTCCGCCTCATATTCTGCGGTGTCTTCTACGATCTGAAGCCCCATCTTCTTGCACCGGTCTTTGAGGTATGTGTTTCCCCAGAACTCCTCCATGTACGGCTCGTAGTACTCCTCTGCGGTGACGTAGTACTCCAGTTCTCCGTCCAGGGGGTCTGTGAGCCTGCCGGAGAAGTACTCCCAGAGGTCCTCCGCATCGATGAAAGGATTCTTCTGGAGCAGGCCTGCCGCGGCTTCGTGGGCCAGCGTTTTGTCCACGACCACAACATCGGCCACGATCGAGGCGGAGCAGTCCAGATGGACGCCTCTGCTGCGCCAGGTAGCTTCGCCCTCCCATTCCAGCTGCCAGGTGCCCTCGCAGAAGGCGTGGAAGCCCTCTTCCTTCTTCTCCTCCCAGGCAGCCTTCTGCGAGGTGGAGTACAGCTTGGTGTACAGGGTGGCCAGGGACTCCGCCGGTTTGCTCTTCAGGCAGCATTCCTTCTGAATGGCCTCGACCAGTTCCTCTTTGGTGGCCTTTCTGGCCTTCTCTGGGATGCCGGCGAGCAAGGTGAGTAGGACAAGGCGTGCCTTTCTGGCGTCTGCGCCCTTGTCCAGCATGGCGGTATAGGTGGGGTACGGGTTCTTTTCGGGATACTCCGGGCCCTGCTCTTCGATGATGGCGAGCAAGATGGCCAAGATCTCTTTCATATTGTCGTCCCTGCTTTCTGGATGAGATGAGAGGCTTTGCTCCTGCAGCGGCAGAAATCGCCGTGCCACTGCAGGACGGAGCGGTTGTCTCTGGAAATGTCTGACCCATGGGTCTGACATTTCCAGAGATTACCACCTGCGGCGCGGGTTGTCTGCCTCATAGTCTCCGGTTTCAATGTGATATGCGTCCGTGTTCTCAAGGATGGCGAGACCCACTAAGCTGTCCCAATCCGGCAGTTCAACTTCATTCCAGTAGTTCTCCATATAGGGAGGCGTGTAGATGTCGCAGTCTACAAAGCCATCCAGAGCGTCCTGTAAAGCGGTAGAGATGAGGCCTGAAATGTGCTGCCAAATGGCATCCTCATCGGCAAAGGGGTTCTTGCTGAGAAGATCTGCCACAGCTTTGCGGGCAGCTGTCTCATCCACCACTTCCAATTCTGCTGTAAAGGATGCGTAGCTGTCCTGATGCACACCATCCCCGTGCCAGGTTGCCTCTCCCTCCCACGCAAACTTCCAGGTGTGGCTGCAAAAGGCGCGAAAGCCCGCCTCTTCCCGTTCTGCCCAGGATGCCTCCTGGGCAGGGGAGTACAGCCTGGTGTACATGGCGGCCAGGGATTCTGCCGGCTTGCTCTTTAGAAGGCACTCCTTCTGAATGATTGGGGCAAGTTCTTCCTGAGATGTCTTTTTCGCTAGTTTCGGGATGCCGGCTTCCAACGTGAGGAAAATGAGCCGGGCCTTTCTGGGGTCTGCGCCCTTCTCCAGCAAAGCCCGATAGGTGGAATACGGGCTCTTCTCTGGGTAGTCCGGGCCGTTTTCGGCGATGATGGCCAGAAGCATGTCCAAGATCTCTTTCAAAGCAGAAATCCTCCCTTTCTTTGCGGGTCTATGCGCCCAAATGTCTGACCCATGGGTCTGACATTCGGGCTGACTCGCCTACCAGTACCGGTCGTTGTCCGGGATATAGTCACTGGAACTGGCATCGTACTCGTCTGAGTCCTCCACGATCGCAAGCCCCAGCTTACCGCAGATTTCGTCAAGATCTGTGTTTCCCCAGAAGTCTTCCATGCATGGCTCGTAGTACGCTTCGGCCGTGACATACTCTTTCAACTCTCTGTCCAGGGCTGCGGAGAGCTTGGCTGAGATGCGATCCCAGATGGCGTCCTCATCGGTGAAGGGGTTCTTCTTGAGCAGGTCCTCAACCGCTTTGTGGGCCAACTCCGCGTCTGTGACCACTACGTCAGCCGTGACGGAGGCAGAGCAATCCATATGGACACCGCCGTCACCCCAGGTCGATTCGCCTTCCCAGTCCAGCTGCCAGGTGCCCTTGCAGAAGGCGCGGAAGCCCTCTTCTTTCCGCTCTTCCCAGGCCGCCTCCTGTGAGGTGGAGTACAGTTTGGCGTACAGAGTGGCCAGGGACTCCGCCGGCTTGCTCTTCAGGCAGCACTCCTTCTGGATGGCCTCCGCCAGTTCCTCTTTGGATGCCTTTCTGGCCAACTCCGGGATGCCAGCCAGCAAGGTGAGAAGGACAAGACGGGCCTTTTTGGGATCAGCGCCCCGCTTCAGCATGGCGGTATAGGTGGGATACGGGCTCTTCTCCGGATATTCCGGGCCTTGCTCGGCTATGATGACCAGGAGAATATCCAAGGTCTCTTTCATGTGACGATCCCTGCTTTCTCGGTGATTTGAGATGTGCTGTCTACGGCGACAGTAGGCGCGGCTTGAGCAGATCGCGCTTCAAAAGTGCGGCCGGTGCCCCACTTTTGGAGGGCGTCTGACGATTTAATCATCATCATCGTATGGGTAGAACACATCTGAGGCATCAAACGATTCTGTGCCTGCAATGAGTTCAAGCCCGTAGAAATAGAAATATGCCAGCTCTGTGGTCTCCCAGCATTGCTCTATGTAAGGGGCAAAACATACATCGGCATTGACATAGTCATCAAAATCGGCATCAAAGTCTGCGGTGATACGGGCAGAGATATGCCTCTAAATCGTTGCTGCATCGATGAAAGGATTCCTATCGAGAAGATCAGCAACAGCATCGTGGACCTGTTCCTCGTCATCTACCGTGAACTCTCCCGCAAAGGAGGCTATGACTGGGTCGCTGCTCCTCGTACCACCGCCTTGAGGACTCCAGATCGGCTCGCCACGCCATGTGGTTTTGCCGTTCCATGTGAACTTCCAGGTGCGACTGCAAAAGTCTCGAAAACCGGATTCTTTTTGATCCTCCCAGTTCGCTTTCTGAGCAGGGGAGTACAGCTTGGTATACAAGGTGGCCAGAGATTCTGCCGGTTTGCTCTTCAGGCAACACTCTCTCTGAATGGCCTCAAGTAGCGCTTCTTGGGAGGCCTCCTGAGCGATTTGCGGTATCCCAGCCAATATGGTGAGGTGGACGAGTCTGGCCTTCCTAAGGTCTACGCCTTTCTCCAGCATGGCGAGATAGGTTGGATAGGGGTTGTTCACCGGATAGTTCGGGCCCTCCTAGGCGCTGATATCCAGCAGGATGTTCAAGATCTCTTGCATGATGGGGCCCCCACGATTCTTTGGAATTTGAGAGGCTTGTCCGGGCAGCGATGGATTGTGTATGCTGTCTGACCATCTCCATCCTACCGCGTATGCATGAAAAAAGCAAGGCCAAACCAGGCCTTGCGAGAGATTTAGAGGAAGATTCGGTTGTGCACCACTGACCAGCTTGACACCTTCTCAGGCGGCGTTTTCACTGAGGATAGGGCAGAGAAGAGCGGTGATGCATGATGCTGTTTTTAATTTCCAGGTATGTAAAAAGAAGGAAAGCAAAATTTGTGGATCTCCTGTGAAACCTCTTGACAATTGCCCGGGAACCACCTAAAATGAGCCCTGCAGCGGGTACCTGCCCGCCATATGACGCGCCTGTGATGGAATTGGTAGACATGCGAGATTTAGGTTCTCGTGCTGAGAGGCGTGCGGGTTCGAGTCCCTTCAGGCGCACCAAACAAATCAATCCGAACCTGTTTCCTCTTGGAGACGGGTTCGGATTGTTGTTTTCCAATATGGTTAAGGCAAGGCGATGCAGAGTGCTTCAACTGTTGCGCATTGAAAACCGCTGGAGGCAAAATGGATCGGGGTCCATCCGCTGATGATACTGCACTGCAGCGCCATGGGCCTGGTGACCAGGTATGGCCCAGGGAATCCAATAGATGATCGTATGGGCATAAAATGCCCCCCCAGATTTGCACATGGACCGGCTCGTTGCGCACCGAGCCGCAGAGGTGTGGGGGGTCCATAACCTCATTATACAACCAGCCCTGGCTAAGTTCAATTGTGAGATATGTAGAAAAACAGGGATGCACATTGGCCAAAATGCACAGGAAGCACAAGAATGCGAAGTGATCAATGTGAAGGGTGAGATGGAAAACAGGTCAGTTGTGTAGACTATCTAACCAGTTGTTTGGGAAGCCAATGTGAGAGAGCGTGATGTATTGCCTATTATGATCTCTCGGAAAGTCCCAGCCCTTGTGTGACAAGGCTTCCCGGCCCCCCTGATTTTGGCCTTCCTATCAGGCGCAGCGTAAAATATCAAAATGAATTGAATGCGATTAGATTTATACCAAATGACTAAAAATATAAACATGTTCAATCTTTAATAATAATTTTGCAAAGTAGCCCCGACTTGAAGCAGGGCTACTTTTTTTGTTCCCCTTGGCCATTTCCGCTTCGAGGACATGGGTTCAGAATTAGCTGCTAAAAATCTTATAATGGCGCTTGACAATGGGCCCAATACATAGTATTATAGATACTGGAAAAAGCTCTATGGAGGCAAAGGAAATGTCATTTTATGTAAGAAGCTACAATAAGAAAACAGGGGTGACATATGTTTATGAATCTTCCAGTTACTGGGATAAGGAGGCGAAGATGCCTAGAGCGCATAGTGATATCATGAATTGTAGTCATACCCAGAATTCGAAATTTCATGCATTTAAGTTATACCCACGTAATAAAGAGGA
>CANRFN010000037.1 GCA_947629915.1 uncultured Oscillospiraceae bacterium | reverse complement strand
AGTGGGCGGCACAGATGGCTGCCTAATTTTACCAAATCTTTTTAACGCGATAGGCGAATCGCATGCACTTCTAGGAACTTTTTCGCAAAAACCATCTCCTCTGTGCAGATAAGCCAGGTTCTGGTTTTGATCGGAGAGCACCAAGTCTGCCCAGGCCTCAGTCCTCGAACGCCAAGTACGAGTCCTTCATGGGGGACACCACATGCTATGGTTCTGCCCGCTTGGGCCTCCGGGAGGATGTCCAGCTCCAGGCCTCCCGCCGTCTTCACCTCGATGATCTCCGTGCCCCTGGCTCGCCCCTCTGAGACCGTTACCCGTCTCAGGGTGACCAGCTGCGCCGGATTGCCGATGTAGCCCTGCCGCAGCAATTGTTCCATAGTCCGTTCCTCGCTTTCCAGTGATTTTGAAATTCTGGGGGCATTGTACGGCGGCGGGCCGAGAAAAGATATGGGATTCTGTTCGTTTTACTTTGATTTTGTTCGGAGATGTGGCAAAAAATCAGGGGCAGAATTGTGCACTCCGGCAGCTGCCAGCCATTCTGGATGGCTGTGGCTTCCCAGGTAGGCCGTTGGATTGCCACCCTGCATTCCCTTTTCCGCATTTTCCGACAGGAATCGCCTCGAAACGCGCCAAGAAATCTGGAAATCTGGTTGTACATGCGGACAGAATGTGCTATCATGGCGGCGAAAGGACGGCGATACCATTGGACACGGACAAGGACATGACCAACGGCGAGTACGAAGAGCTGTGCGCCGATGTACGGGTTGTGAACGAACAGCACATCGACCTCTTCTTTGAGGATCTCACCAAGGCCCGGGTCTCTCGGGCAAAGGTGAATCAATACCTGGGGGATGTGGAGGTCTTTCTGAACGACTACCTCCTGCGGTATTCCATCCACACCATGGAGGAGGGGCCCCGGATGATCGAAGACTATCTGGGGGACTTCTTCATCAAGAAGCTCCCCTGGTCTACCCCGGCCTCCATCAAGACAACGGCCGCAAGCCTGAAGAAGTTCTACGAGTGCATGCTGCAGCACGGCGTGATCCCGCAGGAGGACTACGACTTTCTCTGCGGCGAGATCCGGAAAAAGCAGGCCAAGTGGTGCCGGCTCTGCGAGGAGTACAACACGCCGGAGAAGCCGGAGATCGATGACCCGGACGGTCCTCTCATCTTCTACCTCTAGACCGCACCAAGCTATTTTTGAACTGCAAGCCCTGAATAAACGGGTTCACAGAGGAGTGTACACGATGGATGTGATCTTTGACGTTGCCAAATATGAAGAGAACATCGCAAGCGAGCAGGAGAAAAACCAACAGTGCCTCAATCTGTTCGCTGAGGACCTTCGCGCAGCCGGTCTGAAAGACAAGACCATTGCGCAGCATGTGGGCAACGCGTCTTATTATTTGAGTCGTTTTCTTCTGCATTACAACGGATATACCATGGAGCAGGGCGCCAGAAAGATCGGCTTCTTTTTGGGATATTATTACATCTCAAAGTGTCTGTGGATCAAACCCGCCAATATCAAAACCACCGCAGCCAGTCTCAAGAAGTTCTACAAGTCCATGTTGGACCACGGGAAGATCCAGCAGGAGGACTACGACTTCCTCTGCAAGGACATCAAGGAGAACATGGATGCATGGTGTGCAGATTGCGCTCAGTACATCGACCCTGATCGGCCCAGTCCCTTTCATCCAGGTCACCGCTATTGTTAACGAGCCCGGGTTTGCAGCCGCTTTCTCCAGCCGGCGGTCTCGCTGCACCGACAGACAGCAGGGGATCTCCCGCGCATGAACCCGGTGTCCCGGGATGCATCCCTCTGCCTTGGCAAATGGCATGTCTCTTCCGGTCATATACTGCCTCAGACGGCAGTTTCCATCACAGACACAGAAAGGATTGTTTACCATGACCTTCGCCGATGACCTCACCTATGAGGAGTTCGAAGCCGCTTGCGACAAAGAGCGGGAGAAAAACCAACAGTACCTGGATCTGTTTGAGCAGGACCTGAAGGCCGCCAAGCTGTCTCCGAAAACAATCAGCAAACACCTGGACAACCTGGACTTGTATCTCAACCTGTACCTTCTCCGGGAGGACGTCTATGCCATGGAGGACGGGGTCGGCATGATAGACTCCTTCCTGGGCTATTTCTACATCCGCAAGTGCATGTGGTCCACGCCCGCCAACATCAAGACCACGGCGGCCAGCATCAAGAAGTTCTACAAATCCATGCTGGCCCACGGCAAGATCCGGCAGGAGGACTACGAACATCTCTGCGAAGAGATCAAGGAGAACATGGACGACTGGTGCCAAGACTGCGCCCAGTTCAACGACCCGGACGCAGACAACCCCTTCGACATCTTCAACTTTTTCTAAGCCGCTAAGGACGCCGCTGAACTGGCATGAGAGGAGCATTGGCTATGGCGCAGACTCACATTGAATCCGGACTTTCCACGGGTTCACCGGACCCCTTCTATTCCGAGGAGAACCTGGCACGGCTGAAAAAGGCCATCCAGGGCCTCGATGCCGGCAAGGGAACAGAGCATGCGGTAGACTATGACCAGTTGGATGTCCCTGATTCCTCAAACTAAGCCGCTCAGGCTGCAACTGCGTTGGCCTTATCCCTAAGAACATCAAGATCCCCGCGCCGGCCTGACGGCCGGACGCGGGGATTTTTCCGGCCTGCCCTTAATTTTCAGGAAAAAGCGGCGATGTAAACCCACGGTTGACAAAGACGACCTGCCAGTTGGTGGTCCTTCCCCGCTTTTTCTGGTATGGTGGGGACTGAAAGGAGGCGGCAGCTATGACCGTCGGACAACGCATCGCGCAGAAGCGCAAGGAATCAGGTATGTCCCAGGAGAACCTGGGCGACCGCCTGGGGGTCTCCCGCCAGGCCATCTACAAGTGGGAGTCAGACCAGACCCTGCCGGAGATCGACAAGCTGGTGAATCTGAGCAAGCTCTTCTCGGTACCCGTGGGCTGGCTTTTAGGGGTAGAGGGGGAGTCCGCCGCGGCGGACAGCGGCGAACTGACCGAGCGGCAGCTCAAGATGGTCCAGGAGATCGCGGACCGCTACATCGCGGCCATCCCCGTGCCCGAGGCGCCGGAGCTCCCGACCCCGCCCAGGCGCCGCCGCTGGCCCCTTGTGCTGGCGGGGCTGGCCGGCGCGGCCATCGTCTATGGCTTCGGGTTCCTCTCAGACCGGCTTGGGGATCTCCAGTCGCAGTACGCCAACCTCAACTCGTCCATGATGGGCCTCCAAACCTCCGTCTCTAACCAGATCGGGTCCATCACCGGCCAGGTTCAGTCCATCCTGGAGCAGCAGGCGTCCCTGCTGGCGGACTGGAGCTGTGAGGAGAAGGAGACGGACCTCTCCGCAAACACCGTGACCTTCTCCCTCCGGGCGGTGCCCAAGACCTACGAGGACGGCATGACCGCCGTCTTCACCGTCGTCAGCGGCGGCAAGACCCAGGACTTCCCGGTGGAGCCGGGAGCGGACCACGCCTTCACCCTGGAGGCGGACTGCCCCCTCACCGATGACATTCAATTTTCCATCGCCCTCCTGACCCCCGATGGGCGGCGTCAGACCCAGCTTCTGGACCAGTGGACCGGGCTCTACATGGGCTCCTTCCCCTTCATCCACATCCCCTTCGGCGTGTCCATTGCCGACATCACCGGCGACACGCTCAAGGCGGAGAAGATGGACTACAGAATATGGGACCAGAGTGGCAACTTCATCGACATCTCCGGCGCACTCATAGATCTGGACGGCGCCCAGGTCCGCATGGGGCTTTTCAAGGACAAGGTGCTGGTGACGTGGTATGAGACTGCCACGGATACCATCCTCCTCGATGGTACGCCCACGGAGCGGACGTACTTCCAACGGCCGGAGACGATGCTGGAGCACGGCCCCCTCTACCAGGAGGCGGTGGTCCTGACGGACCAGTACGGCCGGGAGCGGGTCTACGCCCAAGGCGGGGTGCAGTATGCGGAGACCCGTGAGTGGATGAATGTGGCCTCCGCCGATGGGGATTCGTCCGCCCCGGCGGATTGGGTGTACTAGCAATGAATCCAGGCTTTCCCCGCGTGCAGCGGACCCCTTCTATTCCGAGGAGAACCTGGCTCGGCTGAAGAAGGCCATCCAAGACCTCGATGCCGGCAGAGGAGCGGTACATGCGGTAGGCTATGGCCAACTGGATGCCCCTGATTTCCCCAGCTTCGGCTGACCGTATCCCCAAGAACATCAAAATCCCCGCGCAGGCGTGCCGCCTGCGCGGGGATTTTCCTTCTCGCAAAATATCGTCCGTCCGTTTCCCGGCTACAGCTCTGCGTAGTCCACGAACAGCAGCCGCATGTCCTGGGGGTTGTCTCGGTACTCCTGTCCGTGGTTGGTGCCCCGGAAGACCTCCCTGCCGTCCCGATAGGCCAGCAAGGTGGTAAAGGGGACCGGGTCCCACTGTCCTCGGTTCAGGGGCACCGTGGCAAACAGCGCGGCGTCCCCCACCCGGTGCTGGTAGAGGGAGTCTGCGTAGTTCGTGTGGACATACAGCAGCTCCCCATCGTAGATCAGCAGGTTGAGCTTGTTGTGGGGCGCCATCTCGCACACCGCCCCGTCCACCACCTGGAAGCGCTCCTCCGGGGTGAGGGGGCGGCCCTCCTTTGCCTGGGCACGGTCCATCCGGTAGATGATGTGGCACAGGATGCGCTCGCTGTCTGTCCGCCCCTCCTGGGTGCGCACGTAGCCGTCCAGCGCCGGGCAGTCGAAGATGGTGCCGTTGTGGATCAGCGTCCAGGCCCGGTTGCAGCTGTCCCGCATGACGAACGGGTGGCAGTTCTCGTAGTCCATGCTGCCCCGGGTGGCCCGCCGGATGTGGGCCAGCATGTGGTTGGTAAAGATGGGATGGCGCAGCCGCTCTTTGAGGTAGGTGCTCTTGCACGCGGTCACCGGCTCCTTCTCCAGGCTCACCGCGTTGCCGTAGAAGAAGGCCATCCCCCAGCCGTTGGGGTGCCGGGTGCTGTGGCTGAAGAACTCCCGCAGCAGGTCGTTCACCCGCACCGGCTCGATACTGGATACCCCGAACAGCTCACACATCGGAGACCGCCTCCCGCTGCCGGGCCTCGGCAAGGGCAAGAGCGCGGCCCAAAAAGTCCTCCCCGAACTGATGGCGGATCTGCCAGGCATACCGCTTCTCCGGGTCTGTGAACTTCTCCTCCTCGAAATCCAGCACATCGATCACCGCCTGGGGGAAGTCCGCATAGAACGCCCGCATGAAGCCGATCACCTTGTGCCCGGCGTCTGCCACGGAGTAGACCTCCCCGTCCGGCACCACGATCTTCACGGTTTTCAGGTCGTAGTGGGCGGCGTTCTTGAAGTTCTGGGCCGCCTGCACCTGGTCCCGCACATTGAAGGACTGCCGAGGCGTCCCCGCCAGCCACACCAGCAGGAGCTGGGCGAACTGGAGATCCTTCAGGTTGATCCCCGCCGGCTCCAGGGGGTTCAGGTCCACCATGCGCAGCTCGATGTGGTCTACGCCGTCATCGTGGAGACGGCGCAGATCGTTGCGGCCCTTGGGCTTCAGCCGGATGGGATAATACAGCTCGGTGGGGGCGGCCAGCAGTCCATCGCTCACATAGCGGAGGATGCTGTCTGCATAGGCCTGGATGCTGCTGTAGTCGAAGAAGGGCGTGAAGTAGTTCCAGTAACCCAGCTCGCTGCACCGGGTGGAGGCCATGCCGTTGAAGGTAGTACCCCCCACTCTGCCCTTCTCCACATAGCTGGAGTCCATCAGCGGACTGGCCGCGGTGATTGCCGTCATGATCCAGCCGTATGCCGCCGCCCGCTCCGCCAGCGTGACATACACCCCATTCTTATACCCCTGAAAGCTGTTCTCCCCGGTGAGGGCGAAATCCGCCTTCAGCAGCTCCTCTGCAAAGGAGTAGTTCACATGGATGCCGGACAGGGTCATCTTATACCGGCCGTACCGGTCTGAGAGGTACTCCCGGTACGAGGTCTTGCTGGCCCGGCCGCCCGCGAACTGGGCCACCGGGATATCCGCCTCGTTGTGGATGTACGGCGGGTTGGAGAAGGGCCACAGCAGCTCCCGCTCCGGCAGGGCGGCAAGGGTCTTGTGAATGGTCCGGGTGTACTCCCAGAGGCTCTCCACCGCCGCCTCCGCCGAGGACACCGGCGGCGTGTTGATCTCCGTCTGGTTCTCGCAGAAGTCCCGCACAATGTGCTCGTTGTTGGGGAAGGGGTTCGGCGTGTGGGCCATGCGGCCATCTGGCGTCACCCGAAGGCTCTCCTTCTCCAGCCCAAAGCTGCCCTTCAAGAGAAGCTCCCGCACGGTATCGTTGTCTACATGGAACATAGCCGATCACCTCATGATTCGTTCAAAAGCCAGGGCAGGAAATAGCGGATCTCCCTGCGCCACCAGGGCCAGTCGTGATCCACATCGTAGCCCCAGAAGTCCACCCAGCCGTGGATGCCCTTCTGCTGGAAGATGTCCCGGAGGATCCCCGCGGTGCGGCGGCCCTCGTTCTCCCACCGGCCCTGTCCCACGCAGATGGAGATCTTCCGCTGGTTGTACAGCTCAATATAGGGGTGGTCCGGCGGCATATTGGCCAGGAAATGGACGGGAGAGTTGTCGTAGAGGGTGCTGTCACACCAGTTGTCCCAGAAGTGGGGCGTGTCGTAGCAGCCGGAGCAGCCCACCATCCCCGCGAAGAGATCCGGGCGGCGGAAGAACACAATGGCCGCGTGGCTGCCGCCCAGGCTGAATCCCGCGGCGATGGGCAGCTGGCCGGTGCCGTTTACCTCCCGCACAAAGGGCACTGCCTCGTCCACGATATAGTGGTAGTACCGCTCCTGCACCTGGGCCCGGTACCCCTTGTCTGCCTGTTTGGCGGACCAGCTCTCCCGGTCCACCGTGTCCACGCAGAACAGCTGGATGGCCCCGCTGTCTATGAAGTCCGCCAGGGTGTCCTGCATCTGAAAACTCTCCCAGTTGTCGCACATGCCGTCCTGGCAGGGGAAGGCGATCACCGGCACACCGGTGTAGCCGTACACCAGCATGTGCATCTCCCGGTCCAGCCACCCGCTGTATTGACTCAGAAATTCCCGATTCATTGGGCCTCACGCTCCAGAATATAGTGCACCTGGTCCTCCCGCGCCTCCAGCGTGTCCGCCCGGAGGAGCCATGCGTGGTTGCCCATCTCCCCCGCCAGGGCGGCATCCACGTCCATCTCCTCGATGACAGATCCCCCAAAGCGGGCGTTCACCTCATCCTGGGTATGCGCATATCGGATGGAGTCCTTCCGGCCCACATGGGTGATGTAGTGCTGGAAGGTGGAGCTCATGAAGCACTTGTCATAGATCAGGCTGTCTGCCCAGATGGTGTACACGTCGGTGTCGTAGGCGTAGTTCATCTTGTCCGGGATGCGTCCGCCAGGCGCCCGCATGTTCACCTCCAGGCCCACGATGTCTCCCTTGCGGCCCAGTCCCTCCTTGTCCTCGTCCAGGCGGAAGAACTCGAAGTGGAAGAACTTGTTGCGGGTGTCGAACTCCTGCAGCAGGCGGGTGCCGGCAGCCCGCAGATCCTCTCCGGGGGCCTGGCAGTAGCTCACCACGTCTGCGTCCTGGTTCACCGCGTCCATCAGGCTCACCGGCAGGCACTGGCTTGCGGCAAACAGCACATTTCGGTTGCTGTCTGTAACCCCATCGAAGGTCTCCACATGGCCGGGGACGCACTCCTCTTCGATGAACGGGACGGCGGGGTCTTTGCGCTCCCAGAAGGCGGCCAGCTCTCCGTCATCGTGGAGCTTATAAGTACTGCTGGCCCCCACCCCCTGGTCTGGCTTTACAATCACAGGATAGCCCACCTCGTTGGCGAACTGCCTGGCCGCGGTCAGCGAGTCCGGCAGGGTCCACCGGGCGGCGGGGATGCCGGCCCGCTGATACGCCGCCTTCATGCGGGACTTGCGGTTCATATCCGCCATAGCCTCCAGTTTGGGGCCCGTGGTGATGTTGAAGTCTGTGCGGATCCGGGCGTCCAGCTCCAGCCAGTACTCGTTCTCGCTCTCCACGTAGTCGATGCGGCCGTAGCGGAAGATGTACTCCGCCACGGTGCGGTATACGGCGTCGTAATCCTTCAGACTGGGCACAAAACGGTAGTCCGTCAGGGCGGACTGACACCGCTCACCGATGCCCTCCCAGGGACAGTCTCCGATGCCCAGCACCGTGACGCCCCGCTCTTTCAGCCGGGCGCAGAACTGATAAAAGTGGCGGGGAAAGTGGGGAGAGATAAAGATGACGTTCATAGCTGCTGGCCTCCGTTCCAAACTACGCATCCCATCCGTGCGCACACATACCGTCTGGCGTTCCAGATCCCCCAGGATGCTGGGTCTGCATATGCGCACGGAAGCTGCCGTTCAAGCAGTCTACTACTTTAGCTCGATGAAGTCAATGGACAATCCCCACCATATGCCATCCGGGGAATGCCGGTTCATGCAGTCTACTACTTCCACCCCGTAAAGTCAATGGATTAACCCATCAATCCGGTATTTTTATAGGATTGTCTGAGATTTCCTCCAGCAAGGGCCCGCTTTTGTGAAGATACACGGCGCTCACCTGCCGCACGCAGACCGGTGCTGCACCGTCTGCCGGGCCATTGAGAACTCCAGGCACAGCGGTGTCTGCACATCCCGGACCGCAGCCCAATACAACACAACAACACCCGAGGAGGGCGCCGCCGGAGCCGGCGCCCTCCTCGGGTGTTGTTCGTCTGAATGCGCGGCTGAATACCCGGATCTCCCCTTCAGTCCGTCAGGCAACTCTGGACACTGCCCTGTGGCGCCCACCGCAGCACCCGGACCTCCCACGGTCTGAGCCTGTCCGGAGCACCCTGTGCGGCGTAGTTGCAGAGCAGCAGCTCCGCAGATGGCCCGTCAAGCCCCTTTGGCAGCCTGAACTTTGTGGTCTTGCCTGAGAAAGAGCAGGCCACCAGAATCCGCTCCCCCTTCCACTCCCGCAGATAGACGTAGTGCTTTGGGTGGAGCCGGTCCAGCTCCCGGTATGTGCCCCACAGCAGTGTCTCGCTGCTCTTTCGAAGCGCCAGGCAGCGGCGGTAGAAGTTGAGGATGCTGTTGGGATCGGCCTCCTCCGCCTCTGCGTTCACGGTTTTATAGTTGGGATTGATGTGAAACCACGGCCGCACCTTGGAAAACCCGGCATACCGATCCCCATTCCACTGCATGGGGGTCCGGGCGGAGTCCCGGGAGGAGATGTGGATCCGATGCAGGCGGTACCGCTCCGGGGCGAACCGCAGGTGACGGTGATAGGCGTTGATGGAGGCCACGTCCTCATACTGGTCTATGGAGGGAAGGGCGATGTTGGTCATACCGAGCTCCTGGCCCTGGTAGAGGAAAGGTGTCCCCTGCTGGAAGAGGTAACAGGCGGCCAGCATGGTGCCGGACTCCCGCCAGAACTTCTCACTGCCATATCGGCTGATCACCCGGGGATGGTCGTGATTCTCCAGATAGAGGGCGTTCCAGGCTTTCCCCGCCAGGGTGTTCTGCCAGCGGGAGAAGGCCCTTTTGAGCTTGCGGAGGCTGAAAGGATGGTGGACGTACTCGGTGAAGAAGCAGTCCGCCATCATGGTGTCGAACTGGATCATCATGTCCAGCACCCGGTCCTCTCCGGTGAGATAGCGGAGCGCGGTCTTCGCCGGGGTCATGGGGGCCTCCCCGATCTGCACCGCTCCGTATTCCTGTGCCACCTTGCGGAACTGCCTGAGGTAGTCCATGAGATTGGGGCCATCCTTATAATAGGGGAGTCCATTGATAGCCGGCACAAAGGGCAGTCCGTCCGGCAGCTCGCTGTGCTTGGAGATAAAGGTGATGACATCCTCCCGGAAGCCGTCCACCCCCATGTCCAGCCAGAAGCGCATGATCCCCTCCACTTCCTCCCGAACCTTCGGGTTGTCCATGTTGAGGTCCGGCTGTTTTCTGGCAAAGAGGTGGAGATAGTACTGTCCTCTCTGGGGACAGTACTCCCAGGCCCGGCCCTCGAACTGGCTGAACCAGTTGTTGGGCGGGCGCATGCCCTTTCTCCCCGGCTTCGGGTCCCGCCATATGTAGTAATCGCTGTAGGGGTTGTCCTTGCCCTTGCAGCTCTCCTGAAACCAGGGATGCTCATCCGAGGTGTGGTTGATCACCAGGTCCAGGATCACCTTCAGCCCCAGTTCATGGGCCCGGTGCAGCACCTTTTGAAACTGCTCCAGCGTCCCGTAGTCCGGGTGGATGTCCCGGTAGTTGGAGATATCGTAGCCGTAGTCCGCGTTGGGGGAGGGATAGATGGGGTTGAACCAGATGCCGTCCACGCCCAGGGAGCGGATGTACTCCAGCTTGTCGTAGACGCCATAGAGATCCCCGATCCCGTCCCCGTTGCCATCGCAGAAACTGCGGACCCAGATCTGGTAGAAGGACATTCGGCGGAAGTCTATCTGCTCCATCTCAGTCCAGCGGCAGCTTGGTGGTCTTGATCTTGATCTCCTTCTGGATCTCCTCTGAGACCCGGTCCCACCAGTGCTCCACGTTCTCCCGGGTCTCCTGGATATTCTCCATCATGCCGGTGGCGGTCTCCCGGAAGTCGTGGAAGAGCTCCTTCCGGATGCGGCGGCCCCGCTCCTGCTCCTCCATACTCCGGGCGGTGAAGCTCAGCAGATAGTCCTCTGGCAGCTTCCGCTTCTCCGGCAACCTGCCCGCCTGTTTTGCCTCCAGGATAACCTGGTACCGATCATAGGCCACGGCCACGCAGTCCTTCCAGGAGAGGTAGATCTCGTCCATGGCGTGCTGGCCCACTTCGTGGAGGTAGCTGAGATCTCCGGAGATCTCCATGAGCTTGGCCGCCAAAGATTCCGCGTTCTCCTGGATGATGAACCCGTTCCGGCCGTCTGTGATGCCCTCCGCTGCGCAGGAGCCGTCAATGAGCACGCTGGCGAGGCCGCAGGCAGCCGCCTCCCGGACCACCAGGCCATTGGTGTCGAAGGTGGAGGGGAAGAGGAACAGATCGCCCCGAGTGTTCCAGGCCCGCAGGGCATCGCGATCGTAGATGGGGCCGGTGAAGATGCAGCGGTCCGGTCCCTCGCCGCCCATGAGGCCCAGCTCTCTCGCCTTGTCCTCCAGCAACTCCTTGTCCGGCCCCTTTCCGATGAACACCATGCGGAAGTCCCGCCCGGCGTCTATCAGGATCTTGAGGGCGTCCAGGATGATGGGGAGGCCCTTGTAGGTCATCATGCGGCCCACAAAGAGGTACACCGGCACCCCTTCCGGCAGATCATAGTCCGCCGTTACCCGAGCCACGTCCTCCTGTGCCACCCTGCCCCGGGCAAAGTCCACGCCGTTGTTCATGACGGTGTAGTCCCCTTCAAAGCCCAGCGCCTTCAAGCTCTCGCCGGCACCCCGGCTCACCACCCAGATGTCATCGCAGGCCTCGATGTTCTTCACCATCAGCTTGATGCCCTCCCGGGTGGCCAACTTGTTCCGGGTGAAGCGGGCGATGTCGATGTCGTACTTGGTGTGGTAGGTAAAGACGATGGGGGATTCGGTCTGCTCCCGGAGAAGTCTCGCGATGATGGTGGCAGAGGCCGGACAGTGGGAGTGAATGATGTCCGGGGCGAAGTCCGCCAGTTTGGCCACCGCCTCCTCGGAGAACGGGTTGCCGGTGCGGTACCCGCTGGTGATGGCGCTGGTATCAAAGCTCTGGTACGGGACCACGGGATAGTCGTACTGGGTGTAGTCCGCACCGGGATACTCCGGGGTGCCCACAATCACCTGGGAGTTGTGCTCGGACATCAGGTACTTGGCGTAGTTTTGCAGCACGTTTACCACCCCGTCTATCACCGGGGGAAACGAATCGTTCAAAAGACAGACCTTCATGGCTTGTCTCAACCTCCTTCAATGAGCCCTTCAAGCTCTTTCCTTGGGCTTGCTGGGCATTGTATCACGTTTTGCCATTCCCGTCCAACAGAAACCGCCGTTCCAGGCACATTCTATTTCCAATAATCATGGGCACCGTCTTGCGCCGCCATGCCCGCACACCGCACATCGCGTGAGACGCGGAAATCCCCGCGCAGACCAAAGCCTGCGCGGGGATGGTTGCTGTCTTTTCTGCTGGTAGCTGCTCAGTACGTCAGGGAGTACTTCTGCTCCACGATATCTTTTCTCGCGATCCAGCGTCCGGAGGTGAAGTCCGGGATCTCCACCGGCATACTGCCTGTGGAGATGGACGCCGCACTGAGGGCGGTGATGGACATCCAGGCTGCGGCATCGTAGACATCGATGGGCGGCTGCACCCCAGCCGATGCCGCATCGATGAAGGCGCTGAACACCATCTCGTCCATGCCGTCATGGCCGCCGGTGGGGTCAAAGCCGCGCCAGAGGGGATGGAGATATTGCTCCTCATACTGCTCTGCATTGCCCCAGAGGGGACGGGCATCGAACTCGTACTTGCGGTGCACTCCGTCCTGGAAGATGCAGTCCATGTCCTCGAAATAGGCGGCGGAGGTGCCCCGGACGGTGAAGCCCCGGCTGTATGCCCTGGGCAAGGTGGTGTCCAATGTGATGGAGATGGTCTCCCCGCCGGCGCAGCGGATCACGGTGTTCACCACATCCCCCTGGGCAAAGATCGCATCGGCGTACTTGGTGACTGGCCCCGTCTGCTGTTGGAGATAGGCGTGCATCCCCTTGGCGCAGGAGGCAGTGGAGGTGAGGGAGAGCATCCGGTTGCCGTTGTTGATCTTCAGGATCTTGGCGATGGGGCCCAGCTCATGGGTGGGGTAGTTCTCGCAGTTGCGGTTGAGGTACTCCTGCAATCTGTAGTGGCGGTTCACCTCGCCGCCGGCGATCTCGGGGCGGAGGTCATGGTGATAGCCGCCCTCGCAGTGTACCACCTCGCCGAAGACGCCCTGCTTCACCATGTTCAGGACCATCAGTTCCCGCTTGCCGTAGCAGCAGTTCTCCAGCAGCATGCACGGTACCCCGGTCTCCTCTGAGGTGTGGACCAGGCGCCAGCAGTCTTCTACGCTGTACGCTCCGCCTACCTCCATGCCCACGTACTTGCCGGCCTTCATGGCGGCGATGGCCATCTCGATGTGGGTCACCCAGGAGGACATGATGATCACGGCATCGATGTCCAGCTTCAGGACCTCACGGTAGTCTGCCGTGGAGATGGGGCGGTATCCGCAGGCCTTTTCCACCCGCGCTGCCGCTCTCTCCCGGCGGTCCTCATAGACATCGCAGACGCCCACGATCTCCAGACGGTCCTCCGTCATGGGAAGGAAGGTGTACTCCAGCAGGCTGATGCCCCTGCACCCCATACCGATCAACCCAACGCGCAGTTTTTTCCCCATGCAAAACGAGCTCCTTTCTCTGTTTGTCTCCCCAGCTGTCTGCACTTTACCACAGGCGGGCCCGGAGCGCAAGCATGTCTGAGGGTTCGAATTGTGGAGAGGACGAAAGCGCCAAAAGTAAAAGTCTGTTTGAAGCGCATGTTCGTCTGAACGGGGCTCTATTCCGCGCACTGCCTCTACTGCTGTTGCCCCTCAATCTCCTCCAGGGAGTACGCCTCTAGGGTACTGAGGCGGAGAAAATGGACCTGCTCCCGGAGACTCGGGTACAGGCGGTCTGTCTCCTCCCTCTGATCCAGCACCGACTCAGCCTGGTCCATGTATGCCAAGGCCTCTTTGGGGCGATCATAGTGGTTGGAGACGGCTGCCCGTTTGAGGTACGCATTGGACTCCGCTATCGTCAGCATGTGCGTCAAGGCAAGAGACATCCCCTTGTCCCGGAACTCCTTGGGCCTCCATTTGCCCACGGCGCAGTCCTCCTGCCGCAATTGTGCCACGTCCTGCAGGGTCTGTACCGCGACCACGTCTACATCGTCATACCTGTCTGCCTGGATATAGGCGTCAGACAAACTCTTATCGACATAGATCCAGATCAAGGGGTGGCAGTTGTACCGCCCGTCCCTGGAGACGATATCCCGGACGTCCTCCACCAGGCGCACGGTGTCCTCCAGTTCTTTTTCACCGTGGTGGCTATCGCAATACTGCAGAACCTCTTTGGCCAGGTCTATCTGCTCCAGCTCGTCCTGCATCTTTCCCAGGACCCGGAGCACCTGCTGACGGAAATGCGGTTGCATCCGCATAACACCTTTATTGATAAGCCCGCGCACCGTGTCCACATATACCCTCTCGAATGGTGCGTCCTCTCCCTGCCACGGTCCGCGCCAGGTCTCCCCGTGGTCCAGCATCCAGTCCAGCAAGTCCGCCTGGAGATTGGCACAGATGAGAATGTGGCGGCTGTCGTAGCCCGTCTTCTTCGCCAGAGGAAATACACCCGTAAATGCCTCGTTGAGGTTCTTCGCCAGCGCAGGTGCCATGGTAACGCTCTCATAGATTGTCTTCGCGGCACTCTCCAACAGGGGCAGCACGACCTCCTCCGATGCAGGCCTCCGGTCTAGCGACTGCTCCCCCGTTTGCAGGAGGCGGAAGCCATACTGGAACGCCCGCTTGGGGTCCGGGGGCTCCAACTGGTGCAGGCACCAATCCCCCGCCGCATCCAGCACGGTGAGCAAGACCTCCTGGGTATCATTCATCCGGAGAGCCTGATACGCACGCTCCGCATAGGCCAGCATACGGGGCATGTATTGGCCGATGGCGTCCTTCTGGTTCAGCTGTATGGCGCAGTCTCCCATTGTCTTGTACTGGTGTGCCAGAATGGCAGCGCACTGGGTACAGATCCAATCCCGATACCGTTTCCCCCTGTATCCGCTCTTCGTATGAGAGTCATCAAAAAGGCCGGTATGGGTACCGTCCCAGATGAGTTTCTCCAGCTGCACACTGTTATCCTTGAGCAGTGCGTATGCCGTCTGCACGTCCTCTCCGTTTCGGATGCTCTCGATGCATTTCCGCCCCACCTTGGCCGCCGTCGACAGTCTCTCCTCTGGATCGTACTTTCTCTTGCCTGGCGTTCCCTGCTCGGGATTGCCGGCAGGCTCTCTCATTTTGGCCATCTCGTATGCCTCCCCATTTGATCCCGCCTGCAGCAGCCCCCTTACTTCCCCAGTGGGCACTGCATGGGCCTCGTTTTGCCCATTGTACAGGATCTAGCAGTGAAAGTCAACGATAAGATTTCTGAATTCGTTGGATTATGAAAAACGTAAAACGGTATGACATTTGCCCGCAATCACAGGGGATTGCGGGCAAATGCCGCACAAATGTGCTGTTTTCTGGCTTAGGCCCGCCCGGGCTGCTTGGGCAGTATGTGTATTGCCGAGGGACGCTCCCCTGTCTGCCTATCCCGCAGCTCTCTGGTCCTCGGGCTGGTCCACAATTTCGGCGTGCATCTTGGCAAATTCGCTCCGGTACTCGCGGATCTGCTGCCGGAGGTCTGAGCTGACATAGTCCGTCTCCGCATGCCGATCCAGCGCCACCTCTGCCTGGTCCAGATACTCTGCCAGCTTCTCTTGCTGACCGAGGTGGTACGCAATCATCGCCCGCTTGAACCAGGTGCTGGCCTCCAGCAGGTCGATGAAGCATCCGGACAACTTGACCACGCGGCTGTCCCGGAACCGCTTGAAGTCCCACTTCATGATGGGGCTGTTTTCCTGCCGCATTTCCGTGATGTCCTGCAGGGTTTCCAGGACAATTGGCTCCGCCTCCCCGTAGCGTCCAGACTGCATGTACGCATCGGAGAGGCCCATCTGGGCATACAGCCACACGATCGGCTGGCAGTTGTACTTTCCCTCCCAGGTGACAGCTTCCCGGATGTCCTCCGCCAGGGGCACGATGTTCTCCAGGTCTTCATCGCTCCGGTGATCCGAGCTATACTCCAGGATGTCTTTGGTGAGATCGAGCTGGGCGTGCCCGTCCTGCATCCGTCCCAGGAGCCGGAGCACCCGCCAGCGGAAACGCTCGTCCTCCACCATTATGCTCTCCGAGACAAGCCGCCTCACGGTGTACACGTAGACCCGCTCAAAGGAGACGATACCGTCCCGCATCCACGGCCCGCGCCAGGTCTCCTCGAAGCCAAACATCCGGTCCAGCAGGTTGGCCTCCAGGTCCGCGTAGATCAGGATGTGCTGCTGGTCGTACTGCGCCACCGCCTGCGGGATATATGACGGCTTTTTATTGCCCTTCTGCAGTACTGCGCAGCGCACGCCGGGAAGGGCCTTTTCAAACGAGAAGGGCGGCGGGCCACTTGAAGAAACGAAAGAAGGGCGGCGGACTGGACTTCTCCTTTGACTTCTCGGCGCTATCCTTTGGAGATCCAGAGGGAGAGCAGGAGGAGATCCCACGACTCAACACGGGTCCGGTCATCTTTGACAACGCCTTGGAGATGGTGGGGCAGATGGACTACACAAAGGACTATTTCGCACTGGTATCCGGGCAGTTTGTCTTTGGTGACTTTATCGAGGCGCTGAGGGTCCGAGGCCTTCTGTGATCTACGTCACGGCTCTAGGCATACCCACTCCCCTTCTTGGCATTCTATCGCTCTCCTTGCTCTTAACATGCCTACAGAGTGCAACGCCTACCTCCAACATACGCGTGGAGGTAGGCGTACTGACTGTGTTCAGTGTCTTGAGGCTTAGGTGTACAGCAGCTGTCCCTTTCCTGGGCAGCAAGGGCTGCGCATGTGCATTGCAGAGAGATTTATCCGTACACCACGTTGTCCGTCCAGAGTTCACACTGCCCGATCACGGTGTCCATGGCATCTTCCAACCCCTCCGGGGGATACTTGTATCTTTTCAGCAGTCTCTTGACCATGACCCGCATCTCCGCCCGAGCGCTCTCTTTCTTCTGCCAGTCTATCGTTCTGCTTTTCCGCAACTGCTCTGTGAGTTCTCGCGTGAGGGCTACCAATTGGCCGTCTGTGTAGAAGTCCTTGATCGCCTCGGGTTTTGTGAGAGCATCATAGAAGGCAAGCTCCTCCTGGGTAAGGCCAAGGCTCTTTCGGGCTGCCTCCATCTCACAGATCTCCTCCGCAATCTTCAACAGCTCTTCGATGACTTCCAGATTTGTGATGAGGCCGTTGTAGTACCGGTTCATCAGCTTACCGATCTTCTCGGAGAACTTATTAGACTGCACCAGGTTAGTCCTTCTGTATAGGCTCACTTGACCAGCCATCAGCTTCTTTAGCAGCTCCACAGCAATGTTCTTGTACTTCATCTTGGAAATCTCTTTCAGAACGGCCGGGTCGAAGAGGGAGAATTCCTCCCCTGCCGTGTCTACATCGAAGATATTGAGCACACCGTCACTCTGGATGCTGGCCTTCATGAGTTCGTTGATCTGGGAATTGATCTCTGCCAAAGTGCGACCAGACACCTTTCCAATGGTGATTTTGGTCGCAGCGTTCCGAATTGCCTCGAAATACGCAGCCTCGCGGCGCTCCTGGTCTGTGGTAATACTGGAACACAGGGAATGGGCCTGCTTCAGGAGATAGGCCTCCTTGAGGAATAGTTCCTGCCGTTTAGGCTCAGAGGCATCCAGGACATAGTTGATACCACCGGAGATGTACTGCGCCATCTCCAGCGCCGTTCCATTGAAGAATCCAGAGTAGTCGTAGTGGTGGAACAGGTCCCTGCAGACCTGCAGCTTCTCCTGGAACTTGGGATAGGCCTTGATGGAGATATCCATGTCTCCATAGTTGTCCTGGTCCCGGGATGTGTACTCCCGCATGGCAGCTTTCAGTGCGGTGGCAATGCCCACATAGTCGATGATGAGGCCGCCCTCTTTGTCCCTAAAGACACGGTTGACTCGGGCGATGGCCTGCATCAGCGTATAGCCGTGCATGGGCTTGTAAATGTACATGGTGGCCAGCGAAGGGACATCGAATCCAGTGAGCCACATGTCCACCACGATAGCGATCTTTAGGGGATCGTCATTGTCCTTGAACTTGCGGGCCATCTCATCCTTGTGAGCCTTGTTCCCGATGATCTCTTTCCAGTCCTCGGGATCATTGTTGCCACCGGTCATGACAACGCCGACTTTCTCGGTCCAGTCCGGTCGGATTTCAAGAATCCGCCGGTAGATCTTGATGGCAATCCTCCGGTTGAATGCTACGATCATAGCCTTGCCGGTGAGCAGATTGGCCCGGTTCTTCTCGTAGTGGGTCACGATATCATCGCAGAGAGACGCAATGGTAGAGTCTGCACCCAGCACGCTCTCCATCTGGCCGAGCATTCTCTTGCTCTTCTCGACAGTGAGCTGATTGGTCTCCTGCTCAAAGGCATCATACGTGTCATCTATCAGCTTCAGGGCATCGTTGTTCAGCTTCAGCTGGACAACGCGACTCTCGTAGTAGATCGGGCGGGTCGCCCCGTCTTCTACTGCCTGGGTCATGTCATAGACATCGATATAGTCTCCAAACACCTCGCGGGTATTGCGGTCCTTCATAGAGATGGGTGTACCGGTAAAGCCCACAAAGGTGGCATTCGGGAGAGCAGCCCGGATAATACGTGCCGTTCCAACGGCAATCCTGGCCTCTTTTTCACCCTCCGCGTTCTCGCTCATGATGACCTTCTCGTCAAAGCCGTACTGTCCTCTGTGCGCCTCGTCAGCGATCACAATGATATTCCGGCGCGTGGACAGCGGTTTCTCTCCCAGTTCGAACTTGAACATGGTTGTGAAGATGATGCCATTGGCCTTCAATCCATCCAGGCGCGTCTTGAGGTCCTCCTTGCTCGTTGCCTGCGCTGCCTTTTGCCGCAGAAATCCAGCGCACCGGGAGAATTGGGCAAAGAGCTGGTCATCCAGGTCGATGCGGTCCGTCATGACAACAATGGTAGGGGTATCCAACGCACTCTGCAACAGATGGGCATAGAACACCATGGACAGGGATTTTCCACTGCCCTGTGTGTGCCAGAAGACACCACCCTTGCCGTCACTTTCCGTGGCAATTCGCGCTTTTTCGATGGCCTTCTTCACCGCAAAGTACTGGTGATACCCCGCCAAGATCTTTACGGGGTGGTTGGTATCATCCTCAAAGACAATGAAGTTCTTGATAATGTCCAGCAGGCGTTCTCTCTGGAACATGCCCTCATAGAAGGTGTCGAACTGCGCATAGGCATTGTTCTCGTGCCGACCATCCTTCGTCTTCCACTCCATGAAGCGGTCCAGGCCTGATGTGATCGTGCCCGCACGGTTCGATGTGAGGTCGCTGATCACGCAGATGGCGTTGTAGCAGAACATGGAGGGGATGTCCTTCATGTAGTTTCGGATCTGGTTATAGGCATTCTCCACCCCGACATTTTCGGCTGTGGGGGTCTTCAATTCCATCAGCACCAAGGGCATACCGTTGATAAAGAGAATGATGTCCGGCCTCCGGATATTCTGATTCTCAACAAAGGTGAACTGATTGACAATCTGGAAGGTGTTCTTCTCAACATTCTGATAGTCCACCAGATAGACTACGGTTGAGCGCTCTTCCCCCTTGGAGAAGTACTTCACGCTGACACCGTACTGCAGATAGTCCATGAAGAGCTTGTTCTTCTGATACAGGCTACCGAGGTCAAAGGAGGTAATCGTCTGGATTGCGGCATCAATCGCACTTGGAGGGAGTCCTCTGTTGATCCTGGTAAGGCTATCTGTAAGGACATCCACAAGGAGGGGTGATGTGCAGTCTCCACGGATAATATCAGAGCCCAAGATGTGGGTGTATCCCATCTTCTCGAACAACTCGATAATGGCTTGTTCAAACGTATCTTCAGTGAAGAACATTAAGATCCCTCCAGCATGCAATTGCAAGATGAATACTCGACATATATGGATCGGTATTTATTGGCTGTTTCCAGGACTGCTCACAGCATGATTGGATCAGGGTAAAGATAAACGATAATTTGACTGAGATGGCCAGATCCGTTTTCAAGTCTTGGTTCATCGATTTTGAACCTTTTGGCAACATTGCGCCTCAAGATTGGCGCCAGTCTACTCTGGGACAAATAGCAATTATGAGTACTGATAGTTGGTCACCAACGAAAGAGCCAAATATGACAGTGGAGCATTATAGCATTCCTGCATTTGACGAGCGATGCTATCCTTTGTTTGAGACCGCATCTGATATTAAAAGTAACAAATATATTATAACTCCGGACTCGGTGATGATTTCTAAACTAAACCCTGCTACAAAGCGCATCTGGAGGCCTATGTGCATTACAAAACATTGTGTCTGCTCTACCGAATTCATTGTTTATCAAGCACGAAAACACGAGCAGCGGGACTTTATATACTCAATTCTGGATAGCGCACCATTTCTAAATCATCTCTGTTCTCATGTGACAGGAACCACAAACAGCCGCCAGCGTGCAGCGCCGAAAGCTACACTTGAATTTCCAATTATCCTGCCCCCGGACCACATTGTTGAAGAATTTTGCAGCATAGTAACACCGATATATAACTCAATCGCTTCTAACATCATTGAAAATCAATCCTTGGCAACCATTCGCGACAGCTTGCTGCCGAAGCTGATGTCAGGCGAAATTGATAATCTTATACCTTAACCTTCAAACGGGCAAATTATCGTCCCCGGCCTCGCTGTTTACGCCGTCATATTAGCGTGTCAGTAGTCAATGTTTAGGCCGCTAAATTATCGTTTATCATAGAATTGTTGCGGATTTTTTCGTCCAAGCAAGATAGAATTTCCACAATTCCATCTTGCTGCACGCGGGGCAGTATAGGCACAATCATTTCGCCAAATGTTTTTGCATTTATATTGCCGCGAGTGCTCCCAGTGGTATGAGAATGGACCCATCCTTTGTAGGCATCAGACATGCAATAGTACTTAATATATTTTGGGTTCACCTTGTTAGGATCGATGCTGAATTTGATAAGGAACCCAGCAAATACAAGTGTGCCATCAGATCCATCGTAGAAATAATTGCGCCCCGTACTCGCCCCTGTTCTAGCAAACACAATGTCATTCTTCTTCAAAATATACTTTGATGCATTCTCGTCATCAACCGATTTTAGGCCCAGCACATTAAGTGTTCCATCGTCATTTATATCAGTAATGCGGAGATATGTAAAAAGAGCATCTGAGCGCTCAACAGCTGGTGCCGCTATTCCGTATGAACCTCGCCCGTCCAAAGTAAGAGAAGCTAACGGTGCGTATTCTACATCCATTATATCGCTTCCTATCCGATGTATTTCTTATGAGCTATTTTAACGTTGCTCTGCTTAACCATTGCATATTGAAGAGTAGTATCAATTCGCTCATGCCCAAGAAGTTTCTGCAACTGTTCGATAGGCATCCCCTTATCAATTGCCACTGTCGCCAACGTCCGTCTGAACTTATGAGGATGCACTTTTGGTATATCCAACCTGTTTCCAAGTTCACGCAGGCGGTATTCAACACCGCCTATACCCAACCTTTCATGGGGAGCACGCAGCGTCACAAAGAGCGCCGGATTACTATCAGTCCTGCTCTCAAGGTAATCCAACATGTGCAGCTTTGCTCTAGCGTCAAAGTAAACAACTCTTTCCTTGTCTCCCTTTCCGAACACCACACACTCCCGCTCAGAAAAGTCGATATCGTCACGATTCAACAGAACCATCTCTCCAACACGCATCCCTGTAGATGCCAAAAGATCAATCATCGCCAAATCACGTTTTTCCATACAGCTATCGCGCATTCTCTCAAGGTCCTCATCTGAGTACGTTGCTTTGATATTGCTTGACGTTTTCACCTTATGAATGCGACGCACCGGACTCTTAATGATATAGTCTTCATCTTCGAGCCACGAAAAGAAGCTAGAAAGGATCCTTCGGATGTTATCAATAGTTACACGGCTTGACCCATTTTTGGTCTGATATTCAGTAAGATAGGTGCGCAAATCCTCTGTGCAAATATGCCGTACACTTTTATCAAGTGTTTGCACCATCTTTTCAATAGTGGCCTGATAATACTTAAGTGTCTTCTCAGAGCAGCCTTCAAGCCTTTTGGCTGTTATAAACTTCGTAATGACATCTCCACTATCGTCTTTTTCCGCCTGATCCTCCACGCCAGTTACTTTATAATTAAACAGAGCATACTCCATAGCCTGTTTCAACTGTTTTAATTGAGCACCATCAAGATGTGGTAACATCAACCGCATTACATCGGTCACGAGTTGTTCTTTCATGTCGATTCTCCTTCGATATCATTTCCAGAGAACGACATCAACGGCAGTTCCTGTTGTTTGCTCTCGCCGTTGATGAGAGCTTAGACAGATAAACGATAATTTAGCGGCTTAGCCTTTCAGCTTCTGGTACTGCTTTTTCCATGCGCGGGATGGTTTTCGACAGATTCCATCCTTGCTCACAAAGGCACATACACCAGCGAGCCCATTAGTCCCACAAATGTCTGGATTTCTTTGGCGGCAGCCATAGGTCTGTGTTTCCGTGTCTGCCTCGTTGAGGGGCGCATTAAACGGAATCTTCAGCTTTGTTTCGCTCATAGCGGCACCTCAGAAATATCAAGCTGCCCAGACATAAGCTGAGGGAGCAATTCATCACGCAGGGAAGCAAGCCTACGGTTCTCTATACGATTTGCAATTACTAGGTCATATATAGGAGCAAGCAGACTGCCTATACGCTCATAGTCAGGGCGCGAAGGAATCAGCACCGCTGCCTTTGCTAATTCATCACGCTTGATATGGCCCATTGTGGTAGCCATATCCGCAGCGATAGCAGCAAACTTTTGCAGATGGTGGTTTGTCCAAGCGTAATAAAACCATTTATCGTATGTAGAAGATGTGACCTTAAACAAATGCTGATTCAGACCACAGACTCCTCCACACCAAAAGTCAACGAGGAGACTGCCCGACCACGAGAAGATTACATCGCCGTCATGGACAATGTATTCTGACTTGATGGAAGGCGAGCACAATTCACTGTTGGAATCGAACGTGCCTTGACGCAGTTCTTTGATTTTAAGAACGGGCAACCCTAACTCATCACCCTTTGGACGATATTTTTGCATGGCAAGGCCGTTCAGGTAATCAGCTATATCAAGTAAAGATCCTTTTTGCCAACCTTCTGGGACACTGTCATGCGAAAGAAACTCATGAGTGAAAATGCACTGAGCTTGCTCTTGTAAATTATCGTTTATCTTAGCATTGAGTCGAATTTTCTCATCAATTGTCCACAACGCCCCCGCAATTCTCTCTTGATCTTCGAATTCATAGCTCGGAACATCATATCGCATCAACGCCATTTTATCACCACGAGGCATTTTAGTCCCCTTTGACGTCGACATGGCATAATCAAAGAAAGTGTCATCAGATAGGACATAGTACAAATACCGCTTGCTTATTCCTTTGTTAGCTCTAAATACAAGAACATCATTGGAGCATCCACCATCAAAGTCAGCAAACCAAATTTTCTTAAAATACGGCCTAATATTAGACACTAGTACATCGCCTGCAAAAAAAGCCTGTGTTCTTTGAACATTTGGAAGAGAGGCAGCTCTTGTAATACCGCCCCTGTTTGGCAACATATTTTCCGTCGAAATATAGGTATCAACATTCAATTCGGAGGCAGCTATCTTTTCATTAACACAGCTACAAATGTGTGAAAGCTTAGATTTCATACCCTATCGCCCCCAGCTTCCTCCGTATCTCATCTTCCAGTTCGTGAGACTTGGCAAACAAGTCTGCGAGTTCTGAGGTCAGCCTCGTCATTTTCTCCTCAAATGGTTCGCCATCATCTTCCTGTTCCTCTATTCCAACATAGCGTCCCGGCGTCAAGATGTAGTCCTGCTTAGCAATATCCTGCATTGTAGCTACAGCGCAAAAGCCCTTCACATCTTCGAGTGTACCATTCTGGAACGCTTCAAACGTATCAGACAGCTTCTTGATGTCCTCTTCTGTGAAATCTCTGTGCCTGCGATCAACCATATGTCCCATCTTACGGGCATCGATAAACAAAGTCCGGCCTTTTTGCTGCTTGCCCTTGGTAATAAACCACAGCGACACCGGAATGGTAACGCTGTAGAAAAGCTGGGTTGGCATCGCAATGATACCCTCGATGAGGTCGTCTTCGATAATTTTCCGCCGAATCTCTCCTTCTCCACTGGTCTGCGTTGATAGTGCACCGTTCGCTAGGACCAAGCCAATCTTACCTTTCGGAGCCAAATGATAGATCATGTGCTGGATCCAAGCATAGTTTCCGTTGCCCGCCGGCGGGAGGCCATATTTCCACCGGACGTCATCAACGAGTTTCTCTTGATTCCAGGGATGGTAATTAAAGGGAGGATTTGCCAATATGAAATCTGCCCGCAACGTTGGATGCAAGTCGTTCGTAAACGTATCTGCGTGATAAGGGCCAAGGTCTGCCTCGATTCCCCGAATTGCCATGTTGATCTTAGCCATTTTCCAAGTATCCGAGTTTGCCTCTTGCCCGTACACAGAAATATGGCCTCTGGAATGGCTATGCGCCTTAATAAACTTCGCACTCTGTACGAACATCCCGCCGCTTCCACAGCAACAATCGTATACGCGGCAGTTGTCAAAAGGCTTCAGTATCTCAACAAGTGTCTTTACGATGCTCGCAGGCGTGTAGAACTCTCCTCCACCTACGCCTTCTTTTGCGGCAAACTGTGCGATGCAATACTCATAAGTTCTGCCCAGCAGGTCCTCGCTTGCCTCGGTCTCGCTCATATCAATGCTGTTTGTGAAGATGTCCACGACATCACCCAAAACATGCTTGTCCAAATCCGGCGAAGCGTACACCTTTGGCAGTACATTCTTCAGAGACTTGTTCTCAGCCTCAATTGCCCGCATTGCATCGTCCAGGATAACGCCGATCTCAGGAGTATGCGCGGCTGAGGCGATCTTGGCCCACCTTGCCTTTTCAAGTACGAAGAAGATGTTCTTTGCTGTGTACTCGTCTCGGTCGTTCTCGTAGCCTTCCCCTTCTTCCACAAGCTCGCGGTACCTCGCTTCGAATGCGCTCGAGATATACCTCAGGAAGATCAGGCCAATAATCACCTGCCGGTACTCTGAAGACGGGATGTGGCCCCAGAGAACACATGCTGCATCCCACAACTGTTTCTCAAAGCCAATGTTTGCGGTAGTCTTTTCTGCCATCGCACACACTCCTCTTTTCTCATTTCAGGAGCTCAATACAATCATAACCCTACAATATAAGTTACTTCTCGTTCACTCCACAAATCTTGTTCATTTCTCGCCAGCAAAGGAACGAGTGCGAAGAACAAGAATATGGACTAGTATATATCAAAATCCGGCAAGGTGCAATCACTTTTTTCGTCATTTTTACGGCTTTTTCACCGTTTTCAGCTGAGTAATTCGGTCGCTCTCAGATAAGATGCTCGCCCTTGCGAAGGGAATGATCGCTTTTCGCTCTCATGAACGCAAGTTGCAATTGGCCGAATCCCGTATTATACTGCTTTCACTGTCCTATCCCAGCCCTCCTACACCCAATCTCTTCCCCTTCGGAGGCACGCCACATGGATCTTCGCGAATATCTCCTCATCGTCAACGGCAATGATGCCACAGATCGTATCGCCGCCTATCGCGTCACCGGCGCCGTCTGCAAGATCCAGTACAACAACTCCGACCAGCTCTACGACTACTCCCTCCGCCACGCCCAGATCCTCCGGAAGAAGCAGGAGATAGACCCCAGCACCGTAGTGGTCCAGGCCAACGGCGAAACCATACCATCGGACAAGCTCCTCACCATCGTAGACTTCGGCCCGTACTACCGCCTTCTTCTGCTTAACAACCGTTCTCTCCTGTACCCCTCGAACGCGGTAAAGCTCATTCCCAACAGCCTCAGTAACGATGCCGTCCAGAACCTCTTCAGCTACTTCAAACAAGCTGCTCAGCTTCTGAGCCTGGAGACTCCAGACCACCACAAGATCCTGGTAAGTCAATACAACCGGGTCCAGTCGATCCGCAACGACACCGCCCTCTCCAGCTACTTGAACAAGAGGCGCCAGCCCAAACTGGTATCCGCCCCGCAGCACCTCATCTACCCCTTCGGGATGAACCTGAGTCAGAAGCAGGCTGTCGAAAACGCGTTTTCGTGTCCCGTCAGCATCATCCAGGGACCACCGGGCACAGGGAAAACCCAGACCATCCTGAACATCATCGCCAATGCCGTATACAGCAACAAGACGGTAGCGGTAGTATCGAACAACAACCCTGCCGTTCAGAACGTAGAAGACAAGCTCCGAGACAAAGGCCTGTCCTTCTTGGCTGCACATCTGGGCCGTCTGGAACACCGGGAGCAGTTCTTTGCGTCACAGGGCGGCCATTACCCGGACATGAGCATCTGGCAACTGTCCTCTTCGAGCAAGCATGAACTCAGCGATACCCTGCACACTTTAACGGACGAGCTGGACGAGATGCTGCAAAAGAGAACCCGCCTCGCCGAGATTGAGCAGGAGCTCCTGACCCTGAAGCCTGAACAGGCCCATTTTGAGGAGTATTACTCCGCCTGCGTAGAGCGAAACCACTGGCTCACCAACCTGGACTTTCCATCCGAGGCCGATGTCCGCGGCCTGAAGTCCGATGAGATCCTGTCCCTCTGGACCCGGTACGAGGACTTCGCGGAGAATCACAAAGGTATCCTCAAACTCCTCCGCAAGGTGGCCTTTCTCTTCACAGACGACCGCCTTCTGATCCGCTGGTTCGAGTACCCGCCGGAATCCGCCATTCCCTTCCTGCAGAAGCACTTCTACACTATAAAGCTGCGGGAGCTCCAGGAGGAGAAGCACCTCCTGGAAACTGCCCTCACGGACTTCACCTTCGAAACCAAGATGGCCCAGCTGAACGAGATTTCCCTGGCACTCTTCCAGGCCAATCTGGCAAAGCGGTACTGCTGGAACAGGCCGCGGAAGCAGTTTGAGATGGAGGATCTCTGGAACAAGTCCCATGCTTTCCTCCAGGAGTACCCCGTGGTTCTCAGCACCACGTACTCCATCAAGAGCTGCATCGCCGCAGAAGCCGCCTTCGACTACCTCATCGTGGACGAGGCATCCCAGGTAGATCTGGTCACAGGGGTATTGGCACTCTCCTGCGCCCGAAATGTGGTGATTGTCGGAGACAGCAAGCAACTGCCCAATGTACTCTCCCATGAGGACCGGGAAGCCGCAGAACAGCTCTGGGCTGCCCACGATCTGGACCCCATGTACAACGTGGCCAAGCACAGTCTGCTGTCCTCCGCCGTAGAGAGATGGCCCAAAGTGCCCTCTGTCCTTCTCCGGGAGCACTACCGCTGCCACCCGAAGATCATTGAGTTCTGCAACCGAAAGTTCTATCACGGAGAACTGCTGATCCAGACAGAGGACCACGGGGAGCCCAATGTGCTCTCCCTGTACAAGACCACAGAGGGAAACCACGCCATGTACAACGTGAACCAGCGCCAGATCGATGTGGTGATCCAAGAGGTGATCCCCGCCCTGGAAAAGGACGGATACCGAGACGTCGCCGTGATCACGCCATACCGTGCCCAGGCGGAGGCGCTCTCCTCCCAGCTGCACGGGAAATACGAGGTCTGCACCGTCCACAAGTATCAGGGCCGGGAGAAAGAGGCTATCATACTCACCACGGTAGACAACACCATCGGACCATTCGTAGACAACCCCAATCTTTTGAATGTTGCCGTCTCCCGGGCCACCAAAGCCCTGGTGGTGGTGATGTCTCCGGATCCCCGCAATGCCCGTACCAACTACGGAGATCTTGCCCGTTACATTGAGTACAACAACTGCACCGCCGTCTCCAGCAGCGTATACTCCATCTTCGACCTCCTCTACGCCGGCCATGCCCGCCAGCGCCGCGCCTACTTGAAGGACCACCAGCGCATCTCTGAGTTCGATTCGGAGAACATTGCCTATGCTGTGATAGAAGAGGTACTGGAGCAAGAGGAGTTTCACCTGGTAGGGTGTGCCGCCCATGTGGCTCTGTCCTCCCTCATCCGGGACACCCGGAATCTCACCGCCATGGAGAAAGACTTTGTGGGCAGCCCCCTCACCCACACGGACTTTCTCTTGTACCACAAGTTGGATAAGGCCCCTCTCCTGGCCATTGAGATCGATGGCGTCTCCATGCACCCCATCGAAGGTACCCAAAAGGCCCGGGATGACATCAAGGACGACATCTTCCTGAAGTGTGGCATTTCTCTTCTGCGGATCCGCACCAACGAGAGCGGGGTCCAGGCCAAGATCGAGGCAAAGTTGCGGGCCGTGTGCTCGCCTATGTACGAGGAATAGGGTAGAAAAAGCCTGTCTCACCGCCATTCAGCGGTGAGGCAGGCTTTTCTATTTCTCATATGACGTAGTTGTCTCCGGCATCCCCGGTGTCCATCAGGTCCGCAAGGGTAACGCTGTCCAGGTATTCATTGATCACCTTGTCCAGGCCCTTCCACAGCGGCAGCGTCCGGCAATCCGCCGCTCTCGGGCAGTTTTCTGCATTTTCATCGAGGCATGCCACGGTGCCCAGGCAGTCCTCCGTGGATCGGAGAATGCTCCCCACCGTATACTGTTCTGGGGGCTTTGTCAGCTTATAGCCGCCGCCCTTGCCCCGGACGCCAGACAGCATCCTGGCCCGCACCAGCTCTTTGATAATGGTCTCCAAATACTTCTCCGAGATCTCCTGCCGGTCTGCAATTACTTTGAGCGGAATATAGTTGTCCGCCTGATGCTCCGCCAGGTCGATCATCACCCGCAGGGCATACCGTCCTTTTGTCGATACCAGCACCCCGTGCCACCTCCTGTTTGCTAATTCCTATCATACCGCATGGTAAGTAGGATTTCAAGATGGAAATGTAGACCAGGAGAGAAAAATGTCACGGCAAGGAGCCGCACCATGGGAGCAGTAGATGAACCATCAGCACTCTTTTAGTGCTCTTTGGTCCCACTGCACAAAGAATGTCGCTCTGTCTGACTCCTATGCACCAATCCCACAAGATTTCGCATCCCCCCAATTTTCCTGTTGACACCTCCCCCTCCCAGGTCTATAATCCCTATAAACCCACCAAGTTAGTAGGGCTTACGCAGAAGACAGCAGACCGAACGGGCGATCCGTCCGATCTTCCCACGGGACATCTCACTTCATTCCTTTTGGAGGTACTATCATGAGCAAAATCTATTCATCCGCAGATCAGCTGATCGGCCACACCCCGCTGCTGGAACTGGTCCACATCGAAAAGAACGAGGGCTTGGATGCCACCATCCTGGCCAAGCTGGAGTACTTTAACCCCGCAGGCTCCGTAAAGGACCGGATCGCCAAGGCCATGATCGATGACGCCGAGGCCAAAGGTCTTCTGAAGCCCGGCTCCGTGATCATCGAGCCCACCTCCGGCAACACCGGCATCGGCCTGGCCTCCGTGGCCGCCGCCCGGGGATACCGCATCATCATCGTGATGCCCGAGACCATGAGCGTGGAGCGCCGCCAACTGATGAAGGCATACGGCGCTGAATTGGTCCTCACCGAGGGCGCCAAGGGCATGAAGGGCGCCATTGCCAAGGCAGATGAGCTGGCCAAGGAGATCCCCAACAGCTTCATCCCCGGCCAGTTTGTGAACCCCGCCAACCCGGCCGTCCACAAGGCCACCACCGGCCCGGAGATCTGGGAAGACACAGACGGCAAGGTGGACATCTTCGTGGCAGGCGTTGGCACCGGCGGCACTATCACCGGCGTTGGCGAATACCTGAAGAGCCAGAACCCCAATGTGAAGGTAGTGGCCGTGGAGCCCGCCAGCTCCCCGGTGCTGTCCAAGGGCGTCTCCGGCAGCCACAAGATCCAGGGCATCGGCGCCGGCTTTGTCCCCGATGTGCTGAACACCGCCGTCTACGATGAGATCATCCCCGTTGAGAACGAGGACGCCTTCGCCGCCGGCAAACAGGTGGGCAAGGCGGAAGGTGTGCTGGTGGGCATCTCCTCCGGCGCCGCGGTATGGGCAGCCATTCAGCTGGCCAAGCGCCCGGAGAACAAGGGCAAGACCATCGTGGCTCTGCTGCCGGACACCGGAGACCGCTATCTCTCCACCCCGCTGTTCGCAGACTGATCACGCGCAATCCCCTATCGCTGAAAAGGGGTCTCCCATCCCGGAAGGCCCCTTTGTTGTCCTGTGCTACTTCCATGTATATACTGCGAGGCGTTCTATGCTTTATTCTCACTGCGAAATTTCATTATTATTGAGGTGCCCCTGGCTCTGAAGTTACACTTGATGACGTTCTGCTAAATTTAACAGCCTTGTGATGTAATAGTTATTTTCTTCAAAGCACCCACAATAGTCTTAACTTCATCAGAAGTATTATCTCTTCCAAGCGAAAGCCGAATTGTCCCTTTAGCTCGCATCTTGTCCAGATTAATTGCACGCAACACATGAGAGATCTGGGTTTTTTCGCCATCACAAGCGGACCCGGTGGAAACTGCTATTCCCATTAAATCCAGCCTATGAAGCATTGCCTCACCGCTAAGCCCAGGGAAGCTGAGGCTGAGAATTCCTGGAGCAAAAGGAGGCTCTCCATTGCGACCATATGGTACTTCACTTTCTTCTAAACCCGCCAACAGTTGTTGCTCTAGATCCCGAATATATAGCTGGTCTGCCTCGATCGTTGCACAGTGCTTTTCCAATGCTACAGCCATTCCTACAATTCCAGCTACGTTCTCTGTTCCAGAGCGCATTCCGTGCTCCTGGGCACCCCCATAGATGTATGGAGCTAGATTTGTACCCTTTCGAACATACAAGAAGCCTACTCCCCGCGGCCCATTGAATTTGTGCGCTGATGCTGAGAGGAGATCCACCCCTTCACAGTTTGACTGCACATTCACAGGTATGTGCCCCACTGCCTGTACGGCGTCTGTGTGAAAGACAATACGCGAATTTGCACCGCTTGTTTTGGAATTCATCGCCTGTAAGGCATTTTGTGTCTCACATGTGACTGCAGCAAGCTCACGAATAGGCTGGATGGTACCCACCTCATTGTTTACCATCATTACTGAGACAAATGTTGTCTTACCTGTAAGTGCACGTTTCAGGGTTTCTGGTAAAACATGTCCTCCTCTATCGGGTTGGATTATTCGAATGTCGCACCCCCTACGGCCAGCAGCCTCAGCCGCCGAAAGTACTGCGTGATGCTCAATGGCTGATACCAGGATTTCTTTTTCGCGTGGTATTTCCCATGTCACTCCTTGTACCGCCCAATTATCGCTCTCTGTTCCGCCGGAAGTAAAATAGATCTCCTCTGGCTCTGCGCCGATACAGCCAGCGATGGTCTCCCTTGCCTTTTTCAGTGCCATTTTGGGCTCTCTGGAAATTCGATAGGGTTGAGATGGATTGGCGTATATATCCCGCAGGTACGGGAGCATTGCCTCTAGGGCTTCTTCATCTAACTTTGTTGTAGCAGCATGATCAGCATATATCATTCCATCTCACCTCCATCGCAATATAGCTACCTATTCAAAAAGTTTGCACCCTTGCTCTTTGAACTCCTCAATCTTATCCTCGATGTCCTGAACAGTAACCTCTAAATACTCTGCCAGATCATCCAGGCAGTAGTAGACAGTTGTGGCCTCGCCCAAAAGCTTCTGGTTGATTCCAACTTCATTTTTTGTAAGGGGTGCCCTTCCGCACACTGTGCATACTCTGTTTATTACCTTCCTGCCCATAAATGCTTTCTCAATCCGTCCTATTTTGAACCACTTGATTCTATAATTCTAGTCAGTCACCTAGTTGCCCATTTCAATAGCTCATGCATTGCATTCACGTACAGAGAAAGATGGCACAGTCTTACCCGCCTCTTTCTCATCAATGAGCCCCATTTGAACCCGAATAATCGCTCGCATGTTCATGGCGGGCAACAGGCAATACTTTCTAAAGTCCCATGGTGCAATATCTTGCGGCCGCCTCACATGGGGGAATAGGAGTTTCAGGTACGCTGTACTAATGCGCTTGATTGCCTCTGTGTCGCGGGTATCCGCCTTTGGTGGCACATCAACCAGGGCATCCACAATGGCGCGATAAGAGGGATCATCCCGCAGCTCATGCAAAATAGAAGAGAAGTACTCTGAGTTCAGCGCCCACCCACATACTTTGAGATCCTCGTTCATGCGAGGCAGTTCCCAACCTTTGATGAAGCCGTGGATACGGTCCAGGAACTGCGTCTGATGGAATGGCCGTGGCAACTCCATCAACATATTGCTGTATTCATTCATCACATCAGACTGAATGTTTCCCAAGAAGATGATGCCAGCATCCACATTCACCTCATGGTTGTCCCCCGCTCGATACTTGCCATTCTCCATGATGGCTTGCAGCGCTGCCTGAATCTCCTCGTCTTTCATATAGGCCGCTTCCCGGATCTCATCCAGCGCTACGTAGTCCCGCAAAGCCACAATACCGTCTTGCTTCTTTCCTACGTCATAGATGAGTTTAGCTCGGGTTACCTTACCAGAAACCAGCCATCCATAACGACTCACCTGGCCAAACAAGTAGGATTTTCCCGTTCCAGCCGGTGCCAGTTCCATCAGATTGAGCCGCTTTTCGACAAACGGCAGAAGTCTCTGCAGAACATTGAGCTTCTGCGTCCTGCTGCCATATCCCTGGGCATTGTAATCCACAGCCCCCAGGACAATGTCGATCCACTCATCCAGTGAAAAAAGTTCTCTCGCTGCCTGGTACTCCTCCAAATCCACTTCATATGGGCAGAAATCCTCATAGCCCAGCAGTTTGATCTTCCCTTTTGTCTTAGCGTCAGACGGGTACTGATACCCCAACTCTACAACGCCCCAGTTCTCTTCAGACTTTAACAGGCCATCGCTGCAGTCATTCCAAACATCCCAAGGAATCGCTGTATTGTTGCTTGATAGGCCATAGTCTGGGAGAGAAAACGTGGTCTCCCCTGTGCCGATATTGATGTCAACGGAGATCTTTGCCAGAATCTTTACCGTCTCCCCGTTGTTAATAATCCGATTCTGAATGGACTTCCAGTCCTCCTTCTTGGGGATGAAGCGGCGAATAAAATCTCCCGCTCCCTCCACATCCACAACACCGTCATCGTCTTGGAAGTTTTTGAGGATAAAGTCCCGCATGAACGATGGAAGCTTAAACGATGAGATGAAATTGTTCTGATTGAGATCTTTGTACACAACCATCGCATCAAAGGCATCCTTAAACCGCTGAAGGAGCGCAGGGTCTTGAGCGTTCGGATTCTCATCTTTACTGAGCACTATCGTGTTTTCGTCCATCGCACTCACCTCTTCTTACTGCAAGCCTAAGTTTCGAATTTTTGTAGGCCGTTCGATCGTGAATGGGAGAGTCACACCCGTATAGGTGTTCCCCTCATACACCATTGCATTGTAATCCCCAGCGCGTCTCAGGTCTTCCAAGGCAAATACTGCATGTCTTGAATCTTCTCGGAAGCTTCCTACATAAGTGGTCCCGTCTATCATCAGCCGAGGCTGCTTCATTGGTACATTGGCGAAGAGCACGATCTCTACAGTTTGGCCCGGCCTATACTTGACTGTTTCCTCTTCAAACCTGTATTTGACCTTATCCGGCCGAATCGATAGGGTGATAATGGGAATCACCGTTTCCTCTAACGTTGTGCCGCCGTGTGCCTCCACGCTCGCCTTTCTGCTGCCTTTAAAACGTTCATAGTTGCCGAGGACCGCATAGCCCTCCTCGAAAACAGCCTCTGGAATCTTGGGATCTTCTGCCGCTGGACAACATCTGCCGCTGTGCTTTCCCTTTTCCTCCAACTGCAATAAGGTCTGGCTCTCATGCTGATAGATCACCGCCAGCCGGCTGGCTCCATGATCCGGTATGATTACAGCCTTTTCTACTACATTTTCCTGACGATCTAATTCCTTTCGGATGTCGCTCAATTCTTTATCAACAATCTCAAGTTCTCTAAAAATATGAATCGGAAGGTCGCACTTCTCAAAATCATAGATTTGGCTATGGTGCTTTAGGTCATCCAGATCACCATTGTCTTTTGTGTTGAAGTATTGCCTAAAATCCTGGTTTTTCACTGTGATAGATGGGAGCTCACAATGCGCCACGTTTATCTCATAAACTAAACCGTATTTCTCACACTTTGCCTGGATATAAGAGAGGTATTCCACCCCAAGGGCATCAAAGAAGTAGCCTTCGGTTTTTTCTCTGTTCATGGCCGAGAGGATAGAACTTCTGGGTTGCAGCTTGTATATACTGAGCGGACGCTCTGCCGCCAACCGGTTCACCTGGTCCAAAAAGTCTGGTTTGATCCGGTTGCAAACCTTCTGGTACTTATACCGGGAAAAGTAATCCGTCAGGACACTACGGAATCCCTCGTCTTGATCGGACAGATGGGTATTGGTTTCATCGAACATGAACTCCTTCAGGTACAATGCAAGTTCCGGGAAGCTAAGGGCCACTGCGTTTTCCAGTTCCTTCTTTGACCACTCATACAAGCTCAAGGTCTCTAGGAAAGTTTTTTCCTCTGCCTCTGTGGCGTCTGTGAGGTAGAACACAGCATTCTTGCCCCATTTCCCCACCAACTTGCAATAAGTTTGCACTTGCGATGGGTTTTCTGGCAGATTCTTGATCAGGCGTTTCCGCTCCAGAAAACACGACTTAAACTTTGTGTCTGTCCACCGAACTTCCAACAAATCCTGATAGATGTGCTCTTCCAAGTCAGAGGCCGCCTGGCTGTTGTTCAATGCCAGGGTCAGATATTGTTCTGTGGGGGCGCCAAACGTCTTCAATGCCAGCCAAAGCAACCACTGATCTTTGGCACTGCCGGACTCCATCACATCTTCCAGGCAGGAAGAGAGCCCGGTAGTAGAACCAAACTGCGTCACTACGTAAGCGGAGAAACTGTCATACTCCTTGATCTCTTCCCACAGCCAGTTCCATTGCTCCGCTGTTCCATAAGTCTTCAAAGCGGCCCCCGCAAGATCTACATACCGCTTTTTCAACACATCAAAAACACCGCCGCTGGTGGCTACAGGATACACGGAATGCGCAAAAGCCCCAAGAGAGAACGAGGTTACCACCGTAAAATACTCCTGTTTCGCGATCTCCCCGTCTGTCAGCCTTTCCAGATGGCGCATCAGTGCCGCCATTCCATCGTCATAGGATATCCCGGCACATTCTGCGGCACTGGCCGCCAAGCGGATCTTGGGCAGCACGGTGCTATGCCCCTCTACAAACAAGATCCGGTTATCCAACCGTGGATCCCTGCGCAGGTATTCTTCCAGCTGACGATGGCAATGGCTCACCAGCACAATGGCACGGCCAGGCATGGACATGTACAGCAGTTCATCCAGCACATCGTCCAGCACACGATCCCCTTGCAGCATACAGGCCTGGGAGATCCCAACCACGACATGGCACCCTGCATCTCTCAGCATCTCCAACGTCATCTGGATATCGGGCAAGCCATTGGGGAACACATGCTCAGATACGTAGATACACCGTTTGCTTCTGTCTGCCTCTAGACGATTCACTATAGCTCTCAAATCATCGTAGTTCTCTGTGTTAACAATCAGCACTCTGCCAGGCCCAACCCAGTCCGTGTAGGCACCGATCTGTGCAAAACAATCTTGAACGCTCTCGCTGTACATGCCCATCCTCCCTACTTCTTCTTCCGGAGAATCTGGATACCCACTGTCACATTCGTAGAAATCAGGTCCTTGAGGTACACTCTGAGATCGCTGGAATCCATTTGATCTATGATGTTCATGACCTGCTCATAGCCGCCCCGTTTGTATTGCTTCTCAGCACACATACCAATCAAATTGCGGACTGCAGAGTTGTCAAACCAGTCGTAGGCCCTCTCTCTGGTATTATCGGATATGTACTCCCGCACCTCCTGCAGGTCGTTTAGTAAGATCGCGTAGTCTCCCATTACGCGTGCCGCAAAGCACCTGTCTCGCTCGTCTTCATCCGCCAGTCTGTCGTAGAATGTCGCCTTCTGGAGGTATTGAATCGCATAATTCACCTCCGCATCCGAAGGAGAATTGCTCAGCATTGTTGTGAACACACGCTTTGCCTCGACCCGCTCACCATCATCGAACATACAGAGGATCGGCGTATCGTATTTTGAGGACCACGCTGCAGGATCCTTGGATCCCGTCTTTTCCTGCCAGAGGTTTCGCAGCTGCTTCTTCAGCTGTTTGTCCTGGAACTCCTTCACCAATCGCTCAATGTGCTGAAAGTACTCACTTTGCTGCTTCATAAACTGACCAGCATTGAGATCGTTATACAGCATTGTGATCTCATGGTCCTTCAGATCGCCCAGGAAAGGTGCTGCCACCTGCTTAAACACGCTCACCTGGTTACTGTAGAAGTGGTCGAAGTCCTCTCTGCATGCAAGAAGCAGCTCATAGAATCTGGCCCTTTTCTGATCAGGGAGATCTTTGCTTCCGCTCATGCTGTACAGCGCCTCAAGGAACGGTGCCAAGTCTCCCGCAGACGGCTTGATCGTCTCATATGGCATCCGGATGTTTTTGGCCCTGTTGTTCCACCCTGTGATAACCTCTCTGATATTACGACACTTAGGAAGGCTCTTATTGGACTCGTCAATGATGCGATATTCCAATATCACATCTCGGATTTTGTTGTCTGCCGTCTCTGTGTTCCAGGCCCAGTTCGCTGCATCAACATTGAATCTGTCCTTCACCACATCCAGATATGCACCGTTGTCGCCGATCTGCGCTGCCAACTGTTTGAGGACACCGCCCTCAAAGTGATCGATATACGCCAGCATACCCTTCCGGCAATTGTCGCTGTTAATCACCTTCGCAAGGTCGGCAACAATCTCCGGCGTCTCCCGAACAGCCTTGCCAATACTCTCTGCGATCTCGCTCTCATTGCCTTGGTTCCCATTGGCGGTATTAGCGATCAGGCAATAGCTGTCAATGATCTCCTTCAGCTTCGCAGTGGGCGTGGTAAGCTCTTCGTCATTCAGCACGCCCTTGACACACCAGATTGGGAAAGAAAACCGTTTCATAGTGATCCGCAGCTGTTTGCATGCATCTTCCACATTGCCGCATTGCTTCTCGGAGATATTGAACACTGTAGTCGTGCATTTGAGGAAGGCACGGTGATTTTCCCCCATACGCGCTATGAATTCCTCTTTGAAATTTCTCGCCGGTGATAGTCTCTGATTCAAAACGTTTGCAATTGCGCTCTTCATCTTATCCGGCGTCATGATCTCGGTAGTAGAGCCATTTGTCCAGAAAAAGTCCCCTTGGGCATATTCCTTGAGCACGAATCCCAAGACAAATGCCGTGATATTGTTGGGCATCAGGCCGAACGGTTCGTCCGTGAGCTGCTGAAACAGGTCAAACAAGCTAACCCTTTCGGCCCGCTTCTGGAACCCTTCCGAGATAATCTGTTCTACCTTCAGCTTCAATTGGACAATGGGCAGTGCTCGCTTGGCGGGGTCCTCCCAATAACGTTCCACATTCCATGCGCCCTTTAGTGCAGTAGAAAGACTGTTTTTCTCAAGGGCTGATTTAAATCTGCCCGTCAACTTTTGACCAATTCCCAGTTCTGCCCCCTGAGGAAACGCCCCTTCCCCAAACAGGGCATCACTGACGTTCATCTGCTCCAGGCCATAGGGGTACTTATGGTGGTTCATCTCGCTGAGTTCATCCACTAGGGCTGGAAGATTCGTCACGCGGACTCCATTGAGGTATCTATCGCTGTACAGCATGAATGCACCCGCCTGAATCTTATCTTTCCACTCTTTCAGGCATCTCTCAGCTTGGCTTTGATAGTCTTTGGCGCGGCGCTTATCGTTCTGCGCGTAGTAGCTGCTGTACGCCATGTTCTCGGTATACTGATCAAAGAGGTCCTTCCCCAGAGGGGTCAGACCAGCATCAATGATGAGGAGGCTATCCTTTCGGGCCTGCATTGCACGAAGAATCTGTCCCTGCAGCTGTGTTGCCTCCACATCGTCCCGAGCAAACGTCACAATCCCCTGGAAACGGTTCGGACTCGCATTGCTGGACACCTTGCTCACAATGGCATTGAAGTTCTTCGCCGCAGCAGCTTCCAGTACAAAGCGTTTGCTAATCGGTGCAGGCAATTGAACGGCACTGAGCAAATTCCCTTGGACAATCAGATCCTGTGTCTTCGTGTTCTCTGCTATCTCCTCTTTCTTCTTACTGATCGTTGCTGCATCACCAGTGCTATTGGCCACTGTGTACTCTGTCTTTCCACTGCTCACGGGCCTTGTGAACAGCACCTGGTTTTGCACCAGCTTCTTTGCTATGCTGGTTGCCTTGTTCTGCTGCCAATCCGTCCCGCTGAATGCCAACTCTACGTTCAGCTCATTGGGACGCAACAGCTCTACCGATCCCACTCTCATGGATATTGCCTGCAGCAGCAGAATGGTTTTTAGCACTCTCTGATCCTCTGTGGAGAGCTTACTTGCATCAAGGAGGTTGTACGAGTTCAGGATAACCCGCACGTCATCGTTCAGGCCGTTATCGCCGTTACCATAGAAGAAATCCCACAACATATCGATAGTCAGTAGGTTTGTTGTGCTCAGCGGTCCATATTCCCTGATGAACCACTTAAAAGCATGTACATCCGGGTCATCTCTGATGATAAAGTTGAACATGCTGCGCTGATTGGACTTAAACGCTACAGACAGGTGCTTCAGCAACAATGCTGCATACGGATGAATCGGAACAATCGACTGCAATTCCTCATCAGATACCGTTGAGATCTGTCCCGGGTCAGAGGATTTCCGAACACCGTCTTGGATGATAGCGCGGGCCGTTTCAAGGTTGCTGTTCAACTCACTCTTATATCCCGCCCACTGCTTTTTCATTTCCACATCATCGGTTTCTCTCATAGCTGCAGCCATCAGGTGGAAAGCCGTGTTCTCCGGCAGCTTGATATCAATCGGCGGCACAAACCGGTCCAAGATCTTTTTCGAAGTCTCAGTATTCTGAAACAAGCTGCGGCTCTGGTGTGTTATGATCATGAAGTAGAAGGGCTTCGAGAGACTGATCTCAGCCAAAGTCTGAAAACCAGTGAGAGAATTCGGGTTGTTCAGGAAAAACTCGGTGAACTCATCCCAAATAAACAGGATCGCCTTCAGGTGGTTTTCATCGATTATGCTTTTGATCCAGGCCGCCATATCTTGAATGTCTCTGAGTAGTCCAGTGATGCCGTTGGCCTTGGCCACTTCCATGATCAGTCTCATCAGCTTCGTGACCCTCTCCGGAGAGCCTGCCTTCAACTGCTGAATAATATCTTCCACTTTCTGATTGCCGAACTTCCATGCATACGCCTCATCTTCTGATATCAGCCTGTTGAAATAGTCTCTGCTCGCGTCCTTCTCGAACCATTTCAGTACAGCATCTCGAAGGCTTGCCTCTCCTTGATTCTCAATCCCGTTGGCAGCCATTGCCCGCATGATGCTGTCTTGCATCGCCAAGATAAGATCCTGATCTGTCCGGATACTGCCAGAGCCCATTCGATGCACAATCAGCAGCTTCCCTGCGTTCTTCACTGTGAGCAACTTTTGGCAGAGATCCTGGCTGAGCTTAAAGTCTGCAAAGTACTCTTTTACCTCATCATCTGAGGCCTCCAGCATGGACTTTACCGCCAGGGCAGCGTGGGATTTGCCTGTACCATAGGCGCCCTCCACCCACAGGGAGGACGGCGTTTTCCCCGACAGCACATCGCAGACCTTCTGAAGTAGCTTCACAAAGGTAGCATGGGGATAAAAATCCTTCCAAGACACCAAGCCGCTGGCAATCAGGTCTTCAGTAACCTCGGCATAGAACTTGGGATTGATGTTGAAGTAGTCTTGGTAGGGCCTATTTTCCATCTCCTAATACCCCCTTGTCGATAATAGGCGGAGGACATCCATTGATGTCTTTTCCTCACGGAGCGTGATGCTATCCAGGTCAAGCGTGAAGGACGCTGAGATGAACTCCGGATAGTTCACGGACAGGCCGTTCAAAATGCGAACCATCGTCTCACGATCCAACCCAAAGATCCGGGTGGGGCTCACCCCATCCCGCTCAATGGAGTCATCCAGCAGCGAATCCAGTCTCAGCTGATAGATCCCGCCGCACTTCTCTGCGAACTTGTACAGAGCGTACAGAATCACCTCTGGCACCGGATCGCTCCAGTGGCCACGGATCAGGTAAAATCCTTTCTTCTCCGCAACTACCTCACCCAGTCCGAGCAGTTTGCCGAAAGGAAGCGTCAAGATCCGCCGATAGGCTCCTGCCACAGACTTGGATCCCCTCTCTTTGGCACCAGCATCCTGCAAGAGTTGAATGAGATAGTCTCGCTGGATGATCTCGTCAAAGGGGATGTTTCGTACGTACCAGCCCACCTCAGCGGTGTGGCTCAAGTTGACCAGCAGAATTCCCCAGAACGTGGGGCTCGTCAGGCCAATCCCGTCTAGGATATGGGCCGTCTCAGTCAGCTTGTTGTCTTGAATCAATTCCGCATCTCGCAGGAATCTTCTGAACATATCGATCATCGTAGTGCCCAGGGTGTGATTCTCGAAAAAGTCATCCTTCAGGGCAAAGAATGACTCAATCCACTCAGGTTTGGGGGCATGATCTGCATAGCAGTCAATTGCTTTGTTGCTCATTGTTCCCGTTCCTTTCGGCTGTTCTAACGATTTGTATAACAGGCACCCGCCTGCCGGCTTGTGACAGTTTAAGCAGTGGCGGCAATCGTCCCGTATCACAAGCGTTCCGTTCTCAAACTTCAAGCATCCATATGGGCAGTCCGCCTGGCACTCCTTGCACCCGATACAATATGCGGCCTTTCGAAATACCTGTTTGATGCTTTTGGTCACCGTTGGAGAGAGCTTCACCATCTCATTTGGGAGCGTCACCAAAACGGCGTCACCTGTCTCTTCTACATCGAAGGTATACGTCTCACCCCGATACCGTAAAATACACTGTTTGCCTTCTATGTTGTACTCTCCAAGGGTTTTGAGCCACACTTTCCAGTCTTGGGAGGCGCCGCGCACCTCCAATACATTTGCGCTCTTCTCCTTATACTTCTGCGGCAGGCTAATAATATCTCGCCCGTTATTCCTTACTTTCCAGCCACCGACTTCAATGAAATGCTCAGTATCCTCCCGTGTGGGGTACTCCCTCCCGTTCGTCTCACGGATCACACGGATATATTTCTCTACTTCTCGCGGGTAACAGTTCCTTCGGATGTATTCATGCCGTTCCCCTGCCATTGGGCAAACCAGACATCCTACTCTGCTGTTTCCCTTTTTATACGCTTCATTCAAGATGAGCCCTCGAGAATAGATGTAGAGATAAACTTCGGCAGAACTCCAATCGATGATCGGATTACAGCTATATTGTCCTCGATGCTTTGTCCCCAGAGAGATGTAATCATACTCACTGCGCTTCAGGCTTTCATCTCTGCGCACACCGACAAATGCCATCTCCACCAGGTCATCAGACCCAACAATATCCCTCAGCATGAGTAATTGCGGGGTCGTCTTGTGAACACTGCAGCACCACCGAATCGTCTTTGATGGCGGTCCAAATATCCGCCAGTTGTCCAAAGGATTCGTTTCATTCTTGGCCGTATAGAACTTTATTCCGCTGCGTTCGCACTCCGTTTTTGTCTTCTCCACCACCGCATACGTATCCGGAAACTCCATTCCTGTATCGCCAAACAGCACAACAAACTCATCATGCGGGATCACTCTCTGCACAATGTCCAGATTGACAACGCTGTCCTTTCCACCGCTAAAAGACACATGGAAAATATCGACCTTGTCTCTGTACTTCGTGTATACACTATACACTTTGCGGATTGTCTCCTGCGACAGGCTCTCGATCGCGTTTTGATTTCTTCGACACATTTCCTGGACATCTACTAACTTCAGCATACCATGATCTGGCTCTGGCTCTTCCAAGATAGTAATAGTGGGCATGCTGTATAAAGTTCCACCATTGAGTCTTGCAACTGTCCGTCCCCTATAAATGTAGTTGTTCGCTTCTGCCCACATAACAGGCCTTAAATTGTCTTGGGGATAAGACCAATAGCGATTAAAGCCTAGGTTATTCAGTTCTCGGGAATAGACCGGGCGAGGCTCCTTGCTAAACTTCGATACCTCACTGGTGAGCAGAAGGCCTCCTGTTTCTTCGTCCCAAACATACTGGTACATTGGTCACTTCTCTTCCTTTCCTTCGCCAGCACTCAGGTCTTGGTATTCTTCTCTTTCCATGCACCATTCCGTCTTTCCCCCACTGCATTTTCAGGCGTTCCTGAATGATGCTCTTGCTTGAAAATTCATACTCTGCCTACTCCTTGGGTATCACTGTTCTCATGTTCAGTGCTTTTCTTGTTATCCGTTCAATTCCAGAGTAAGTTTTGCTCTTCAAATACCCCTTCTGCACCAATAGAGACAGGGCATCCGCCGATGTCCGCCATCCCTCTTCGTGTGCAAGCACGTCTGTGATCAGTTCATCTAGCGATGTAATTTTCGATTGTCTCCTCACCACGGCACCAGTGCAATCATTGTAGACGCCGTAGTCACCGCGGAGCAGTCGGAATTTCTGGCTATACTGCGCCACATAGCTCTGCAGGACATAGGCGTTCCACTGCACTGGAAGCGCCGGGAACTGGAGGAACAAATCCAGCTCTGCCAGGGAAGCATACTCCCCCTCTATGAGCCGGTCTAACACCGCGTCTGTCTCTGGCACATTGAACGGGATAGTACCCTTGCGAACAAAATCATCGAAAGAGATGCGCATCATGTACTTGTACAGCGTGTCCCAGTCGTAACCGGTGCTTTTCACGCATTCCTTGTAATCGGCCAGCTTGAAGGCATCCCTTTCCTTGCAAAAGTCCACTGTCACCTTCGCTTTTGTGAGTTTTCTATCTGTGGCGCTGATTAAGTTATTTTTGAAATAGAAGGAACCCTGGAGGAGCTTTGCTAAAATTCTGCGCACTTCCGTTGTACTGTAATCAGCAATTTCAATTGCCACAGAGGGACAGTTCCGGTCAATCAGTTGGCGAAGTTCTTCGTCTGTGACAAACTCCTTCTTTTCAAGTTCTCTACGAAGCAGATTTTCTATTCCCTTGAGCTCTTTTTGTGTAATTGGGAAATTCTCATAAAAGAAGTATTGCTTTGAGCCAAGATTGACAACTTGGTCTGAATTTCTCAGGTCATATTCAAGCCGACCTACGGGGTAATACCAGAGGGCCTCGTGGATTTGGTCAATCGTCTGTGGTGTCTGATGCTCCTGCAAAAACACGACCGCATCCGCAAGTGCATCTTGATCCGATTTAATATAGAGGCAGAAGTCATCCGAAAGGTAGGCCCCGAACGAAGTTTTTAAAAGCTGTTCTTTTAAAGCAGAAACTGTGTATATCTGTAGTTTTGATATCAGCTCTTGCTGGTATCGCTCAAAAACCGATTCAAAATAGACACATTTCGCGTTTTGAAAGACAATGGCTATCTCTTCCTGAATGTCATCCAAAAGTTCAAGTCCTCCGCCACCGTCCTGGTAAAAGGCTCGATTCTCTTGCACTCTTCCGATTTTGCGGACAGTATCTACGACCTCGTCATCTTCCAGGTTCAGTTCCTCACCATACTTATCTGCGTAATAAGTCTTAAAACGCCCTCTATCTATCATGCTGTTTAGGCGGAACCCACTCGTGAAGTTGTCTCGGAGGATCTCCATGAATTTCTGGTGTAGTAGATTGTTGCTCTGATTGGAAGCCTCGCTTTTCCGATACTGAATGTATTTCTGGAGGGCTCTCAGTCGCAATGCAACTCTATCACTCTCTTCCCCATCCTTTTCCGTAGCCGTAAGCACTTCACAGAGTTTCTCCAAACGTGCCACACCGAAAACAGACCAGATTGGCCTACGCACAAGCTTCTTACGAGTCAAATACACACCAAGATCATCGAGCGCATCAGCACAGCCTTCGGCATCAATGTCTCTCACGTCATTCGTGCTCAACCATTCCTCAAAGGCGTGCCTGCAAGCCGATTTTTGTTTAGGCGGCTTATCACCCGTGCCTTCCTTCGATTTTGTTTCAGGTTCTTTCTTAGGCTCTGACTCAGGTTTTTTTCCTGGATTCTCCTCTGATAGCTGCTCTTTAAGAAAGCGGCCATACATGCGTACTGCAGCTAAAAATCGCCCAAGGCTTCGTCCATCCGCATTTTGAAAGTTGGAATCCAACTTTACTTGATTCCACATGAGATACAGTTCTGCAGCTTCCCCAACTTGAAAAGCAGACTTTCTAGCCCCGAAGTTGCACATAGCATATGTCCCGATTGTCTCAAGCGCGGTAAGATAGCTGTTCACCTGCTCTGGGGCGGCATTCTGCGCGACCAACCATGTACGGAAGGCCTCTCTCCTGTCAGTACTCTTACTCGGTTCCTGCTGTTCAGTCAGTTTCGATTGTTTTTTTGAGGCTTCGCTGGACTTTGGCCCCGCCTTCTTCGCCGTCTTACGCATCTCCAGAAATGTGCGGTACAGACGGATCGCTGTAGGGTATCTCTCACAATCACAAGCCAGCTGGAATAAAGCAGGCTCCATTCTAACCCTAGACCAAGTCTTTTCCAGTTCTACCGTCTCACTGATCTGAAAAACAGATCTTCCAGAGCTGGTAAAGCGCACAGCAAAATTTCCAATTGTCTCCAGCGCCTTGCAGTAATTCTCGGTCTGGGCCACTGAGGCTTTTCCCTCAAGCAGCCATGCGCGAAACTCCTTACGCAAATTGGGAACGCTCGTCAATGTATTAGCTGTCTGCTGACTCACAGATGCATTCCCACCTTCCTTTGTTTTGCTCGCCTCTTCCTGCTCTGAGGAGCGCAGCAGTTCCTCATATGTCACCTGACCGAGCAGTTCTTCGTCCTGGACGAGATCCGGGATTTCTCCCATCCGCAAGCCATTTGGCCCATTTTCGAGTTCAAATGCGTTCCATCGTTCGCTGTTCTTGAGCGGCTGCATAAGGGCATCAGCCCCTGTCCCCCCGATAATCCAAAGGAAGCCGCCTTTATCTCGGTTATCCACATATTGCAAAAGCTGAGACTCCAGATACGCTACCAGAGGATCCGTCTCTTCTTCATCCTCGTTTGGGATCGTCTGATCCAGGTTTTGTATTGCATAGACCGCATAGCGCACATAGCGAATCTGAACCAACTCATAATCTATCCACAAGGATCTTAGCAGTGCCTGCAGCTTTCGAATATGCTCTGTTCCGTTTCCGCAGCCTTCCACAAGCAAATTGTCCGCAATGTAAATCGGCTTCTGCAGCTCCCAGGTTGTCTCTTCACCAAAGATGATGCGCTGGCTGTCATCCTTCAGTGCCTGGAACCGGTCAGGGTACTCGTCATAGAGCATTCGACAAAGAGTGACAAATACCTGGCTCCATTTGCCCGTTGGACAGGTCTTTCCATGAAATGTCACCGACACTGGCTTTGTGAACGCCAGGTCGATCTCCTCCTCGAGATCCAAAAGGTGATATTCAGCAAAAATGTTGATTGGATGCTTGACTAGAGCACCCTGGGGGGTGTATAATAGGGCCGAGGTGAT
>CANRFN010000036.1 GCA_947629915.1 uncultured Oscillospiraceae bacterium | reverse complement strand
CAGGCTATCGCCACCTTTTGATGGCGCTCACCGCCGGTATTGTGGCCGGTGGTACCCTTTTGACACCCAAATCATGATATTCTGGTAGAAGCTTCAGACAACGATGGGGTTAGAGACTATCTCATTGACGATCAGTACTATGACCTCTCTAATCCAGTCTCCGACTTCAGCGGCTTACAGATTGGCGATCAATTTGTAATGAAAGATAATGAAGATGTACGGGTCTCCTGCATTCTGCTTGCTGTACTTCAAAGCACGGCAACGGAGGTAAGCAACCTTGGAGTATACGGTAGTTCATTGAATAAGGAGGTCAACTCCATCCTTGCTGCCGGCTTTGCCTTTGACCGCGATCATCCGGAGGTATTCTGGACAGAAAGTGGCTCCAACTACTTCATAAGGTCGTATGGGGTCAGCGGCAGTGAAGAGCGGACAGTGTACCTGATGTATGGCCTCTGCTCCAGTAAAGACGGCGATGCCATCAGCGGCCGACACAGTCACTTCAAGTCTGCAGATGAGGTAAAAGCGGCGATCACCGCAATGAACACCAGCGTAAATAGCATCGTGGGCGCAGGCGCAGTTTCAAACGCCACTAAAAACTCCGAGAAAATCACCTATTTCAACCAGTGGCTGCTTGAGCACAACCAATATAACACCCATTCGGATCTTGATTCCCCCGAATGCCCCTGGGATATGCGGAAAGCCAGCAATGCCCTGGAGGGAAAAAGTGGACTGGATGGCCCCGTCTGTGAGGGCTATGCCCGGGCCTTTAAGGTTCTCTGTGACAAAGCGGGTATTCCCTGCGTTTTGGTGGATGGAATGGCTTCTTCCTATCCTGGCGGACCGAAAGAGGGACACATGTGGAACTATGTACAGATAGGTGACGCGTGGTACGCCGTAGACGTTACCTGGAATGACAGTACCGGTAACACAGACCCTAAAGCCTGGCTCCTTGTCAGCGCGAATAAAGAGCTGAACGGCCACAAGTTCATTGACTCCCATCCCTGCGAGAACAACGTGGACGGAGAGGGCTGTACCCTCAGCTTCACCAATGGCCCTGTACTGTCCACAACGGATTTCGACCCAAGTAAGGAGCCAGTCGTGACTCCGACCCCAACCCCTACTCCGACCCCGACTGCGGAACCGGTCGTGACTCCTACTCCGGAACCGACCACAACTCCAACTCCTACTCCAACTCCGACTACAGAACCGACTGCAACTCCCACCCCAACACCAACTCCGACACCGACTCCAACTCCAACTCCCACCCCAACACCGACTTCTACCCCGACTGCAGCACCTTCCCAGACCCCAGCACCCTCTCAGAACCCGGAGCCTTCCCAGGCCCCGACCCCCGGGCCGGAACAGACTCCCGCCCCGAGCATCAGCCTGTCTTATCGGAATATGCCCGAGACTCTCACCGTAGGCACACCAGTCTACCTTTGGCCGGTGGTTGAAAACGTTGATGCAGATCTGGAATGCACATTTACGGCCGTGGGTGATCTGCCTGCAGGCCTCACGATAGACGCATACGGCGTGATTTCGGGGACACCCACCGCGGTATCTGCGGATCCTGCCGTTTTGGCGGTCACAGTGATCACGCCCATCGGCTCAGTCACCTGCACCCTCGTCTTCCCGCCGGTGCAACAAGCTGCGGCGAAACTGCCAAACAGAGTGAATTTCTACTATCCCACCACCACCTTCTATAAGTACGGCAGCGAGACGCCAGATATTTACTTCTGGGCTCAGGCAACGTCCGGAGGAAGGGTCACATACGAGTACAAGGTCTGGGGTGCATCCGATTCCACCTACACAAGCGTACCGCCCACAGAAGTCGGGCTGTACACCGTGCGCGCCAGCGTAGCAGCAACAGACATCTATGAAGCCGCCTCTGCCACGTTGAACTTTGAGATCGTTGAAGGGTACATCCCTGAGCCGGCACCCAGCTACGCTCCCGCACCTACACCGGCACCCACTCCGGTACCCAGCTACACTCCCGCACCTACACCGGCACCCACACCCGCACCCACACCAGTGCCCACTCCCACACCAGTGCCCACTCCCACGCCGGCACCTACTCCCGCTCCCACTCCCGCATCCACACCTACCCCAACTCCCACACCGAAGCCCACCAGCAACCCCAAGCCGGAGGTCTCTATTCCGGGCATGATTGGAAGCTCTGAAGTTGCAGAGGTTGTGACGGTGGATACTGAGACCGCCGCCGACATGGTCACCCAGGCGAAAGCAGAGGACAACGAGGGCCCGGTGGTAGTCGAGGCAAAGGTTCCCACTGGCACGAACAAGGCCATGGTCACACTGCCCGAGGACACGGTGCGGACCATTGCCACGGAGACCACTACCGACATCCGGGTGGACATGGGCAAAGCCTCTGTGACACTGCCGGGAAGCACCCTGAAGGAACTCACGGAATCTGAGGGCGACCTGTCCGTGGTCGTATACCACGAGGACAACCTTGTCTCTGTGGCCGTTACCGTAGGGGACGAGCCCCTGGAGACAATCCCCGGCGGCATCACCCTGCAGGTCTCCTATCCGGACTGCAGCTACGGCACAGTGGCCGTGCTGATGAAGGAGGATGGCACCACGGAGACCATCCGCACCTCCCTGGCTGACCCGGAGACTGGCACGATCAGCATCCCCGTGAACGGCCTGGCAAACATTACACTGGTGGACAACAGCAAGACCTTCTCTGATGTCAAGGACACAGACTGGTTTGACAACTGCGTATCCTTTGCCTCCAGCCATGAGCTGATGATCGGCGTGGACGATGAGCACTTCAACCCCCTGGACAACACCACCCGGGGCAGCTTTATCACCATCCTGTACCACCTGGCAGATGATCCCGCCATGGGCGATCCCGTGTATGCAGACACGGAAGACGGCGCCTGGTACACAGACGCGGTCACATGGAGCGCAGAGAATGAGATTGCCACCGGTGTCGGTGCCGATACCTTTGAACCCGATGGCGATGTCAGCCGCGAGACCATGATCACCATGATGTACAACTTTGCAGCCTATCGCGGTGCAGATGTCTCCGCCAGAGCGGATCTCAGCACCTTTACCGATGCAGATGAGATCAGCAGCGAAGCCCTGGCCGCCGTGCAGTGGGCTGTGGCAGAGGGTCTGGTCCACGGAGTGGGCAGCGACATGCTGGCTCCAGGACGGTCCGCCTCCCGGTCTGAGGTCTCGGCTCTCCTGATGCACTATTGTGAGATCCTGACCCGCTAAGGGGAACAGACCATCCAAAGACTTAGAGTGCGCCACGCAGAGGCCATGCCTCTGCGTGGCGCAGTTTATTTTGGGGCAAGGCAATATGGTGGCAGACAGCACCACCAAGGACAGAGGCGTTGATGAGCTCAACTTCTCCCACCTCAATACGCATTCCAGCAGACTTCAAAGGAACTCAAGTGGTCCGATTCCTCATACAGTGCCGAAAAGGCTCCCTTGAAGAACGCCCGTTCGTATGCGCCCGCGTTTGATGCTCGCTTTGTCCCCAGTCTCTCAGAGAGCACTGGTAGTGCCAGGAACACAGACCATTCCGAGTCGTCCATCGCGTTCATCCGGTCAAGTAAAACCAGGAGGGAATCCTTGTGAGACTGCCAGTTTGCGGTGAGTGTCTCTCTGCTCTGCCCAGCGCCTGGGCTCCCCAGCATCTGTATGGCAGTAGCCACGATGAAACCAACCCGGGCCACCTGGCTGCCGAAGATATCGATCCCACTTCTGATACGCTCCGAATGTTTCTTTTCTTCCGCTTGTGCATCTCTGGCAAAGCACTGATCGAGCCTTCCCATCATGGACAAGGCATCTGCAAACAGAAGGATAGAATCATACGAAGCCGTCACATCAAGGAAATCCAGCCTCACGAACGCATCCGAGAGGCGCTCTGAAGTATCGATCTTCTCTTTCCTCGCGCAGAATGCCAGGTAGCACTCCAGGATGTCATCAGATGGATATTGCCCTGCGCCTCTTCTACACTCCCCATCTTTGCTGGAAATGACAATGTCCGGCGCATTCCTTTGTACCTGCTTTAACACAGCCCCAAATACGCCTTCCAGTTGTCTGCGGATGTCCCTGGATGTCTGGACAGAATTCAGTACAAGCATCCTGTAAATCAGGCCATTCACACGCTTGGATATCCAGAGCTCTACCCGGATCTGGTAGTCGCCCAGATCGCTCTTCTCGGCGGCCTTGATTAGGGCTGTTGTCCTCTGCACCCCATCAAGTAGACACAGGCTTTCCGCATGCTCTCTCAACCATTGCTGGACCTGATCCTCATCCATGGCTTGGAACTGTGCAAAGTCCATGTCTTCTTCTACCACGCCAAGGACAACTGGGGGCAGCACGGCTCCGCCAATGATGTCCTCCACCATCCGCTTGTGGATTCGAATCGCCGTGCTGGACCAGGCCTCTTGCTGTCCCCGGATTCCGCCGCGATTGTGGTAGACGGGCTCTATGATATCTCGATACATCGGATAGCGAATCGTGAACAAGGCAGACAAGCTGTCTCCGCATCGATCTATCAAAGCGTCCACGTTTCGCATCTCCTTCTCCGCTGCGGTATCTCTCTGTGGTCTGCCCTACTGTTCCGCCTTTTTCAGCACCAGCACCCAGTCGTTGGAGATGCCCTTCCTTGGAAATGGACTGGCCAACCACTTCTCCGTGTTGCGAATGGTCTCGATGTAGCTCATCGCCCCGTTGCGGGGATCCATCCACCAGGCATCCAGAGCCATGTTCTGATATGCCCGGAGGTCCAGGAGGAATTCATCCCCGCTGTATGTGTAGGCGAAGACGTAGTCTGGCCCGGCAAAGACAGATACTCTGTGATACCGCTCCTTCTGTCCGTAGAGGAGCATGCCGTCCATCGGCTGGCCACGGATGAAGTCCACAGACTCCACCAGCTGCTTCAGGTACTGCATTTGGCCGGAGCCTGGGTAGTGCAGCGCCTCTTGCCATGGCTCCCGCACGCCGTAGTCTGCGAATTCATGGGAGTCCATATAGAACTGCATGATGGCGTTGTTCCCGTAGGTGTGGCCTGCTGCCCCCTCAAAGACAGACCAGTAGGCATAGCGGCGGACATCCCACTCCTCCCAATAGGGATTCTTGGGCTTGTGCAGTCCCTGACGGATCCCCTCATAGGACGGCTCCCCATCTATGGTGGGCTTCATGGTGGGATAGCTGTGGTCCCGGTCCACATACCGCCAGTTGTCCTCGCCGTAGTAGGGCTCCTTCTGCTGATTGTTGTCGTCCCACTCCCCCAGGCGCTGCTGATCGTAGCGGCGGTGACCGGACTGGAAGAGGTTGAAGTCCAGCCAGGGCTCATCGTGGAACCAGAGAGAGGAGGATGTCCTGCCGAAGGGGTGGAATGTCATGAGACGGTCGGGGTTGTAGGACTTGAGAATCTCCGCCTCCCTGCGATAGACCTCCGGCGCCACATCGCCACGGATATCCCCGCCGAGGATCCAGATCAGGTTGGGCCGGTGCTGGAACCGCTTGCCCAGGAAGTGGGCATAGGTGCCGATGTTGTCCATGGTGATGAGCTGCCGCTTCACAAAGGCGCCCCAGATGGGCAGCAGGCCCACATAGAGGCCCATGGACTCCGCCTGATCCAATGCCTTGTCCACATGCTCCCAATACGCCGGTTCCAACGGGCTCTTCCCATAACCGCCCATCTCCGGCCGGTCCGGCAGCATGTGGATCAGGGTGGCCTGGATCACATTGAAGCCTTTCTCCTTCCGATTGCGGAGGTACTGGTAGATCTCCTCCTGCTCCAACTTGTGAAAGAGCAGCCAGGCGGTGTCCCCAAGCCAGAAGAAGGGCTTGTCCCCCTCAATCAGGTATCTCCCGTTCTCGGAGACATGCAGTACTCCCTTATCCCAGTCTTTCATATGCATCCTCCCTGTACCAACTCATCTCTGTGCTTCAGTCAGGTGTGCCGCACAGACACCGCCGGCCGGGAAGCCCATGAGCGCAGGATCATAGATGGCGATCTCATCTTCTGTGAGGGCATGAGCCCAAGGTGCCCGCTCTCCGGAGGCACCCGGCCCCTCATTGCCGTACTCCCCATAGAAGGTCTCTCTCCTGGCCAGTTCCTTGTTCCAATCGTGCCAACCGTCCGGGGAGATGTGGGATCCCAGCCAGGAGTGCAGAATCACCGTTTTGGCATAGTCCCGCCACGGACGGCCCAGGTATACGCTGCCGTCTGGTACCTCGCCCTCGAATCGGCAGTGCTCGAAGACATAGCCGTACGGCTGTCCCTCAGGCGTTGAAGCCGCAGTGGCATATCCCGGGGCGATGGACTGAATGGTGCAGTCCCGGAAGTAGGCGGTGGCGCTGCCGAAGATGAAGTCCACCGTACCGCAGATGAGGCATCTGTCATAGAAGTGGTGTCCGTTTACCCGCGGGGCAAACTGGGTGGGCCCGATGAAGCCGTTCTTCTGGATCTCCTTGGGCGGCAGCGGGCCGGTGAAAAGGGTGTCCTGGCCGCTGAGCAGCCTGCAGTTGGTGCAGAGGATGTCGTCTCCCTCCGCATAGAGGGCGATGCACTGCCCGTTCCCCGGCTGGAACCCGGCGGAGTTCTCAATGGTGAGGTTGCGGAGGACAACATGGGAGGCATTCACCAGGAGGGTATAGCTCCGGAAGGTACCCCGCTTCTCCCCGTCCGGCATGAGATCGAAAGCGAAGTCATCAAAGGTGATCACGGTGGTCTCTGGATTCTCCCCTTCCAAGGTGATGCCGTCTTGCCGGATCTCCAGCTTCTCCTGATAGACTCCAGGCAGGATGTGGATCACAGCCTCTGCCACACCGGACGCCGCAGCATCAGTCAGCGCCGCCTGGATCGTCTCATACATCTGTCCCTGCCCAACCGTATACCGCGGGCACAACTTCTCCTCGACCAAACCATCTCCACACATGGATCCGAACCTCCTCAAGCGTTTTTCCACAGAGTAGCACATCGGGAAGGGGCTGTAAAGGAGGAAGTGATCGGTGGGGGCGAGAGAACACCGCAAGCCTATCCTGGTCAAATAGCCGCTCTCAGTTGCACACGCGTGCCATAACGTCATCGAATCAAAGGCACTCACGCAAAAGGGACCGTATTTCACTTTAGCAGACATAGCAAAACCCTCCGGCCGCAACCGGAGGGCAAAACTGCTCAATTCCCTTCTTGTATCGCTCAAGGACTTGCTGAAGAGGTGCATGTCAAAGAGCTGGTTGCGAACCAGCTTGCTTTTTGCCGTGTGAATCAGGATGCAATTGTTCGCAAGGCTAATCCCATGCTTCTCCGCCACTGCTGCAATGTCAAGAAACTAGGATTTACCAAAATCAACCACGATGGCAGATTAATTGGGGTTTTGAGCTTCAATGAGATGATATAAGTAAAGGCTGTGGTAAACACCACAGCCTTTGGAAAAGCTGCCACTTACGGTAGACCTCACCGCTGTTAATGCTGCCACTCACAGTAGGCCTCACTGCTGTTAAAGCTGCCACTTTCGGTAGGCCTCACCGCTGTTTGCGGAGGAATCCCCTCCACACATGAGCTCAAGCTCGAGTGTAGTATACACCCCTGGGAGGCAAAGCACAAGCCCCCTCGGTGAAAAATGTAAACCTTCCGGGAAGCGTGAGGGCAGTAGCGACATGAACACAGTCACATGCACTCCCCAAAAATGTCCCATCCCATGCGACCACCCACACCCCGCTCCGTGCTATACTCCATTTGCAAACACCAAGAGGCCCCGGATGTCAGGCATCTGCCACCAAACCGGGACCCCAAAATCCATCAAAGACAAGGGAGGCATATACGCTATGATGGGCGCTATTGCAGGAGACATGATCGGCTCCGTCTACGAGTTCCGCAACCTCAAATCCAAGGACTTCCCCCTCTTCCAAAAGGACAGCTCCTTCACCGATGACACCGTCTGCACCATCGCGGTGGCAGAGGGCATCATGAGCGGCGGCTCCCCGGACGACTTCATCGATGCCTTCAAGAAGTACGGCCGGATGTACCTCAGCGTGGGCTTTGGCGGCGCCTTCTACCGCTGGCTCGTCTCTGATAGCCGCGAGCCGTACAACTCCTACGGCAACGGCGCCGCCATGCGGATCTCCCCGGTAGGCTGGGTGATGAACACCGGCTACACCGCCCGGACCGGCTGCTGGCCCAGCAGGGAGCACAGTGAGATTCCCACCGCCGTGACCCACAACCACCCGGAGGCCCTCAAGGGCGCCGCCGCGGTGGCGGACTCCATCTTCATGGCCCGGATGTACCGGGAGAAGGTGATGGGAGACTACAACGAGCGCATCGTCCCGACCATAGAGAAACTGAAATGGGGCATCCGGAAACACCTGGAAGAGGACTTCGGCTATGATCTCTCCCGCACCTTGGACGAGATCCGGCCCACCTATCATTTCGATGTCTCCTGCCAGGGCACCGTCCCCGTGGCGGTCCATGCCTTCCTGGAGAGCACAGACTTTGAGGACGCCATCCGCAACGCCATCTCCGTGGGCGGGGACAGCGACACCATCGGGGCGATCACCGGCGGCATTGCGGAGGCGGCATACGGCATCCCCAAGGACATTCTGGATGAGGTCTGGTCCCGTCTCCCGGACCCGCTGCGGGATGTCTGCCGGCGCTGGCACAAGGGCTTCCAGCACAAGAGACATCATCCAAAATTCTAACCGCACACAGCCATCCCAAGGACATACAACAACGAAGACATGCCTCAAGAGGACATCCCCCACAAGGACTTACGCCAGGGCAGATGGGTTCATCCCCATCCGCCCTGGCGCTTTCCTGTTCTCACAGAGCGGTATCTTCTCCTCTGCTTCTCAAACTTTGGCAGTCCTTCGAGTCATTTCCACATTTATCATGCGTTTCGCCCCATCTCCCAAGATTGTTGGAAAAGAAGTGCCGGAAATGCCGCCGATTTAACCTTCCCTTAACGGAGCCGTGATAGTGAACTTTACCTTCCCGGCGGTATGCTATCCCCGCAGCTGGGCGAGAAGTTCGCCCGCTGCCGCGATTCATTCCGAGACTATGGAAGGAGAAACAACTCTATATGAAAGCGCCCAAGAAAGTGCTGGCACTGGCCCTCTCGGCCGTCCTCATGGGATCCGCCCTTGCCGGCTGCGGCAATGACACCCCCGCCGAGACCCAGGCCCCCTCTCAGCCGGAGGGCACAACCCTCTCCGGCACCGTGAACACAGACGGCTCCACCTCTATGGCCGATGTGATGGCCATCCTCACCGAGACCTATAAAGAGCTCCAGCCCGATGTAACCATTAACTACACCGGGTCCGGTTCCGGCTCCGGCATCAACGGCGTGCTCTCCGGCACCTGCGACATCGGCCTCTCCAGCCGGGAGCTGAGCAGGAGGAGCTGGACCAGGGTGCGGTACCCCATGTGGTGGCCCTGGACGGCGTGGCCATCGTGGTGAACCCGGCCAACCCGGTATCAGACCTCACGGTGGAGCAGATCGCCGACATCTACACCGGCAAGATCACCACCTGGAGCGAGCTGGGCGGCGCCGATGCCCCCATCGCGGTGTACGGCAGAGAGGACGGCTCCGGCACCCGCTCCGCCTTTGAGGAGATCGTCGGCGTAGAGGGCACCTGCGTGTACACCAACGAGTACGGCTCCACCGGCGATGTGATCGGCAACGTGGCCGGTAATGAGAACGCCATCGGCTACGCCTCTCTGTCTGCCGTGGGGGACACCGTCTCCGCTGTGAAGGTGAACGGCGTGGCCCCCAGCGAGGCAACGGTGAAGGACGGCACATACACCATCCAGAGGCCCTTCCTCATGGTGACCAAGCAAGGCGTCTCTCTGAGCGCTGCCGCCGAGGCATTCCTGGCCTATGCCACCAGCGCCGATGTGGCGCAGTACATCGCCCAGGCCGGCGCCGTCTCCCCCAACTGATCCAAAGGCCTCCAACTTTTCCACTCTCCCACTCTCCCACTCCCCTCACACGGCAGGGCATGTCCGCCCCGCGGCATGCCCTGCCCCTCCTCATCATCCTCAAACAGCCTCATTCTCAAGGTGGTATTTCCCATGAAAGACGAAGTACTCCAAACCCCGGCCGTCTTCGCCCCGTCCCGGGAGCGGCGCCGCATCTCCCTGCCCAAGCAGTTCCGCAGGAAGGCGATGGAGCGGGTGATGCAGATTCTCTTCACCCTGTGCGGTCTCGTGGCCGTGGGCTTTGTGCTGCTCATCACCATATACCTGGTGCTCTCCGGGGTACCGGCTATCCGGGAGATCGGCCTTCTGGACTTTCTCTTCGGCGAGACCTGGGCCGCCAGTCAGGGACAGTACGGCATTTTGCCTCTGATCCTCACCTCGGTATCCGGTACCGCCGGGGCCATTCTCCTGGGCGTTCCCATCGGCTTCTTCACAGCCGTCTTCCTGGCCAAGGCGGCACCGAAGCCGCTGGTCCGGGTGATCCGTCCGGCGGTCTCGCTGCTGGCCGGCATCCTCTCCGTGGTATACGGCCTTGTGGGCATGTGCGTGTTGGTGCCCTTCCTCCGGGATGCGCTGCACCTCCCCGCCGGAGACAGCCTCCTGGCCGCCATCCTGGTACTGGCCGTGATGATCCTCCCATCCATTATCAGCCTCTCTGAGACCGCCTTGGAGGCGGTTCCCAAAGAGTATGAGGAGGCATCCCTGGCCCTCGGCGCCACGGAACTGGAGACCTATTTCCGGGTGTCCGCACCGGCGGCCAAGAGCGGCATCGCGGCGGCGGTGGTGCTGGGCATCGGCCGGGCAATCGGCGAGGCGATGGCCATCCTGATGGTGGCAGGCAATGTGGCCAACATGCCGGCCCTCACCAAGAGCGTCCGCTTTCTCACCACCGGCATCGCCATCGAGCTGAACTACTCCGCCGAGGGCAGTCTGCAGCGGCAAGCTCTGTTCTCCATCGGGCTGGTTCTGTTCCTCTTTATCATGTTGATCAACGGCCTATTGAACCTGCTTCTGAAGCGGGACAAGGAGAACTGACATGAACCACTCCTCTCTATCCCCCCGGCGGAAGGCCTACGCCATCGCGGCCAGGCTGCTCCTCTATTGCAGCGCCGCCGTCACCTGCGGGCTGCTGGTCTTTCTCATCGGGTACATCTGCTACCGGGGCATCCCCGGGATCACCTGGGAGCTGCTCTCCACCGCGGAGAGTGTGCTCCACGGCACGGTAGGCATCCTCCCGGCCCTGCAAAACACCCTCTTTGTGATCTTCGTGACCCTGCTCATCGTCCTGCCCCTGGGGGTGGGCGCGGCGGTGTACCTCACGGAGTTTGCCCGAAACCGCCGTCTGGTGTCTGTGATCGAGTTTGCCACCGAGACCCTGGCCGGCATTCCCTCCATCCTCTACGCCCTGGTGGGGGTGATCGTGTTCTGCACCGCCCTCCATCTCCAGAAGACCTTGGTGGCGGGCTCCCTCACCCTGGTTGTGATGACGCTCCCCACCGTGATCCGCTCCACCCAGGAGAGCCTGAAGACGGTGCCCCAGTCCTACCGGGAGGGGGCGCTGGGCCTCGGCAGCGGGAAATGGCACATGATCCGCACCGTGGTGCTGCCCTCCTCCATAGACGGCATCGTGACCGGGTGCATCCTGGCCGTGGGCCGCGTGGTGGGAGAGAGCGCGGTGCTCATGTACACCGTGGGCCTCTCCACCGCCATGCAGGACTTCTCTTCCCTGACAAACATGATGAAGTCCTCCGGCGCCACCCTCACCGTGGCCCTGTACATCTATGCAAAAGAGCGTGCGGACTTCGGGATCGCCTTCTCCATCGCCACGATCCTGCTGGCCTTAACGGTCTTGATCAACCTGGCCGCCGCGTGGGCGGGCAGGAAACTGAAAAGGAGCTGCGTCCTATGCCGGAAGCCATTCTCTCCGCCCGCAATCTGGACTTCTATTACGGCGAGACCCGCGCCCTGAAAAACATCAGCCTGGACATCGCGGCCCATCGGATCACCGCACTGATCGGACCCTCCGGCTGCGGGAAGTCCACCTTCTTGCGGACCATCAACCGCATGAACGACCTCATCCCCGGCACCCGTGTAACAGGCTCTCTCACCTACCGGGGCAAGGAGATCTACGACCCCGCTCAGGACGTGACGGACCTCCGGAAGAACATCGGCATGGTCTTTCAAAAGCCAAATCCCTTCCCCATGTCCGTCTACGACAACGTTGCATACGGCCCCCGGACACACGGGGTGCGGAACCGGGCCAAGCTGGACGAGATCGTGGAGCAATCCCTCCGGGCGGCGGCCATCTGCGGCGAGCCCGCAAGAAAAGCCCTATCATAGAATGATCCAGACATCTCGCCGTATGGAGATGTCTGGATTTTGCACTTCCGGCCCGAGCCTGGGCTCTGGACATTGGACACCGGGCACCGCAGCACTCCCCCAACACCGCTATCGCTTTCGAACAGCCTGCCCTGCAGGGACAATGCCGCAAGAGTACCAAGCTCCAGTCCATGATGAAACGCGATGGAACCGCAGCAGGCCGATAGCGTGCCGCGGGGAAACGTTCGCAAATCCTGCTCGTTTGGCCTGACACTCCCTGGAAATAGAATCCAAACAGTGCGAAAACGGCAGTTTGATACGCGAAAACGTCAGGCGAGACGTGTTGAATTTCAGTACGTGCAATGATAGAATTGTCGCACCAAATCTAAGAACGGAGGGAACAATCATGAAGCGGCAGACATCGAAAGGACCGAATCGAGAGTGCGCAGTACCGCCTATCCAAAACAGGATGCTTTTTGATCGGGCGCCCTACTCCTTTACAGGTACGGGTTTCGCTTCGTGACTTCCTGCTTTTCGCAAGGTTCCGGAATCCAAAACCGCGTTTTGAAAGCAAAGACGCGATGATCTCAAACAGATTTTAGAAGGCAACAGAGAGAAGAACAGACAGGCTGCTAGCTGCCCAGTACCTGCATCTGTGGTTTCCGTTCCGGCAGCAAGTACAGAAAAGATGGTTTCGATTTCGAAAGGAGAGTATGACGATGAACACCTACAAGAGCTTCAAGAAGATCATGGCCCTGGTGCTCGCTCTCAGTCTCATGGTGGGGATCCTTTGGACACCCGCTCTTGCAGCAGGTCTTGGAGAAGGCGTTACAAATCCCACCGGCAATTCTGAGTCCAGCGGGACAGGCGGCACCGAGAGCGGTGATGGGAACGCGGAGAGCGGCTCAACCGGGTCCGGTAGGAAAGACTATGAACTAGACCCAGACACAGAAACAACTACTGTTCCGGAGACTACTCCCGCTCCTTCTACGGAGCCCACCCCAGCACCAGGTCTTGTGGAGGGCAAGCAGGATCTCGCTGCCCTTTTTGACAGTTTCAGCATCACAGACGACCAAGGGACAGAATTCGATGGTAAGCACGGCGGCAAGCTCTATGTGGGGAGAAATTATACCATCAAAGTTAAGTTCCAAGAAAAAGGACTTCAATCCGACCAAATTCTGAATTCTACCCTCACGTATCAAATCCCAGTAGGATTCAAGGTAACCTCCGAAAAAGATAAACCATTTTCCGTTACAATTGATGGAAAATCCTACGATTTTGGAACCTATTCAATCGATGAAAATGGCCTTTTGACCGTCCGCATCAAAGAGGAACTGATGGAAATGGTTCTCGAAGTCAATAACATTGCAATGGAATTCGGTTTCTCCGGTACATTGCAACGCACGGAAGGCAGTACACCCAGCGATTGGGCATTTCCTGGTGCAGGTCAAGATTTCACATTCGAAATCACAGATCAGCCAATTGTCAAAATGGACAAGGAAGGAACGTACACAGAGAATGGCAGCAGGTCCGGTGGTACACTGGCCTATACGGTGACGGCAGAAGTGACACACGGCGAAGTCAAGGAAGCTGTGATCACAGACACGATCACCCCGCCTGATGCGTACTGGCTTACAATGGGTGAGCCGAAAGACATCACTGTAACTCTAACAACAAAATCCGGAGAGACGGTGACCTTAGATCCAGCTGACTACACAATTGTATCAAGTAGTTCGAAAGCTGATAACAAACAGACATTTAAGATTACGCTCAATGGTGACCACGCAACTCTCAACGAAGGTGACACGCTCAAAGTCACTTACAGTTACGATGTAAATTATGAAAGGCGCTCTTTCAACGCTAATATAACAAATAGTGCAACCCTCACAGGCTATATGCCTGTTTCTGATCCCGCTGACCCGACAAAGACGGAAAAAGTGCCTGTAAAAGAGACGGTGGGCTATCCTGTTGATTTCCGTGTGGACCCAGATGGCCGCGGTGTTGTATTCAAGACGCAAAGTTATGATGCACAAAAACATGTTCTGCACTATACCTGCTATACGTTAGTGCCACCAGGCGTGAACCGCCCCCTCTATATCTTAGACAGAATGTTTGTGGAATACGAAGGTCGCAGTTGGCATATTTCAGAATTCTTGAATGGACGCGTTGATATTGATAATCTACATGTCTACGCCGTAGATGTTCCGGACTGGAAGAGTGACACTAGCAACCCGTACGACGACCTGAAGAATTGGACGGATGCAGCCCACCAGCACCTCCTCACAGGTTTCGACTTCTCTAGCGATCTAAGCAGGTATGATAGGACCAATGTGAACCAATACGTCTATCGCGTTGAGAATTATAGCCTCTATATTATCTTCGGTCTCGATGTTGAACACCGAAATGATGCTGATCAGCTTAGAGAATGGGGCTGTTCATGTAACGAAAATTATCGTCTTATTATTACTGAGTACGATTTAGATATGTCCGATGGTAAAGAAGTAGAACTTCGTCAGGCGGGAGCCGACACCATCACAAATCATTTACCTGCTAGCAAAGTACTCTCCCTGGGTATCACGAACACCGTCTATCTCCAATATAGTGGAAATATGCCCGAATTTTCTGTGTTCTTCAACACCAACGAGTGTATGAACAAGACCGGCGTTTTGAACAAAGAAACGAACACCATAGATTACACCGTTTCCATCAATATTACCGATATGACTGTTCGCGATTATTTTTACAAAGTTGCATCAGAATTTCGAAATTTGAGCTGGAATTATGATGCTACCTCAAAGGCGGTATTTTTCGATGACCTCCCCGATGGCTGGACATATGTAAAAGACAGTCTGTATGCGCTTCTGAAACATCATTCAGGTTATGTGAGAAAAGTCCCTTACAACACTTTAAAGGGTCAGGAAAGTCCAATCGATGCGGATGGCAACATTAATGCACCATTGATGTTTTTCCAAAATTATGCTGGCAGTGAAGATACGCTCTCACTTTTCGATGTATTTGCGAGCGCACAAGGCGATCAGACAGTGCTCGAATTCCACTACCAATTGAAAGCCACTCCAGAGTGGCTTGAAGAGCACGCAGCCAGTTACGACTCCATAACAATACACAATTCCGCCGAAATCAAAGACCAAAATATGATCCAATGGCATACAGACTATGACATTACTTATGTACCAGCAAAAATAACCAAAAAAGGCGAGCAGGTTCTCGACAGCGACCTTATGCGCTTCACTCTTCAAATAAACCCGAAAGCACAGAAGCTTGATAACAAAGGTTACTTGAAAGTCGTAGATACGAGTAGCGGCCTTGAAATAAGGACCGATAGCATTGTCATCAAGACAGCAGGCGGATCTGAACTAACCAAGATAAGTGACCTTAACGCTGATCTTGGAAAGGATAAATGGGCTCTCATTCCCGGAGAGGGCGAACAATTTACGCTAAAGGTCCCTGACGGATTATCCCTCACCATCACCTATGATGCAAAGATCACAAATAAAGGCACAGGCGTCACTGTATCAAACAGCGCAGAAATTGATGACATCAGCGAGGCAGTATCCAGTGATAATGCCACACTGAATGTGAATCGCGACTATGGCATCGGCGCTGGTGAAACATACCAGATGACTGTCCACAAAGTCGACAGTGCGAACACCTCAAAAGGGCTCCCTAATGCGCAATTTAAATACTATGTCATTTTAAATGATGATTCTAAGCTATCCCAAACCGGCATAATGGTCATTGGTAACGATGAAGTAAAAGTACACACAAAAGAAAGCTGGAACTTTACAACAAATGAAAGTGGCCTTGGCACCATTAGGCATGGACTGGACTCCGGAAACTATTACATCTTAGAGGAAATCAAAGCTCCTGAGGGGTATGCTTTGCCGGAGGAAAACAAGGTATTCTATTTCTCACAATTCAGTGACAAATCTCAGTTAAAATACAGTGCAGACATTGTTACTCCAAACGGTACATTGACCGTGGGCAATCAAATCGTCCCCACAGGAGGCCTGTCCGTCTCCAAGTCTGTCACCGGCAGCGGCGGCGATAAGACGAAGAAATTCCACTTCACTGTAACGCTGGATGATACCTCCATCAACGGCAAGTACGGTGCCCTGACTTTCACCAATGGTGTCGCCACCTTCACCCTGAAGGACGGCCAAACCAAGACAGCGACAGGTCTCCCCGCAGGAATCGGTTACACCGTCACCGAGGATGAAGCAAACAAGGACGGCTATACCACCACCTTCGAGGGCGAAACTGGCACCATTCCCGAAAGCGGCACCGCCAAAGTATCTTGCGGTAACGACAAACAAGTCGGCAGCCTTACCGTCCGCAAGATCGTTACTGGCAATGACTGCGACAAGTCCAAGGCTTTCACCTTCACCGTCACGCTGGACAACACCTCCATCACCGGCAGGTACGGCGATATGACCTTTACCAGAGGTGTGGCAACGTTCAAGCTGAAGGATAACGAGAGCAAGACCGCCACAGGCCTGCCCGCCGGAATCGGCTACGAGGTATCTGAGACCGAGGCCAACCAGGACCGCTATATCACCACCATCAAGGGTGATACAAAGGGAACGGTCAGCGAGGGCGCGGCCGTCACAGTCGAGTTCGAGAACTACAGATCTGTGGGCAACCTCACCGTCAGCAAGAAAGTCACCGGCGCAGGCGGAGACAAGAGCCAGGAATTCCACTTCACGGTCACCCTGCTCGACACGAGAATCAGTGGCGTTACCACACTTCTCGGTGCAGACATTGATGGCACCTACGGTGACATGACATTCAAAAACGGTGTCGCCACCTTCACCCTGAAAGACGGCGAAAGCAAGACCGCAAAAGGTCTGCCCGCCAACTACAACTACACCGTTGCGGAAGACGAGGCCGATCAGGACGGGTACAAGACTACAATCGAGTACCCGGATGAGCACCACAAGATCGACCCCGAAAAGGAAACAAACGAGGTCGTTGTCACCAACTACAGAGACCCCGGCGCCCTCACCATCTCCAAGTCCGTAACCGGCGGCGGCGATGAGGCCACCAAGAAGAAATACACCTTTACCGTCACCGGCCCCAACGACTACCACAAGGAGATCACCATCATCGGTACCGGCTCCGAGACTCTGAAGAACCTGGTCCCCGGCGAGTATACCGTGAAGGAAGAGAACGCAGACATCGATGGATTCACCTGGAAGGCCACCATTGATGGCAAAGAGACCGCCGAGGTCAAGGTGGACATCAAGGCCGGTGAGACCACCGAGGTCAAGGCCGGCAACGGCTACAAGCCCAATCCCAGCCCCTCTCCGAGTCCCAGTGAGAGTCCCAAACCCAGTGAGTCTCGCAGCCCGAGTGAGAGCCCCAATCCGAGTGAGAGCCCCAATCCAAGTGAGTCTCCCAACCCGAGTGAGTCTCCCAACCCCAGCGAGAGCCCCAATCCGAGTGAGTCTCCCAACCCGAGCGAGAGCCCCAATCCAAGTGAGTCTCCCAACCCCAGCGAGAGCCCCAACCCGAGTGAGACTCCTAATCCCAGTGAGTCTCCCAACCCGAGCGAGAGCCCCAACCCGAGCGAGAGCCCCGATCCGAGCGAGTCTCCCGAGCCCACTGCCACTCCGAGTGCAACTCCCGAGTCCACTCCTACCCCGAGTGAGAATCCTTCTCCCACTCCAAATACCCCCAACAACCCCAATACACCAAACACCCCGAATAATCCAACCAACCCTGAGACTCCCAACAATCCAAACACGCCAAACAATCCTACCAACCCCAATACCCCGAATAACCCGAACACCCCGAATAATCCCACCAACCCAGACACACCGGACAACCCGGTGCAGAACGATACACCTCCGGAGCAAAACAACAACCCGAACAACAATCCCAACAACCCCAATGTTCCGAATCCCAATGAGAACAACCCGAATCAGGATCTGCCCAACCAGAATCCTCCGCAGGAAGATGCCCCCTATCAGCCGAACAACGCCCCCAACGTCCAGGAGAACAACCCCAACCTGGACCTGCCCAACGAGGACACTCCGCTGTTTAGCGGCTTCTTAGACAGCCTCTTCAACCCGCCTGAGCCAGACCCGGGTATAGACCTCGCGGACGATGGCGTGCCCCAGAGCGACATGCCTCCTGTAACCGGTGAGACCATCATGAACGTTATCTGGATCGGCCTACTGGTTGCCTCCGGCGCCGGCCTGTTCTACGTGGTGAAGGGCAAGAAGCGGAACGAGGCCTGAGGGAGCAAACCGATCAACCTAAGTCCTGCGGAACCGTAGGATAAGATGGACCGCCGCCGCAGAGCGCAAGCTCTGCGGCGGCGGTCTGTTTTCAGGCTATAGACAAGCAGCAGTAGGCCTCGGGATCGCCCGAGGCCAGCTGCTGTCTTAGGATTCACTTCATGCCAGAGCCGCCATACAGCGGCGTTCTCCGGCCATCTCCACTCTCAGAGGATGTCGATATACTCCCCGCTCAGGGCCTTGTTCATGCTGCGCACGGCGCAGAACTTGCCGCACATGGAGCAGGAGTCCTCGTTCTCCGGCTTCCGGCTGTCCCGGATGGCCCGGGCGGTGTCCGGATCGATGGCGCACTCCCACTGCTTCTCCCAGTCGAAAGTGCGGCGGGCATCGGCCATGGCGTCATCGATGTCCCGGGCGTGGGGGATCTTCTTGGCGATGTCGGCGGCGTGGGCTGCGATGCGGGAGGCGATGATGCCCTGCTTCACGTCATCCACGTTGGGCAGAGCCAGGTGTTCTGCCGGTGTCACATAGCACAGGAAGGCGGCACCAGCTGCGGCCGCCACAGCTCCGCCGATGGCAGAGGTGATGTGGTCGTAGCCGGGGGCGATGTCCGTCACAAGAGGGCCGAGGACATAGAAGGGGGCGCCCATGCAGATGGTCTGCTGGATCTTCATGTTGGCCTCGATCTGGTCCAGAGGCACATGGCCCGGGCCCTCCACCATCACCTGGACGTCCTTGGCCCAGGCACGCTTGGTGAGCTCGCCCAGCCGCACCAGCTCCTCGATCTGGCAGACGTCGCTGGCGTCCGCAAGGCACCCCGGACGGCAGGCATCGCCCAAAGAGATGGTGACATCGTACTCCCGGCAGATGTCCAGGATCTCGTCAAAGTACTGGTAGAAGGGGTTCTCCTCGCCGGTCATGGACATCCAGGCGAAGACCAGGGAGCCGCCCCGGGAGACGATGTTCATCTTCCGCTTGTGGGTGCGGATCTGGTCGATGGTCTTGCGGGTGATGCCGCAGTGCAGCGTTACAAAGTCCACGCCGTCCTCTGCGTGCAGCCGGACCACATCGATGAAGTCCTTGGCAGACAGGGTGGCCAGATCCCGCTGATAGTGGATGACGCTGTCATAGACGGGGACGGTGCCGATCATGGCAGGGCACTCCCGGACCAGCTTCTGACGGAAGGGCTGGGTGTTGCCGTGGGAGGAGAGGTCCATGATGGCCTCGGCGCCCATGTTCACCGCCGCCATCACCTTTTCCATCTCCACGTTGTAGTCCTTGCAGTCCCGGGACACCCCGAGATTCACGTTGATCTTGGTGCGGAGCATAGAGCCCACGCCGTTGGGGTCCAGAGAGGTGTGCAGACGGTTGGCGCAGATCGCCACCTGTCCTCTTGCCACGAGATCCCGGATCTCCTCTTCGGTCCGGTACTCCTTTGCCGCCACGGCCTTCATCTCCGGCGTGATGATGCCCCGCCGTGCGGCGTCCATCTGTGTTGTGTAGTCCCTCATGAATCGTGCTTCCCTTCTTGATGATGCGATGCTCCGGCTATCGCTTAAGCATGGCACCTGTTGTATTGTATCGGCAAGGCGGGATCTCCCGCCGCGCTGTCTCAAAGGAAAGGCATCCAACAGGCCCGCAGGTGCTCTCGTACCATCCGGCATCCGCAGGCCATGAGGGCGTTCAGGAAACGCTCAGAACCTGCGGACCTTGGCCATCCGGTCCAGGGTCTCCCCATCCAGCCGGCTGATGGCGTCCAGAAGGTACACGCGGAAGCTGCCCGTCCCGTCCATGGGACCCAGCCGGGAGGACGCGATCTCCCCGCAGATCCCCATGGCACAAACGGCTGCCGCCGCGGCCTCGCAGGGGTTGTCCTGGTTTGCCGCGATGTAGGCCGCCGTGAGGGCAGAGAGCTGGCATCCCGTCCCGGTTACGCTCCGCATCAAGGGGTGGCCGTTGTAGATCCCGTAGGCCGTCTTCCCATCGGACACCACATCGATGGCGCCTGTAACCGCCACCACGCACCCGGTATCTGCCGCAAAGCCCCGCACCAATGATACCACCTGCTCCAGGTTGTCCTCTGTCACGGAACCGGCGGCGTCCGCGTCCACTCCCCGGGTACTGCCGGTACCTAAGGCCAGGGCGCGGATCTCCGAGAGATTGCACCGAATCGCCGCAAACCGGACCTTCTTGAGGAGAGACAGGGCGGTATTGGTCCGCACCGTGGCGGTACCTGCCCCCACGGGGTCCAGCACCACCGGGTGGCCCAATGCGTTGGCCCGCTTTCCGGCGGCAAAGAACGAGGGTACCGCCCACTGGTGCAGCGTGCCCAGATTCAGCGTGAGGCCGTCTGCGAGAGAGGTGATCTCCTCTACCTCGGAGGGGTCATCGGACATGATGGGAGAGCCGCCGCAGGCCAGGAGGATGTTGGCGCAGTCGTTCACCGTGACGAAGTTGGTGATGGTGTGGATCAGCGGCTGCCTCCGGCGCACATTTTCCAGTCGTTCCCCGAACATGGCGCTGTCCTCAGTCCGCCACCCGGTCCAGCACGCCGGAGCGGCTGAGAGCGCCGATGATCACAGCGGAGAGAATGGCACCGCCCACGGTGGAGAGCAGGAACGGGCCCACATAGGTGTAGAACGCCAGGCTTCCGGCCTCCTTGCCCATGACAAAAATGGCCACGGGCCAGGCTGCGAGACCGCCCAGAATGCCGGTGCCGCACACCTCAGCTGCCAGGGTGAGGGGGACATTGCGGGTCTTGTGGTACATGATGCCGCAGAGCAGAGCGCCGATCATGCTGCCGGGGAAGGCCAGGACACTGCCCAGACCCAGCAGGTTCCGGAGGAGGCTTGCCGCGAATGCCGAGATCACGCCGTAGTACGGGCCCAGCAGGACGGCGCACAGGATGTTCACCATGTGCTGGACCGGGGAGCACTTGCTGCCAAACATCGGGATGTTCACAAAGCTGCCCACCACTGCCACGGCGGTGAGCAGGGCGGCGATGCAGAGCTTTTTCACATCGGCGCTGCTCTGTTTTGTTGCTGTTGTTGCCTTTGCCATAGATAAGACTCCTTAGAAAGATAGTGAGAACGGCAGAAAAACAGCGTCGTTCTCCCAGGGCCCAAGGGTACAGTGGTACACTGGGCCGGAAAAAAGGGTCGGTCGAAGCTTGCTGGCTTCCTCTCACGCCGGAACACGGCTTCCCATCGCTGTTTTTCGAGACCTGAGGCGCTCCCCTCCTGTCCGCCGGCATGGCCGGTACTGTCCGTACTCCTCCTTCCCAAAGAATCATGGACAACAGAAAAGCGGAGGCCCCAATCCGGCAGCCTCCGCATGATGCATCATACATCCGTCCCTACGTTGGCATTACCCAAATCAGGTTGTGCGGTCGAAGGTCTCACCTTCCTCTCAGCCCGTCTACGAGCTCCCGTCCGTGTTCTGTTGTCTCTGGGAGTATACACCCGAACGCACCGCAGTGCAAGCACAAATTTTAGCTCTGTTGGCCGCCTGCGCAAGAAATCCGCGGACAGTTACCATTGTTTGGAAGCCCCCTGCAAGAATGCATACCCCTCAATACTCTATCGGCAGGTGTACGAGTGAAAAAGGTCTCGTCCTATGCCCTGGGTGCCACCTTGGGTGCCATCCTTGGGTGCCAGTGGCACCCAAGGCGGCTCCCGTACAGCAGACACAGTTTCTCCGCCGCCCGCACCGGCCCCACCGTAACCGTGGCCACCTCAGACAGCGGGATCACCGTCTCGAAGACGTCTCCCTCGGTGAACCGGGGCACAAAGCCGGAGCACATCTTGGTGTACTTGGCGGTGTTGCGCACCCCGGAACCGGTCCCCTCCGTGAGGCCACCGGAACACCTTTGCCAGGGTCGGGTTCTTGGCATAGGGATGGCCGTCTGCCGGGCTGAGTAGACCACTGCCGTGGGGGATACTGCCGTTTCTCGTGTAGATCCGCTCTCTCTCGATCACCAATTGTGCCCGGACCCCGCTGGAGTAGTCCCGGTGCACCAACAGGTTGGAGATGATCTCATGGAGGATCTGGTCTCTTGCGCTCACCCGCAGGCATCCCTCCAGGCAGAAGGGATCGTTCAGGTTCTGCCCGAACTGCATGAGCCGATCATAGGCGTCCAGGAGGTTGGTCTCCACCACATCCCGGTCGTCATAGCGGTCCAGGTGGAAGCCCCGGAAGATGGCGTCCGTGTTGTACCAGGAGATTGCAGAGCGGATGGCGCTGTCCGTTCCGAAGAGCAGAATGCCGGCTATGGTGATCCCCTCATAGCCCTCCGCCTTATCTCTCCGCAGCAATCCCGCATCCCGGAGCAGTTGCTCATCGGACATGTTCTTCCACGGATGGTTCTGTGTGCGGCGGTTCGTCATGACACGGACCCGGTCTATGAGATCGTGTCGCAGGTTCTGGATCCCGGCCCGGGTAACGGAGTCCGTGTAGGACTTGCTGCTCTTGCGCAGATACAGGCGGAGCATCTCCTCCGTGAATCCGGTGATGTCCGCATTGCGGTCTCCCTGCCGGTCCCAGGCGCTCCCCATCCAGTATGAGACGTCATCAGATGGGGGCACGCGAATGGAGAGGATCCGCTTTCCGTCCGCATCGTAGCACACCGGGTGCAGGTCCATCCCAGGGTGCATCTTCTCCTCATCCCGGACATCGGTCTCGATCTGCCGCCGGAACCGCTCCACTCGGTCCGCCGAGATGCCAGCAACCTGCCCATCGTCCCGCACACCCAGGAACAGATGTCCCCCGTCCCGGTCGGCAAGCGCGCAGATGGTCTCGTAGACGTCCTCCGGCAGCTCCGCATCCACCTCTCTGCAGACCACCGTGACGCCTGTGCCGCTCTCCAGCAGCTGCTGCAGATCCTCCGGCAGTTCCATGCATGATACGCCTCCTTGTATTATATTATTTTATTTCCTCATGCCCTTTCTATCTTATCATATTTCAAACGCAGAAAGCAAGTACCCCGCCCGGGTAGATTGTTGTTTTATGTTCCGCTGTATTTCATCTTTGCGCCCCGCGCCCTCGCCCCAGCCCCATCCTAACCCACGCCCGGGCAGCAAAAAGGACGGCAGAGCGCTGGTCTCTGCCGTCCTGATGGTGCTTATTCCGTTGTGAGATGCCGCTCAGCGGTTTCTCTTGTCCCGCTCCACTTCGCGCATGGCGTCCCGCATGGACAGGTTCACGCGGCCCTTCTCATCGATGTCGGTCACCTTCACCCACACCATGTCGCCGATGTTCACCACGTCCTCCACCTTGGCCACCCGGTGGTTGGTGAGCTTGGAGATGTGGACCATGCCGTCCTTGCCCGGCGCCAGCTCTACGAAGGCGCCGAACTGCAGGATTCGCACTACCTTGCCGTAGTAGATCTGACCCACCTCGGGCACGAAGACGATGGACTCGATCATCTTCTTGGCGATCTCGCAGGACTCCGCGTTGGGGGAGGCGATGCGGATGGTGCCGCTGTTGTCCTCGTCGATGTCCACTTCGGCGCCGGACTCGGCCACGATCTTCTGGATGACGCTGCCGCCCTTGCCGATTACCTCGCGGATCTTGTCCGGGTCGATCTTCATGGTGAGCATCTTGGGTGCCCAGCGGCTCACTTCGGGACGAGGCGCGGAGATGCAGGGCAGCATGATCTCATCCAGGATGGCATAGCGGGCGTCCCGGGTGATCTCCAGGGCCTGCTTGATGATCTCATGGGTGAGGCCATCGTTCTTCAGGTCCATCTGGATGGCGGTGATACCGGCCTTGGTGCCGGCCACTTTGAAGTCCATCTCGCCGTGGAAGTCCTCCACGCCCTGGATGTCGATGAAGGTGGTGAAGGAGCCGTCATCGTCCTGGATGAGGCCGCAGGAGATGCCGGCAACGGGGGCCTTGATGGGCACGCCGGCGTCCATGAGGGCCAGGGTGGAGCCGCAGATGGAGCCCTGGGAGGTGGAGCCGTTGGAGCTCAGTACCTCAGACACCACCCGGATGGCGTAGGGGAACTCCTCCTCAGAGGGGAGAACCGGTTCCAGGGCCCGCTCGGCCAGGGCGCCGTGGCCCTTCTCGCGGCGGTTGGTGGAACGGCTGGCCTTGGCCTCGCCGGTGGAGTAGCCGGGGAAGTTGTAGTGGTGCATATAGCGCTTCTCGGTCTCCTCCCAGATGGTGTCCAGCTTCTGGGTGGCGGCCAGGGTGTTCAGGGTGCAGACGGAGAGCACCTGGGTCTGTCCGCGGGTGAAGAGGCCGGAGCCGTGTACCCGGGGCAGCACGCCCACCTCAGCGGCCAGGGGACGGATCTCGTTCTTGGCCCGGCCGTCCACCCGGTGGCCCTCCAGCAGCCATGCCTTCACGATCTTCTTCTGGAACTTGTACGTGAACTCCTCCAGGTACTTGTCCATGTCGGGGTACTGCTCCAGGTACTTCTCGTGCCAGTGGTCTATCATGGCGTTCCAGCGGGTCTCCCGGACGTTCTTGTCGTCGGTGTCCATGGCGTTCTTGGCCTCGTCCATGAAGTTGGCCACGATGTCGTCAAAGAGCTCCTGGTTGAAGTCCGCGTGCTCGTACTCAAACTTAGGCTTGCCGATCTCCGCGGTGATCTGGTTGATGAACTCCACCTGCTTCTTGATCTCCTCGTGGGCCATCACGATGCCATCGTACATGATGTCGTCCGGGATCTCCTTGGCGCCGGCCTCAATCATGACCACCTTCTTGGCGGTGGCCACCACGGTGACGTCCATCTGGGACACCTTGCGCTGGGCCTGGTCCGGGTTGATGACGATCTTGCCGTCCACATAGCCCACTTCGCAGGCGCCCACGGGCCCGTTCCAGGGGATGTCCGAATAGGACAGGCAGGCGGACACGCCGATGAGGGCGGTGATCTCCGGAGAGCAGTCATAATCTACGCTGAGGACGGTGCAGGACACCACTACGTCATTGCGGAGATCGGAGGGGAAGAGGGGACGGATGGGGCGGTCGATGAGGCGGCTTGCCAGCACGGCGGGCAGGCTGGGCTGGCCCTCTCTGCGGAGGAAGGAGCCGGGGATGCGCCCTACGGCGTACAGCTTCTCCTCGAAGTCCACAGACAGGGGGAAGAAGTCGATGCCGTCTCTGGGGCGGGGGCTGGCGGTGACGCACACCAGGACGGTGGTCTCGCCGTACCGCACGACAGCTGAGGCGTTGGCCAGCTCGGCCACCTTGCCCACTTCGATGGACAGGGGTCTGCCGGCAACGGTGGTCTCATACAGTCTGCGGTTGGGGAATTGCTTGTGGGTGATCACAGTTGACATGGGTTGCACTCCTTTGAATGTCTTTTGTTGTTCCGGAATCCCTCCGGGGTCGCCCACATTTAGCATTTGAACACAAGTCCCGCCGTGGGCCGGGCACATGTTCAACTGCTAAAAGTGGGCCGGTGTACTAAACGGGCGCGAAAAGGGTGGCGCGACAGAACGCCGCACCACCCTGTAAGCGGTATTACTTGCGGATGCCCAGTTTTGCGATGATAGCGCGGTAGCGCTCGATGTCCTTGCGGGCCAGATAGTCCAGCATCTTGCGGCGCTGGCCGATCATCTTATAGAGGCCCCGGCGGCTATGGTTGTCGTGGATGTGCACGCGGAGGTGATCGGTGAGCTGGTTGATGCGGGCGGTGAGGATGGCGATCTGGACTTCCGGAGAACCGGTGTCGGTGTCGTGGGTGCGGTTGGCCTCGATGACGGCCGTCTTTTCGTCTTTGCGGATCATGGGATGTTTTCCACCTTTCAATTCTTTTCCCAGCAGCTGAGTAGCGGGCGGGTGTGGCCCTGAGAGACAGGCGCTTATCCCGGAACTAAGCATGCGGGATGCCCAAACAGGCGATTGGTAGAATACCATAATTCTACCCGAATGTAAAGGACAATTTCGCGAATTCCAACTTTTCTGTGAAACAGCCGGAAATGCCCCCGGAAATGGGCCGGAATTCGTGATTCTGCGGGGTTTGAGTTCCGAAAAGCCCGGAAACGGGCAAAAAGGGAGCGGGCAAACTTGGGAAAATGGTAGGACAAAGGGTGGCAGAGCAGACGCGATCCTGCCGCCCATGGGATAAAAAGCGCCCCGGCCGAAGCCGGGGCAAAGAAAGAAAAGATGGTCCGAATAAGCGTAAAGGATTAAGCGGGCAGGTAGCTCAGCGGGTTCTGGCGCACCCCGTTGATGCGCACCTCGAAGTGGAGGTGATAGCCGGTGGCATAGCCCGTCATGCCAACTGCGCCGATGGTCTCACCCTGGGCAACTCTCTGGCCCACAGACACGTATATGGCGGAGCAGTGGGCGTAGTAGGTGACGATTCCGCTGTCATGGCGCACGGCGATCAGATTGCCGTAGGAGCCGGACCGGGAGGCCTGAATCACGGTACCGGCCTCGGCTGCCAGAATGGGCGTGCCGCAGGGGCAGGCGATGTCGATGCCGTTGTGGCCGTAGGTTCCGCCGAAGTAGCAGGTGAGCAGACCATGCACCGGCCAGATGAAGTTGCTGGTGGCGCAGGCCGCGGTGGTGCTGGGAGTGGTGCTGTACCCGGCCACCTTCTTGGTGCCGGTGATCTTCGTGGTGGTAACAGGAGCGGGCTTGGCCTTGGTGCCCTTGTACACCACGGTGTCGGTGACGTCCCGGATCTTCTCGGTGGCCACGATCTCCCGGGAGACCTCTACGCCGTTGGTGTATGTAACGTTGGCGCTCACCACGGAGAGGCCGTCCACGCCCTCAGTCTTGGTCTTGGTCTCGCCCTCATAGAGGGTGTTGGTCTCCTCATACTTCACCGGGCTCTTCTCGGTGACGGTGTATGTCTTGTTGGCCTCGGCCTGCACAGAGAGATAGGGGATGGCCTGCTGATACACCAGCTCGTTGCCCACATAGATGCGGTTCACATCCAGGTCCGGGTTCATGGCGGTGAGGTCATCCACGCTCATATTGAGCTTGCTGGCGATGCCGAGCACGGTGTCGCCGGCCTGCACAACGTATACGGACTTCTCGCTGCGGAGGGTGCCCAGCAGGGTCTGGAGGGCGGCGGCGTCCACGGCGGTATCTGCGGGGACCTCTGCCTCCACCACGGCGATGTCGTCCACGAAGTCATAGGAATAGGTGCCGGCGGGCAGCCAGGGCTGTGCGGCCTCGTCCAGGAGCTTATAGATCTCCTCCTCGGTCTCGGCGTAGCCCACGGTCTCGCCGTTCACCTGCAGGGCGTATGCGGTCTGGGTCTCGGGGGCCACATCGGCCATGGCCACTGCCACAGAGGGCTCGCCGATCTCTTCCGGGACCTCGGCGGCATTCGCCACGGGGAGGAAGGCGGCGGTGGCGATTCTGGCCTTGGCGGAGTAGCTCGCCACGGCGGGGGTGTCCGCCAGGCTCTCTGCCGCGACCTTCTCGGCGCCCTGTGCGTTCTGCACCATGCCGCCGAAGACCATAGAGCCGGCCAGCACGGCGGCAACCGTTACATACAAAAGCGGAGAGACAGGATGTTTGGAGATCCGCTGTTTGAACTGCTGGATCCCTTCCTTGACCGCCAGGCCGGTGTTCGCAGCTTTCTGCTTCCAGGACTGGACAGTGGTGTTCTCCTGTCCCTCCATCTTCCTGTTCATTGGGGTCATCTCCTTGGTGATATCGCCCTGACGGGCGCTGGTATCAGTGGTATTACAGTCCGGTGTCAAACCGGAATCAAAAGTTACAAGTCTGTAACCCGTATAGTACTACGGTTCGACCGCCACGTCAAGCCCCAATTTGCGAGAATTCACAGTTTTTTCATCGGCAATTTCACGAATTTGCCCCAGACCCACGAAACACCAGCGGATCTCGGACGCCAAGGGCCTGGAAAGCCTTGCAATAACAGGATTGTAACCGAGATTTCGGCCCGCCTCTCTCCCCCTGGCGGGGCAGGTTCCCTCCGAGGACCTGCCCCGCTGCTGTCCAGCCCAGGCGGCAGCTGAGGTGTAAAGGGGCAAAGAGTTACAACGGTTACAAACCCAGCACCCTCAGAATGGTTACAAATCTGAAACCAGCACGTCCTGATTCACCAAGCCAGATCCGCCCCCGGGGGTCTGGTATTTCTAGCCTCTGACCGGACGGAGCAACGTACAGGTCCAGTTTCCCGGCAGATTGTATTACACTTTTCCATGTATTTTCATTTTTACGGAGCCATTTGGCGCATTTCGTATTACAAATTTCCGTATTCCAATCCGTCAAATCAGCGAGTCACTCAATCAAAATTTCTTTCATTCCGCATTGACTTTCTCATCAATATGCGGTATCCTGGGCCTTAGAAGGCGGACGGCATTCCACCGGCGCCGGCTGACGCCACATATCCGATCACGATTCCAGACGAATGGGCTGGAGAGATGGCGGACATCGGGAAAACGGCCATCTCAAAAGGCGCACGGCGCGGCCGCGCTGTGCGCCTCTCTTCCCATCAGGCCACCGCTGCACTGCATCTCCGCTCCGGTCCACAGCTTGCCGCAGGCCCTTTGCGCCCAATGGTTATCGTCAACTTTGCGATTGCATTCTGTACTAATTATCCAGAAATTATCTGTCTGTATTCGCTAATTCGACATAATCCCCCTCCCCCCTGCCCTGCCGCACACAGAAAGGAGTACGCCATGCTCATCCTGCAACACCCCATCCCCCGGGCGGAGCTGTCCCGCTGCCCCGGGGACTACTTCGTGGACACCGTGAAAGCCGTTGTGGACGTAGACCGGCACCTGCTGGCCCTGGACGCGGAGATGCACGCGGATCTGCAGGCCCTCCTGCTGGAGGACGGCGCAGACATGGGCTCCCTGTGGGGCATCACCCTGCGCAAGGACCCAGGCTGTGAGGACTTCATCTCTTTCAACGCCTGGCTCAACCTTCGGGTCTACCAGGGGAACTGCAGCGCCAGCGTGGAAGACCCAGCCATCCGAGACCAGATCCGAGAGGTGGTGGCGGAATGGATCCTGGACTGATCCAGCATATGTGGCACAGGAACCTCTTCACGGATGGGCGATGGGATGTGATGCCCTTCTGCGGGAAGATGGGGAACATCGGCAGCGAGGTGCACCGGGCGTGCATGTGGCGGGACAAGGGCGATGAGAAGTCCATGCTGGGCTCCCTATACCTGGGCCTGGAGCTGCTGGACGTCACGATAGACCGCACCCCGGGGCCCAGGCGGAGAGAGCTCTGCCGGGCCCGAGAGCTCTTCTGCGATATCTTCGCCGGGGACAATCCGTACCAGATCTCCGGGGAAGAGCTGGACACCTACTTCTTCGAATTTGCCATGGCCTACCAGGTAAAGTACCGGCACAGGTAGGGCTGGGCAGGTGTCTGATGGAGACACGCTTCCGTCACCGCACTGCCCCGTCTCCATCTCCAATGCAGCCTCCCCTTCCGTTCTCTCACCCGACCTGAACCCCCCAGCAATCAGCAAGTTATCGTCAACTTCCTGATTGCCTTTTGTATTATTCGCGTATTTTCGCCAATTTGTAATCACCGGTTCGACATAATTCACCATGCACATTCTCCATTTTCCTCTTCTCCCTTGACAGCCCTCCCCCTCCCCGTGTAAAATACACCCAGCCGCAGGGCACATAGACAACCATCACACAGGGGTGCTGGAGGCTATTCTCCGGCTGAGATGCGGGACAAGATGCCGTCCCCAACCCTCATACCTGATCCGGACAATGCCGGCGTAGGAAAGTGGATCGGTCTTTATAAAAGAGCTGTACCGTTCCTTTCGTCCACCGCATCGTCTGTTGCCGTGCGGAAATTGATACAAACGAAAGGAAGCGTATTGTCTTGCATCGAAACAGACATCTGCAGATCCGGATGCTCACCGAGGGCGCCCTGCTCATCGCGGCGGCCCTGGTGCTGGGCTATCTGCCGCCCCTCTTCGAACTGCCCCAGGGCGGCTCGGTGAACCTGGAGATGATCCCGATCTGCCTCTTCGTGATCCGCTGGGGCCTGCGGGACGGCCTCATCGGCTGCACCGCCTTCGGCATCCTCTCCGTCTTCGTCCAGGGCGCCGTGGGATACGGCTGGGTGTCCATCCTCCTGGACTACGTGGTGGCCTTCGGCGTGGTGGGCATCGGCGGCATCTTCCGGGGCAAGGTGGTCCCCGCCACCGTCCTGGGCTTCTTCTGCCGCTTTGTGGTCCACTTCATCTCCGGCATCACCGTGTACAAGATCCTGGTGCCCACCGAGCTCTTCGGCCTCACCTTCATCAACCCCTGGATCTACTCCCTGGCATACAACGGCAGCTATATTGTTTTAGACCTCATCATCTGCCTCGTGGTCTTCGCGGTGCTCAGCAAGACCGCCCTGAAGAAGTACCTCACCGGGGAGGATCTGCAGCTCTCAGAGAAGAAAGCGGTCTGAGGCGAGCTCTATCCATATCCATCCCCAACTCACCCCATCGAAAGGAGGCCCGGCTGTGGGCAAGTTCAGCGGCCTGCTCTTCTACTCCGATTACGATGCCACCCTCTATAACGAGCACCACATGGTCTCCCCGGAGAGCCGGGATGCCATCGCGTACTTCGTCCGAGAGGGCGGCAAATTCTCCATCGCCACCGGGAGAGGCTATACCGCCTTCACCCCGCAAATCGAGATCGAGCGCCTCACCATCAACGCCCCGGTGATCCTGGCCAACGGCGCCTCCATCTACGATTACGCCGCCCACCGGTACCTCGTCTCCTCCACCCTCCACCCGGACACCAAGGCCCGGATGGAGGCCCTGTGCCGGGACATCCCGGAGCTAGCCCTGGAGGCGTATCGGGGCGAGGAGATCTACGTGCACAACCCGAACATTGTCACGGAGAGCCATCTCAGCCTGGTGGGCAGCCCTCACACCCTGTGCGCCATCCCGGACATGCCCCTGCCCTGGAACAAGGTGCTACTGGAACAGGACACCCCTGTCCTCCAGCGGGCCCAGGACTACATCCAGCGCAACTGGAACCAGGACTACGAGGCCATCTTCAGCAATCCGTATCTGCTGGAGGTAACCGCCAAGGGGTGCAACAAGGGCTCCATGGCCGCCTGGTCTGCCAAATATCTGGGGATCCAGCCGGGACACCTCTATTGCATCGGGGACAACCAGAACGACATCCCCATGCTGGCCCTGTCTGCCATCCCCTTCGCCCCGCCCAGCTGCGCACCGGAGGTACGGCAGTGGGGCGCCCGGATCCTCACATCAAACGATCACTGCGTGGCAGAGGCCATTCAGATCCTGGACAATCTTTATCCCTAATCCCTCATCCCTCATCAAGGAGGTGTATCCCCCTTGCCCCAAGACATCAAAGCCGCGATCGCAGAGGCCACCCGGGCCCTGCTCTTGGACCGCCATGTGAAGAAGCTCACCGTGAAGGAGATCGTGGAGCAGTGCCACATCACCCGCCAGACCTTCTACTACCACTTCGAGGACATCCCCGCCCTGTTCCGCTGGATGATCGAGCGGGACGAGGACAAGGTGCTGCAGCAGGTGCTGGCCCAGGGAGACCTGGAGGCGGGCCTGCGCAGCTTCTTCGTGATGGCCATCCATCTCATGCCCTCCATCCACCGGGGCTTAGACAGCAACTACGCCCCCGAACTGGAACAGCTGCTGCACCAGTACGCCCGCAAATTCCTGGCCAAGGCGGCGGCTCAGCTGAACCTCCGCCTGAACTGCACCCCGGAGGAGTTCGGTATCATCCTCCGGTACCACAGCAACGCCATCCTGGGCCTGCTCCGGGAGTGGACGGAGGAGGACACGGAGCACCTGGACGAGATCGTCCACACCATCACAGGGCTCCTGCTGAAGGGCCTCCCCCTGATGGACACACCGGAATAACCCATCCCCACCCGGGCCTGCCACCGCAGGCCCGGGTGCTCTTGTCTCCCGCCCAAAGAGAAACTGCCGGGCCTCGGCGGCCCGGCAGCTTCTCTTGGAAAAAAAAGAGGGAGGGATTAGATGCAGCTGCTTTTGTATATCACTGTGTCCGCTGCGCACTAACACAATATCTAATTCTGCGCTGTGGGGCATATTCTGTACGGGGTGCAAATTTGAAAACTATTTCGGAAAGCATATTCTCTGTGCAAATGTGCCAGGTTTTGAAATTGAGTTCTCTGCTGGAATCCCATGGTAATACTGGGGATTTTCCTATTTTGCTCATTGCACTATTGTAGAGGACGTGGTATAATGTGAAACAGAATCACAGCTATCGAACGAAAAAGACTAATTTCCACGAATGGAGGGAGTTTGAATGGGAATCTATGTGAACCCAGGAAACAAACAGTTTGATCAAGACGTTCACGGACCGATTTACGTAGATAAATCCGGCCTGCTCACCTTCACTAACCTTATTTTTGCGCATCAGTCACCAAACCGGATCTGCGTATCCCGACCCAGACGCTTTGGGAAGACAATGGCCATCAACATGCTGACCGCTTATTACAGCAAGGGCTGCGATTCTAGAGATCTGTTCAGCAACCTGGAGATTGGCAACGATCCGTCCTTCAATCAGCATCTAAACCAGCACAATGTCATCCGCCTGGATATCCAGTCCCTGGCCAAAAATGCCAAACCGCCTATGAGCCCTCTTGACTATATTGAGCACAGGGTTATTGCGGAACTGAAAGAGGTTTTTCCCAAAAGCCTTTCTCAGGATTCCTATAGTTTGTATGAGGCCATATTACAGATTTATAAAGACACGAATGAAACCTTCATCTTTCTACTGGATGAGTGGGATGTCATCTATCGGGAAGACCGGTATGCAAACATCGAGGACACATACACGGAGTGGCTGAGATCTCTCTTCAAAAGCATCGAGACAGCGGATTGCATTGATTTTGTCTACATGACAGGCATTTTCCCCATTCCGCCGCAGAAGACGCATTCTGCCCTGAACAATTTCGAGGAATACACAATGCAAGATCCCTGGGATCTTGCCCCATATACTGGTTTCACAGATCCCGAGGTCAGGAAACTCTGTAAAACACACAAAATGCCATATACAAAGATCCGGAAATGGTATAACGGGTACTTTTTCCCTGGTTTCGGTCCTGTGTACTGCCCATGCTCCGTCTTTAAGGCTCTGAACAAACACTCCATTGAGGATTTCTGGAAGGGAACAGCGTCCAACGCAGAAGTACAGGAGGCATACCAAAGCGAACTCCCAGGTGTTCGAGAGGCGGTTGGAATACTGCTGGCAGGGGAACGTGTGGAGATCAAGCAGGCCTGCTTTAAGCGGGACGCACAGAGCCCGGAAACGGCAGGCGAATTTCTTGCACAAATGGTACACCTGGGATATCTTTCCTACGACAAGCCCTCTCAGACCGCTTCCATTGCAAACCAGGAAGTTAGGGATGTTTTCTTTGACAAACTGGAGAAACTGCCTGAACACCACATCTGGAAGATCATCTCAAAGTCCAAACAGGTTTTGGAGGACACGCTGGCGGGAAAGGCGGATGCTGTAGCCGAGGCAGTAGAGTTCGCCCATGCGTACTACTCGAACCCCCTCACGTACAACAACGAAGCAGCTCTGGGCTCGGCCGTGGCGCTGGCCTATCAATATGCCTGGGCCGGAGACTACACCCTGTTCTGGGAATTCGCCACTGGAAAAGGATACGCGGATATTCTTCTCATGCCGGTACGGGCCAGCAGCCGGAACAGGCCGATTGTGGTAGAGCTCAAATGGGAGAAGCCTGCCGACACTGCCATCCAGCAAATCGAGAGCCGGAAATACACAGACCGTCTTGTCAACTACCCGGAGATTCTCCTGGTGGGGATCACGTACAACAGTGACGCGGATGACCCGAACTACAAGAAACACACCTGCGTGATCAAAACGAAGAGATGGCAGACGCCATGACGTGCACATGGTCTCATATGGTCTGCCAAAAACATCCTCTGAACTGGCACACTGCTCCTTCAGAGGTCGTGAACAGCGTGTCCAGATCGTGCTCCAAGCTGTTGCGCATGTGGAAGTTCCGGCGGAAATAAAAAAGGCGTGTATACAGTCCCCACCGCGGGAGGCGGATACACGCCTTACCTTCATGAGGTGAAAAGAGCGTCTGCTGTCCGGTCCTGTGTTTGGAGCCGATCGCAGACGCTCACCTTTTGCTGTCTTCATTTGTCTAGACAACGGCCTTTCGGTGAGGTGTTGGCAACAGCAGACCCACGTCCTTGGTGGCCGGCCTCATCCTGAACGGTGTCCCTCTTATGGACAAACCGGAACAACCCCATCCCCACCCGGGCCTGCCTCTGCAGGCCCGGGTGCTCTTGTCTCCCGCCCAAAGAGAAGCTGCCGGGCCCAACAGCCCGGCAGCTTCTCTTGGAAAAGGGGGAGGGAATCAGCCCTGTGTGGCGAACACGGACTTCTTCTTGCGGCGGTATGTCTGGATGCTGCGGGCCCCGAGGCCCAGGATGAGGAGGCCGGAGACACCGTTCAGCAGAAGCAGGCACTTCTCCCACTTCAGAAGGCCGGTGTTCAGGTTCTCCGGGGCGTAGGCGCGGCTGTTTACCACCACGAACAGGATGTTCTTCACAGCCCGCCGCATGGCCAAGAGGCCCGTGGCGCTCTTCTGATCAGACACGTGGTTCGTGCGGACATCGAAGTTCTTGAGCATGAGGTCGCAGCCGTTGCGGATGGCCCGGTCCGCGTCCATAAAGCCCACGAAGTGGTATCCGTCTGTGATCACCACGCCCTGGAAACCCCACTCCTCCCGGAGCACGGTCTTCAGCAGCGGGGAGCTTGCCCCGCACCACTGGTTGCCCACGTAGTTCCAGGCCGCCATCACCCCGTTGCTGCCCCCTTCCTTTACAGACAGCTCAAAGGGCTTCAGGTAGATCTCCCGGAGGGCCTGCTCAGACACCCAGGTGCACAGCATCTCCGCCTGGGCGGCCTGCTGATCGTTCAAAACGTAGTGCTTCATGTAGGTGGTGATCCCGTGGGCCCGGGCACCCCGGATGGAGGCGGCCCCGATCTTCCCCGCCAGCACGCCGTCCTCGGAGTAGTACTCGAAGTTACGGCCGTCAAAGGCGGAGCGGTGGCTGTCCATGGCGGGGGCGTACCAGCCGGACACATCCATCTCGTCCGCCATGGTGCCGATGCTGTCTCCGAAGGCCTCCGCCAGGGCCTCGTTCCAGGTGCAGGCGATCATCACCTCGGAGGGGAAGCCGATGGAGGCGAGGCCGGTGAAGTTGTTCAGAATGTTGGCGGGGCCATCGTTGTCGTTCACGGCCACCTTCTGGATGCTGGGGATCTTCATGGTGCCGTATCCGCCGTAGGCGATCAGCACGTCCATGTCCCGGACGGACATCTGGTCCAGCAGCTTCTCCCACCGGGGATCTTCGTAGTCTGCGCCCCGGAGGTCCTTCAGCTTCAGGCCGTTCTGCACCCCGAAGGAGGGCATCTCGTCTGTGGGATCGTTATAGTCCTCGGGACTCCAGTGCTCTGTGTTGGTGAAGGTGGCCTTGCAGGCATCGGACATGGCGTATGAGGCAGGTCCGGCGATGGCCTCCTGCAGGTTGGCAAACCCGTTGGCCCGGGAGAGATAGGGGATCTCCCCCTCCGCAAAGCCGAAGCTGCTGACCGCTGCGGCGAAATCAGAGGTGCGGGGCTGGTTCCCGCTGTATACGATGTCCTCCGCCACGTTGAACACCCTGGAGTCCAGGACAGTGTGGGAGTCTGCATTCACGGAGATCTCATACTCCCCCTGCTCCAGCACATAGCAGCCGTACTTGTGGGCATCGAAGGAGGCCAGCTCGTCCTGCTCGAAGGCGATGGTGAGCCGCTGGGACTCCCCCGGGGCCAGCAGATCAGTCTTGGCAAAGGTGATCAGGTTGACCACAGACTTCTCCACCCCGCCGTTGGTGTACGGGGGATTGCTATAGACCTCCACCACGTCCTTGCCGGCAACGCTGCCGGTGTTGGTGACCGTGACTTCGAACTTGATCTTGCTGCCCTCTCTCCGGAGCTCCCCCATGGTCTGGGTGAAGGTGGTATAGGAGAGGCCGTGGCCGAAGGGATATTGCACGTAGTCCTCATACCGGATGGCCCCCTCGGCGGCGGCAGTCTCGTAGAAGCGATAGCCCACATAGATGCCGTCTGTGTAGTTCACAAAGTGGGGGATGGTGCTGGTGGTGCCGAAGGGGCCCACCGTGACGTACCCGAATTCATCGGCGTTCTCATAGGCGAAGCTGCCGAAGTTGTGGAACCAGGGAGTGCGGGTGAGATCGTAGACAAAGGTGTCCGTGTTCCGGCCGGAGGGGTTCACGGCGCCGGTGAGGATCTCGCCCAGGGCGTCAAAACCGGTCTGGCCGGGGCCGGGGCACCAGAGCACGCTCTTGATCTGGGGGTACTGGTCCACGAAGCCCAGCTCCAAGGTGTTGGCGCCGTTATAGACCACGATCACCTTCTCGAAGTTGGCGCAGACCAGGTCCACCATGTCCCGCTCAGACTGGCTGAGGGCGAGGTAGTGGGTGCCGTCCGGGAAATCCTGATAGGTCTCTGCGTTCTCCGTGTAGTGCTCCGGCAGCCCCTGGATGCGGGTAACCTCCATGTCCGTGGGCAGGTCTGCAAACTCCCCGCCGATCCGGGAGAGGACGATGAGGGCGGTGTCCGAGAAGGCCTTGGCACTGGAGAGCAGGCCGTCTGGATAGGACCTGGCCGGGGGCTCCGGCAGGGTCCAGTTGTGCACCCCGTAGCCCAGCTCCGGCCGCTGGGGGAAGTATGCGCTGTAGAAGGCGGAGAGGTCCCGGTTGGTGTGCAGCCCGGCGTCTGCAAGGCCGGTGAGCAGGTCGATCTTCTCCATGTCGTCCGAGAGGGCGCCGGAGCCGGTGCCGCCGTACACCGGGCTCACAGAGGCCCAGCCGAAGACGTTGAGATTGCTGCCGGCGGGCAATGGCAGCAGGTTTTCCTCGTTCTGCTCCAGTACGATGCCCTCCTCCGCCAGCTCCACGCAGAGGCCGCTGCCCGCCCGGAAGGTCTCGTCTCTCAACTCTCCCTCGGCAGAGAGGAGTGTCACCAGCATGACCATGGGCCCCCGAACCACCAGGTTTACGGTGATCACCAGGGCCAGCAGCATGGCCAGCACACTGAGCTTGCGCACCAACGCCCGGGCGGGCTTTCGCACCCAGTGGGCGGCGATCAGCAGTACAAAGAGGACGCCCAACGTGATGAGGCCCCCCTTGAAGTACGGCATCGAGTTTTGCAGGACCCCAAAGACATCCCCTGGGCTCACTTTCAGCATATCCATCGCTCCCTTTTCGGATCTGGTTCGGGCAGATCGCCCTCTGGGAGCAGGGTATCAGAGGCGGGGGCGCGGGGCTATCCCTTTTTCACCGCACCCGGCTTTTCTTTCCCGGATGGCATGGGCAGCAGCATGGCCGCGACAAACCAGCCGTCCTGGACCTGAAACTGGACGCTGCCGCCGTACCGCTCCGCCGTGTACCGGATGCTCTGGGTGCCGATGCCGTGGCGGGCGCGGTCCGGCTTGGCGGTGTCCGGCATGCCGTCCCGGAACACAGGCACACGGCCGCAGGGGTTCTCCGTCCTAATCTGCAGAAAGCCGCCCTGGGGGAGTACCTCCAGGAGAATCACCCGCCGCTCCGGGGGGAGGCCCTGTACCGCCTCCACCGCGTTGTCCAGGAGATTCCCGAAGAGGGTGCAGATGTCCCGGGTCTCCAGGTGGGAGAGAGCCTCCCCTCGGACGTTGTAGTCCAGGCGGATCCCCAGGCCGCAGCACTGCCGGAGCTTCTGGGTGAGGAGCACGTCCAGGATCTTGTTCCCGGTGTCCGCCGCGGTCTCATACTGCAGGATGGTGTTCTCCATCTCCCGGATCTCCGCGTCCAGCCCCCCGCTCTCCCGGAGGGCGGCAATCTGGTGCTTGAAATCGTGGCACTGGCGGCGGAGGAAGGCGTTGCTGTCCCGGAAGGCCAGGTACTGCTGGTACTGGAGGTCCATCACCGCCTCCATCCGCCCGATCTCCCGCCGGAGCCGCCGCTCCCGGGAGAGCCGCAGGAGGAGCCACAGCAGGATCAGCCCGCAGATGTCTGAGAGGGTGCGGATCCACCCGATCAGATGCCGGAGCTCCGGGTCTGCCCCGTCCCGCCAGAGGGCGCCCCGGAGCACGTTCACATTGCCGGCGAGAAACACCAGCACCGTAACCCCACAGGCCAGGAGCACATCGCTCCCCTCCTCCCCCCGAATGCCGGTGTCCTGCCGATGGAGAAACAAAGCCAAACCCAGGTTGAGGAGGGCGATCCCCAACAGGAGCAGCGCCAGCTCCCGGGCATCCAGCAGACTGGGATGGGGCCGCAGGAGACACGCCATCTGCCAGAGGAAGGAGGCGGCAAACTCCGCGTCCAGGAAGCTGAGCAGCCAGGCGAAGAGCAGATCCCTCCATTGGGCCTTGGACAGCACCGCCAGACACAGCAGCATAAATCCCGCGTTGATCCCCATGGAGAGGGAGAACACCAGGCCGCTCATCTGGCCCCGGTATCCGCAGCGGAGGAAAATCTGCAGGAGCAGCATGAGCGCCGCCAGCCCGGCGGAGACGGCCCGGGAAAACCGGTGCTCCATCAGCCGGGAGACGGTGTACACCGCAGCCCACTCGGTGAGGGCGGTGAGAAGGCGCGGGATGCCGGGGATCAGGATGCTTGAGACCTCCGGGGCGGAAAACAGCTCAGCGATCATGCGGTCCTCCCTGCCTCGGCCGGTCTAAGTCCGCCAGATGCCGGTTCAGGGCGTCTAAAAAGGCCCGCTTTCTGGCCCGGGAGATGGGGATCTCCCTGCCCTCCACGATGGCAGTATTCCCGGACACAGACTGCACCCTGCCCAGGGCCACGATACAGCAGTTGCTGCAGCGGAAGAAGGGTTTTCCCGCGAGCTGCGCCTCCATCCCCCGCATGGTCCCGTGGGCGATGACGGTCCCCTGGTCTGTGTGCACCTTCACGTAGTGGCCCATGCTCTCCAGATATCGGACGTCCTGCAGCCGCACCCGATGCAATTCCCGGGTGTTGCTGAGGGTGAGGTATCCCTGGTCTTGCCCCCGCAGCGCCGCCAGGGCCCGGTCCAGGTACCGCTCCAGCGCCATCCAATTCACCGGCTTCACCAGGAACGCCTTGGCCTCCACCTCGTAGCCGTCCAGGGCACGGTGGGCCAGGTTGGTGATGAAGAGCAGCAGCACATGGGGGTCCATGGCGCGGATCTTCCTGGCCGCAGACACCCCGTCCTCCTGCTGCACCTGGATGTCCAGGAGGAGAAGATCGAACTGGCCGTGGTATATTTGGAGCAGATCAACGCAGCGGGTGAACTCTGAGATCTGCAAGGCGATCCCCCGTCTCTCCCCATAGGCCTGCAGGGCGCTGCGCAGCTTCTGGAGGTCCTCCGGGCTGTCTTCCAGCACGGCAAAACAGTACACGGTATTCCACGCCCCTCGCATGCGATGATACAACCATTATACCAAATCCAGCCCCGCCCCATGTGCCAACCGTGCAATATTTCCCGGGTTCCGTGAAACTCCAGCTAAATTCGGCCCCAAACCGCCAGGAATCTCCCGATTCTCCATCTTCCCGCCTGCCTCTTCCTCTCTCCCCATCTTTACAGTTTTCCCAAACTGTCTAGACACCCCGGCCGTTTTGGCTATTGCCGTTTTCTGGAATTCCTCTATAATGGCGTCTGAAGGAGTGACAACTATGGCACAAGGCGTTTTGTCCGTAAAACTCAGCGAGCTGGACAACATGTTGAAGCGGCTGCCCGGCTGGATTCAGATGGCAGAGGACACCTCCCGCACCGCGCTGGGGCAGGAGATCGGGTCCCTGTCTGAGACCTGCGGGAACATGGCCCAGTCCTTAGACCACAATCTGGAGAACTCCCGGGGCGAGGTGGCCGCCACCCTGGCCGGCATGTACCGGGAGATTCAGAACCAGATCCGCACCACAAAAGGCGAACTGGACAACCTCTCCGCCCACCAGAGCGCGGAGGACGCCGCCGAGGAGAAGGCCCTCCTGGCGGAATATGCCCTGGACTTCGCCGTGCTGGCCTCCACCCGGGCGGTGCTGCTCTCCATGGAGGCCATTGAGGCCCAAAAGGCCCTATCACCGGAATGGGAGGAGAATCTCTTTGAAAGAAGTCAGACAGCCTAAGAAGCCGCTGTACTATTACTACGGCATCGTCCTGCTCATCATCCTGGTCTTCAATCTGCTGGTTACCCCCATGCTCAGCCGGAGCACGGTGCAGGAGGTTACCTACGATTTCTTCCTCAACATGATCGAGGAGAAGACCATCGGCGTGGTGGAGATCCAGGACACGCAGATCCTCTTCACAGACAAGGACGGAACCAACATCTACGAGACCGGGCCCATGGAGGACCCCAACCTCACCGAGCGGCTCCACGCCTCCGGGGCAGAGTTCACCCGTGTTGTGACGGAGCCCATGTCCCCGCTGATGTCCTTCCTCACCACCTTTGTGCTCCCCATTGTGATCTTCGCCGCCCTCGGCCAGTACATGAGCAAGAAACTGATGGAGAACGCCGGCGGGAAGAACGCCCTGGCCTTTGGCATGGGCAAGAGCAACGCCAAGGTGTATGTGCAGTCCACCAAGGGCATCAAGTTCGATGATGTGGCGGGCGAGGATGAGGCCAAAGAGAGCCTTGCCGAAGTGGTGGACTACCTCCACGACCCCAGCAAGTACAAGGAGGCCGGCGCGTCCATGCCCAAGGGCGTGCTGTTGGTTGGCCCTCCGGGAACCGGCAAGACGATGCTGGCCAAGGCGGTGGCAGGCGAGGCCAATGTGCCCTTCTTCTCCATGTCCGGCTCCGAGTTTGTGGAGATGTTCGTGGGCATGGGCGCCTCCAAGGTCCGGGACCTGTTCGGCCAGGCCAAGGAGAAGGCCCCCTGCATCGTCTTCATCGATGAGATCGATGCCATCGGCCAGAAGCGGAACGCCGGGGCCTACGGCGGCAACGATGAGCGGGAGCAGACGTTGAACCAGCTGCTCACCGAGATGGACGGCTTTGAGGAGAACACGGGGGTCATCATCCTGGCGGCCACCAACCGTCCGGAGTCCCTGGACCCCGCCCTCACCCGTCCCGGCCGCTTTGACCGCCGTGTCCCCGTGGAACTGCCGGATCTGGCAGGGCGGGAGGCCATCCTGAAGGTCCACGCCAAGAAGATCAAGCCCGCGGAGGATGTGGACTTCCACACCATCGCACGAATGGCGTCCGGTGCCTCCGGGGCGGAGCTGGCCAACATCATCAACGAGGCCGCCCTCCGGGCCGTGCGCAGCGGCAGAACCATTGTGACCGAGGCAGACCTGGAGGAGAGCATCGAGGTGGTGATCGCCGGCTACCAGAAGAAGAACGCCGTTCTCTCAGACCATGAGAAGCAGGTGGTCTCGTACCACGAGATCGGACACGCCCTGGTGGCGGCCTTGCAGAGCCACAGCGCACCGGTGCAGAAGATCACCATCATCCCCCGCACCTCCGGCGCCCTGGGCTACACCATGCAGGTGGAGACCGGGGACAAGTACCTCATGACCAAAGAGGAGATCGAGAACAAGATCTGCACCTTCACCGGCGGCCGGGCGGCGGAGGAAGTGGTGTTCGGGTCCTACACCACCGGCGCCTCCAACGACATCGAGCAGGCCACCAAGCTGGCCCGGGCCATGATCACCCAGTACGGCATGAGCGATGATTTCGACATGGTGGCCATGGAGACGGTGAACAACCAGTACCTCGGCGGAGACACCTCTCTGGCCTGCTCTCCCGAGACCCAGCGGGAGATCGACCAGAAGGTAGTGGAAGTGGTGCGGACGCAGCACGAGAAGGCCCGGAAGATCCTCCAGGAGAACCGGGCCAAGCTGGACGAGCTGGCCAAGTTCCTCTATGAGAAGGAGACCATCACCGGAGAAGAGTTCATGTCCATCCTGACAGGAGGTGCCAAGCAATGAGAAGCAGATCTGGCTACGGCTGGCTGCAGCTGGCCATCGGCATCCTCCTCATCGTCCTGGGCGTTCTGATCTTCGTGAAGCCGGACATGGCCTTCACCGCGCTGATCTTCGTCTTCGGCGTGGCGGCAGTTGTCATGGGCGTAGGGGACATCCTCCTTTACATCAAGGTGGAGCGGTTTATCGGGTTTGGACCCATCATGGCTTTGATCGCCGGCATTCTCAGCGTGATGTCCGGCGTGATGCTGGTGGTGTACCCCAGGACGGGCATCGCGGTGCTCACGGTCCTCTTCCCCATCTGGTTCATCGCCCACTGCATCTCCCGGCTCTCCCAGGCCAATCACATCCGCTTTGTGGCGGGCAACGGCATCTACTACTTCGTGCTCATCAGCAACATCATCGGCCTCATCCTGGGCTGCCTGATGTTCCTGCAGCCGGTGTTCACCCTGGCAACCCTGCGGGTGTTTGCGGCGATCTATCTGATCCTTTTGGGCGCGGACTCCGTGGTGGTGTCTGTGAGCGACATGGGATCGAGGTATTGAGGGCAGGCAAAACCAGCAGCACAAACGCAATCTGGCATGGAAACACCCCGCCGGGCATCCCGGCGGGGTGTTTTGTGTCTGTATTGCTGTCTACCTCTACGGCTGGCATGGAACGGCACCGTACCGCCCCTCCAGGTATTGCTGCGCATAGGAGACGTTGGACTGCACCCTCTCACTGTGGACATCCTGCAGATCATACAAGCTCCACAGGTGGCTCGCTTGTTCATCGTCCCGGGCCGTAAACCAGATCTCATCCCTTCTCAGAAGCCCGCTGCTCATGGTGGACACGTCTTGAGAGGAAAAGACAAGCTGCGCGTGGTTGGGGTTGGTATCCGGGTTGGTGAAGAGGCGGATAAAGGCCATCAGGAGCCGCGGGTGCAGTTTGGTGTCCAGTTCATCAACGATAGCCACACCGCCGGTCTCCAAGGCCAGGATCGCCATGGGCAGCAAGTGGAACAGCTTGATGGTCCCCTGAGACTCGCAAGAGAGCGGCATCTCGTACAACTTGCCGCCCGCCTCGTGAATGGTGTAGATCCTTCTGTATAGTCTGCCCTCTCCGTCCCAGTCTTCGGATTCTCTGTATTCCTGAATCGGCACATCAAAACCATGCAGAAGACGCAAGAACGCCGCTTTCCGCCCCGGCGCCCGGAAGAGAGCACTCGGAAACGCCATATCGTCATCGGAACAGTCCAGGATATAGAGGCGCTTGAACCAGTCTGCGGCCTCATCGATCTCCGGGATGCTGTAGCTGAGGGAGGCATAGGTGAGCAGCGGAAGGGTTGACTTGAAGTCTCTGGGCAGCACGACACAGGACCGCTTCATCGCCGTGCCCAACCGGATGGGGATCTCACGGGAGAGGTCACGATCAAAGAGCATCACTGGGGTGATACGCTTTGCGTCCAGCTGCACCCGGTACAGGGACTCCTGTTGAACGCGCCCGTCCAGCAGGGACAGGTGATACCGGTACTCGGACTGATCTGTCCGGAAGTGGAGTTGAAAAGCGGTGGGCCTCTCCTTTGAGGTACCGTCCAGCAGGAAAGGCTCGCACTCCTGTTCCAGTGACATGTATGGATGCATCTTCTCCGCTGATGCCAACACAATCGGCCCCAGAACCTCGGATACCAGAGCCGCCAGCGCCTCCAGCAGCACAGATTTGCCGCCACCGTTGGGACCATAGAGTGCCGCCACCGGGAGCAGCGTGCGGAACTTGTCCCGGTTGGGGGAGGGAAGCAGGCGGACTGAGTGCTCCTTGATGTCTGCGGCCTGCAGGTCCAGCGTGGCCTCCTCCCGGAAGGACTTGAAGTTTTGAACGGAAAACAGACAGATCAAAGCAGCCGCCTCCTTGTTGTGATACATGATTGCTCGTGCGAGATTTAAATATATTTATTCCAAGTAAATTACAGTTTCAAAACCGATTATAGCAAATATCTGCGTATTTTCAAGATGTAGTAAGAATCTTTTGAACATTCTCCGTGTCTGCACGAAGTCCTCTGTGCACCCAGCGAGCACACACCCCCCCGCCAGCAACCGGCGGGGGGTCTTAGGCTCTAAATCGCATTCTATGCTCGGCATGGCTTCAAAAGTGGAGCAGGCGAAACTTTCTGCAAATTTCTGCAAATTTCTGCAAATTTCTGCTTGATGCCTTGTTTTAATTGTTGCATTACCAAACAATCTGTTATATAATGCGCACAACACCAGGCCGAAGAGAGCTTGCAAAAGCACGGGATCCTTTCGATTCCATAATGCGAGTTTCAGGTAAAACGCGTTGCTTTATCAATGCAGCCAAATTCTATGATAGGAAGGGTGGGAAACTCATGAATGCTCACACTCTTGACATTGCAGAATTCCTGAGCAAATCCCAGACTATATTTGTCGTGCCAGTATACCAACGCAACTATGACTGGAAGAATGACTCCTGTAATCAGCTCTTCAAAGACATCGCCGATGTCGCAGAATTGGGGAAAGAGCACTTTTTGGGCACACTATGCATCAAGAGCTCCAGCAGCCACTACGAACTATCCATTATTGATGGTCAGCAGCGACTCACCAGCATATCCTTGCTCATGAAAGCCATTTACGATTTGGACAATGATGAAGACACTCGGGAAACTATTCGCGACTATCTCCGCAACAAGGGTAGGGGCATCACTGCTGATCTCAAGACAAAACTTCATCTCAATGATCGGGATGATGCAGTCTACCACATTCTGCTGGATAAAGCCCCATCAGAGCGTGAATGTCTTCTCACCAGTACGCAGATGAATTCCCGGATCTATCAGAACTATCGACTCTTTTGCGATAGGCTGAATGAATACTCGGCAAATGGCGGTAATCTAGGGGACCTGGTAGATGCCTTGAAGCTCCTTACGGTTGTTGAGCTCGAAATCCAGAATGAAAACCCTCAGGAGATTTTTGAGTCACTCAACTCTACCGGCTTAAACCTCACTAACGTGGACCTACTCCGCAACTACTTCCTAATGCAGTTCGATCGTATCTATTCAGTCTTTCGGCATCTGCCACAAAAGAATTGCCCATAGACAGGGGTAGCGCCCAGGCCTGCGAGGG
>CANRFN010000035.1 GCA_947629915.1 uncultured Oscillospiraceae bacterium | reverse complement strand
AGCTTACATGGGGTTGCCTGCTCGACACCACCCTCGAAAAACTTGTGCAAGTTGCTACCTCGCTGAATACTTACCCGACCAGAAGGCCCCTGGCGGAGTACGATGCCTGGGAGAACAAGCTCTATGCCGTCCGATCCCGCCCGGTGCTGGGCGGGGCGGCGGTGGAGGCGGAGATCACGCCCGGAAAGCCCCTGTGCCTCCTCTACGGGGTGTGGGATCAGCCGCTGGGCAGCTGCCCGGATTGGAACGAATACTGCAGGGTAGACATCAACACCGGCTGGAGGCGCACGCTCTGCCGCAGCCTGGACTATCCTCGCTTTACCGAGGAGAAAACGGCCTCCCTGCCGGACCATCTGGCCGAGGAGCGGCCGGATTTCTCCGGCTTTGTCCGTTATGAGCAGGCAATCTCATACACCGAGGGGAGCGTTCTCCTGGAGATCACCGATGCCCACGAAGGGGTAGAGGTGTTTGTGAACGGGGTGAGCGCGGGGATTCAGATTGTGCCGCCCTTCCGCTACGACATCACCGCCCTGCTGCACCCCGGCGAGAACACCCTTGCCATAGAGGTGGCAACGACCCTGGAGCGGGAGGCTGCAGCCATTCCCGGGGCATACCCGGAGGGCTATACCATATCGCGCTCATCCCGGTCCGGGATCACGGGAGTTGTGCGATGCTACACATAATCGAAAGTGAGGAAAATCGACATGGAAAAACTGCGCGGCGTCAATTTGGGAAACTGGCTGGTGCTGGAGAAGTGGATGTCTGAGGACCTGTACTCCGGCACCACGGCAATGGATGAGACCTATCTCTGCGTGGAGCTGGGCAAGCAGCGGGCTGCAGATCGGCTGAAGGTCCATCGGGACGAGTTCATCACCGAGCGGGATTTTGAGGAGATTGCGGCAAAGGGCTTCAACGCCCTGCGCATTCCGGTGCCGTTCTTCCTCTTTGAGGATGTGGGACCGTACATCCACTGCTATGAGTACCTGGACAAGGCCTTTGACTGGGCAGAGCAGTACGGCCTCAAGATCCTGGTGGATCTGCACACCGCCCCGGGTGGGCACAACGGCACGGACAACTCCGGCATCTGCGGCATCTGCACCTGGTCCACCAAGCCCGAGTACGTGCAGTACACCGTGGACGTGCTGGAGAAGATCGCGGCCCGGTACGGACAGCGGGAGGCCATGTGGGGCATCGGCGTGCTGAATGAGCCCATGTGCAGCGACACCGAGGCCGGAAAGATGCTGAACATCGAGAATTTTGTCCAGTTCTACATCCCCGTGGACAAGGAGCTGGCCAAGCACAACACCAACTACACCCTGGCGTTTCTGAAGCAGTTCTATCTGGACGCGTACAACGCCATCCGCCGTCACATGGGGCCGGAGAAATATGTGGTCTTTGCAGATGCCTTCGAACTGGACATCTGGGACGACTTTATCAACGGCCTGCCTGGCGCCGTGCTGGACACCCACAACTACCTCATGACCCCAGACATGACCCTCTTCCAAGAGAAAAACGCAGACGTCTACGCCGCCTATCTCCAGAAGCTGGGGGAGCGGGTGAACGCCACGGCCAGGCGGGTGCCCCTGATCGTGGGGGAGTGGAACGCTCAGAACCAGGCGGACGGCCTGGCGGACATGACCAAGGCGGAGAAAGATCACCTCTATACCACCGTGGCAGACGGCTTCCAGGCCAGCATGCAGGACGCCATGGGCTGGTTCTACTGGACCTGGAAGGTGATCATGGGCGGCCTGGACGCCCAGGTGGACGACGCCAGCCGCTGCGTCCGCCAGGGCTGGTTGCGGTTCTAAGGCCTAACCCAGCGCAAGAACAGGGGGAACCTATATGAAAAAGCAACTTTGGAACACGGGCTGGACCGTGGCCCCGGGCATGCCCAATCCCTTTGGCGTGATCTTCGGCGATGTGGCCCCCGGCAAGCCCGTCTTACTGCCCCAGGATGCCATGGTGCTGGAGGAGCGCACCCCGGACAGCCCCAGCGGGAATCAGACGGGGTACTACCCGGTGAAGTCCTACACCTATGAGAAGCACTTCAATGCCCCGGAGGCCTGGAGACAGCAGCGCCATATCCTGGCCTTTGAGGGCGTGATGGCCCAGGCTCTGGTCTATCTGAACGGAGAGCTGGTTTGCACCAACCGGTACGGGTACAATGTCTTCTACGCCGATCTGGACCGCTACCTGCGGTACGGGGAGGAGAACACCCTGCAAGTGCAGACCCGGAACTTTGAAAACAGCTCCCGCTGGTACCCCGGCTCCGGCATCTACCGGGACGTGTGGCTGCTGGAGAGCGAAAAGGCCTATGTGGAGCCGGATGGCGTGCGCATCACCACCGAGTCTTTGGAGGACGGCGCCGCGCTGGTGTCCGCCAGGATCGCCCTGCGCAACGATGGCACTGACCCGGAGAACACCCTTCTGTGCCTTACCCTCACCGCCCCGGACGGCCGGGAGGCGTCCTGCGAAAACACGGTATCGCTTCTGGCCGGAGAGCAGGCGGAGGCCCACATGCGGCTCTTTGTGGACGATGCGGCTCTCTGGAGCCCGGAGACGCCCAACCTGTATCGGTACACCGCTGTGCTCACCGCCGGGGACCGGGAACTGGACCGGGCGGAGGGCACCTTCGGTATCCGCACCCTGCAGATGGACGCCCGGCACGGCCTTCGCATCAACGGGGTAGAGACGAAACTCCGGGGCGCCTGCATCCACCAGGACCACGGGTTGATCGGCACTACTGCGCTGCCGGACGCCGAGGCATTCAAGGTGCAGGGCATGAAAGAAGCGGGCTTCAACGCCATCCGCAGCGCCCACCACCCCGCCTCTCCCGCCCTTCTGGACGCCTGCGACCGCCTTGGCATGCTGGTGATGGACGAGCTCACGGACATGTGGGAACTGCCCAAAAACACCGCAGATTACGCCCTGGACTTCACCCAGGAGTGGAAGGACACCCTGACGCGGATGGTGGCCAAGGACTGGAACCACCCCAGCGTGGTGCTGTACAGCCTGGGCAACGAGATCCCGGAGATCGGCCGGCGCAACGGCGGGCGGAGAAACCGGGAACTGGCCAACACCCTGCGCACCCTGGACCCCCACCGCTTTATCACTTGCGGCATCAGCGGCTTTCTCGCCATGACGGACCGCCTCCCCGAGATGACCGCCCAGATGGCAGACACCGCCTCCGCCCTGGAGGCGGAGGCGGAGGCCAGAGAGTCTGCGGGCAGCGAGGCCCTGAACGCCGCCATGGCCAAGATGGAGCAGAGAAAGATGGATGCCTTCTCCACCAGCAAAGGTCTCTCCGAGGCCATGGAGGAGGTCTCCTGTGAGCTGGACGCGGTGGGGTACAACTACCTCACTGCCCGCCACGAATACGAACACACCTGCCATCCGGAGCGGGTGGTGGTGGGCAGCGAGACCTACCCCACAGATATCGCCCGGCTCTGGGAGATTGTCCGGCGGAACAAGCACGTCATCGGGGACTTCACCTGGACGGGCTGGGACTACCTGGGGGAGGCGGGCATCGCCTGCTACCACTACACCCCGGAGCGGAGAGACCAGGGCTGGTATCCGGACCGGCTGGCCTACTGCGGCGACATCGACATCAACGCACACCGCCGGCCCATGAGCTACCTCCGGGAGGTGGCATACGGCCTGCGGACAGCGCCGTACCTCTGCGTGGAGCGGGTGGACAAATACGGCCAGCCGGACAACACCAACGACTGGAAGTACTTTGACGCCGTCTCCTCCTGGACCTTCCCGGGGTGGGAGAGCAGGCCCACGGTGGCCCATGTGTTCTCCGCCTCTGAGGAGGTGGAGCTCTTCCAAAATGGCGCATCATTGGGCCGCAAACCCGCCGGGGAGTCCGCGGGATACGACGTGTCCTTCCCCGTGACATACCAGCCCGGCGAGCTTATTGCTGTGGGATACACCAATGGAAAGGAAGATGGCCGCTATACCCTGCAGACGGCGGGCAGCCCTGAAAAGCTGCGGGTTACCCCGGACAAGACGGCGCTCACCGCAGATGGACGGGGGGCGGCGTTCCTCACCGTGGAGCTCACCGATGCCGCCGGTATTCTGAGCCCCTGGGAGTCCTGCCGTGTTACAGTATCCGTAGAGGGAGCGGCTCATCTCGCCGGCCTGGGCTCCGCCGATCCCCAGGCGGAGGGGTCATATCAGGCCGATACCTGGCCCACCTTTGACGGACGCCTCCTGGCGGTGGTCCGGGCGGGCACGGAGCCTGGACCGGTGCAGGTCCGCATCACGGCAGAGGGCTGCGATGAGGTGGTCCTCTCCCTGGAGTGCAGATGACTGCGGAGGCAGGTGCATGAACCCACCCGAACTGCCGGAGCTGGCCTGGGACCTCTCCCAGCCGCTGCTCTACGATTTCAATGATCCGGATGACCAGATGGTCATGTGGGACAGGCGGCTGGAGGGCTGCGCTGTGCTGCCCTTTACGAAACCCATGTCTGAAGCGGGCGGCACCGCCGCCACGGCGGGCCGCCCCATCCCGGCTAAAGTCTGCGTGTCCAGCATCGAGGGGCAGCCCGTGTCCTGGCTGGCTCTCCGGCTCACCGGGGTGCTCTGCACCTATGGACAGCAGATTACGGTACAGATCCAGGGCTTTCGGGATACCGAGGGCAATGTAATGGAACCGGTCTCCCTCACTGTCCAGACGAAACCCAAGGCGGAACCGCTGCCCCAGTACGCCGCCCACGAGGCCGTGGCCCTGCAGGCGGCCCAAGACGGCATCGTCCTGATGAAGAACGAACGCAATACCCTGCCTCTGCAGCCGGGCACTTTGAATCTCTTCGGCGCCGGAATGTACGCCTTTCGACTCTGCGCCGTGGGGGCGGGGAAAATCACGCCCCGGTACGCGGTGGGGCTGGTGGAGGCGGCCCGGCAGGAGAGGGCATATCCCCTGAACGAGGACCTCTGCCAGCACTTCCGCTGGACCGATGCGGTGCCGCCGGAGGATCTGCTCCAGGCGGCACGGGCCCAATCGGATACCGCAGTGCTGGTGCTGTCCCGGTTCTCCGGGGAGAACATGGACAACAGCACCCTGCCCGGGGAGGGGCACCTCACCCGGGCGGAGGAGGATCTGCTGGCGGCCCTGCGCACCCATTTCGACAAGCTCGCCGTGGTCCTCAACGTGGGATACCCCATCGATTTGAACTTTGTGTCCCGATATGCCGTGGACGCCCTGGTGTACAGCGGCTTCGGCGGCATGCTGGCGGGGCCGGCGCTGATGGACGTGCTCACCGGGCGGGTGAATCCCTCCGGCCATCTCCCGGACACCTGGCCCATCCACTATGAGGACAACCCGGTGTCCCGCAACTTCTACCAGTGCGGGGACGGCCGGCCCCGGATCCCCGCAGACAGCCATGTCTGGCTGAACACCGTATACGAGGAGAACATCTACCTGGGGTACCGGTACTTTGAGACCTTCCCCCAGGCGGACCGGCGCGGTTATCCCTTCGGCCACGGCCTATCATACACCTGCTTCCAGCGCAGCTGCCTGTCTCTCTCCTTTGAGAATGACGTGCTGCACTCCTCCGTCCAGGTGCAAAATATCGGGGAGGTTCCCGGCCGGGAGGTGGTCCAGATCTACCTCTCCAAGCCGGACGATGCCCTGGAGCAGCCGGCCCGAGAGCTGGCGGCTTTTGCAAAGACAAAGCTGCTCATACCGGGCGAGGAAGTCCAGATCTCCCTGGACATCCCGCTGTCCCGCCTCGCCAGCTACGACGTCTCCCGGGGCGCCTATGTGGCCTTCGGTGGGACGTACACGGTCTATCTGGGCGGCTCTGTCCGGGAGGCCGCGGAGATCGGCGCGTTTGAATTGCCTGCAGACCGGATTGTCCGGAAGGCCAGGGGGAGAATGCGGCCCAATGTGCCCTTTGTCCCCCTCACCCAGAGAGACCCGGGGCACGGTGAGTCCGCAGGACAGCTGTCCGGCGTTGTGGAGCACGCCCGCGGCCTGTCTCCGAAACGGCAGGGGGTGGAGCGCTTTTTCCACCCGGAACTGCCCCGCTCCGAGAGACATCTCACCTTCCGGGATGTGCAGACGGACGAATCCCTTTTGGCAGAATTCGTGGGCAACATGGATGTCCACACCCTGGCCCGGCTTATGGTCTGCGCCGGCCACGGCTGGCGGGTGGACGCCCGGGGCGAGGCGGGGCGGCTCTTCCAGGCGGAGGGGCTGGACTTGCCGGAGATGATTGTGGCGGACGGCAACAGCGGGGTGAACCTCCGCGAGGCCAACATCGGCATGCCCTCCGGTGCCACCCTGGCCGCCTCCTTTGACTTGGATCTTCTGGCACAGGTGGGGCGGGTGATCGGAGAGGAGGCCAGAGAGCTGGGAATTCAGATCATCCTGGCCCCCGGCATGAACCTCCACCGGAGCCCTCTCTGCGGCCGGCAGCCGGAGTACTTCTCCGAGGACCCGTATCTGGCCGGCGCCCTGGCGGGTTCATACTGCCGGGGGCTGGAGAGCACTGGCGTGGGCGGCTGCTACAAGCACCTCATCTGCAACAACGCGGAGACCGGGCGCAAGCGGAACCAGAGCATTCTCTCCCGGCGGGCCATTCGGGAGCTCTACTTCCGGGCCTTTGCCTACGCCCTGGAGGTCCATGAGCCGGTGTCCGTCATGACGAGCTACAACGGAGTGAACGGGCTGTTCACCTCCTGCGATCCCGAGCTCATCCAGGGCATGCTCTTCGAGGAATGCGGCTTCTCCGGCTTTGTGATGACGGACTGGAACTCCTACGACTCCACAGACCCGGTGGAGATGGCTGCTGCGGGAAACTGATGGATCACCCCCGGCAGCCTGGACGACACCTATGTCCGGATGCTGGAGAAGGGGGTCTCGGATGGCCGCCTTCCCCTGGGACAGCTGCAGGAGAATGTGCTACGGCTTGTCCGGGCGCTCCTCCGTCTGGAGCGGATGCAGACGTCTGCCTAACCTGTCCGAGAATAGAGCACAGAGAACAAAAGACCTCCGCCCCCGGCGTACAGCGCCGGGGGCGGAGGTCTTTTGGATTGCTTTTTGGGTCTCAGTCTATCTTCAGAATGAGCTCCAGCACCCGCCGGGCGCTGCGTTCCAGTTTGTCTCGCGGGAGAAGACCCCGGTCCATGGCCATCCGGACCCGTTCCGGGAAGCCGGTGGCCATTTTCACGTCGCTGCCGGCCAGGATCTCTTTGTACTGCTCGCCATTGTTCCACCAGTCCGTGATCACGAGGCCGCGGTAGCCCCAGTCCTTGCGCAGGATGTCTGTGAGCAGATCGTGGCTCTCCGAGGCCCGCTGGCCGTTTACGATGTTGTATGAGGACATGATGGCCCAGGGGTCTGCCTCTCTCACCACGATCTCGAAGGCCTTCAGGTACAGCTCCCGCAGGGCCCGCTGGCTCACCCGGGAGTCCAGGTCTCTCCGGTTGGTCTCCTTGTTGTTGCAGGCAAAGTGCTTCACCGTGGCGGCCACGTTCTGAGATTGGATGCCCCGGACCATGGATGCCGCCAGCTTGCCGCAGAGCAGCGGGTCCTCAGACCAGTACTCGAAGTTGCGGCCGCACATGGGGTTGCGGTGCAGGTTGATCGCCGGGGCCAGCCAGACGGAGATGTTGTTCTCCTTCACCTCTGCCGCAGCCGCAGACCCCACTTCCCGGACCAGTTCTGCATCCCAGGTGGCCGCCAGAAGGGTGGCGCAGGGCCAGGCCGTGGCGGTGAGGCCGGTGTCCCGCTCCAGGCGCAGCCCCGCCGGCCCGTCTGCGGTGGTGAGGGTGGGCACCCCGTACTCCGGCAGGTTGCCGATGCCGAAGGTGTTGGACACGGACACGTTGGGCTGGCCGCCCAGCAGGTGGATCAGGTCCTTCACCGGCAGCTGGGCCAGGAAGTCGTCCAGGGTTGCCTTCCCGGAGGCCACGTCTGCCAGGGGCGTGCCCGCATAGGGCTGAAAGAGAAAATACCGGTCTCTGGCCCGGGCGGCGGGGGCTGCTGCCAGATTGGCACTGGCGGGAAGCCGCTCCAGGGCGTTCTCGTTGGGGTCGTGATCGGCGCCCCGGGGGACCGGCTCATAGGTGCCGTCTGCCAGCAGGCGCTCTTTCAGCCTGGAGGGGGCCAGCACATCGGAGACCCACTGGGTGATCACCGTCTCCTCCAGGGTGTATCCGTAGTCCAGAAGGACGGCGTCCCGGACGGAGCCGCCCAGGTAGAAGTGATAGGTCCCCTTCTCCAGGAACCAGGCAGAGCGCTCCACCGTATCGGTGTCGTCAAAAGAGGCCATCTGGGACACCGGGAGGGAGAGGGTTACGGTCTCCGATTCCCCGGGGGCGAGCAGCTTTGTCTTGCAGAAGGCCGCCAGAACCCGTGCGGGCTTCTGTATCATGCCGTCCGGGGCGGCGTAATAGAGCTGCACCACCTCCTTGCCGGGCCGGCTGCCGGTGTTGGAAACCTCTGCCTGGAAGGTGAGCACGCCGTCCTGCTCGACTGCGGCCACCGGGGTGATCTGGAAGGAGGTGTAGCTCAGGCCGTAGCCGAAGGGATAGAGCGCCTTCTCCGCGGCCCCGGGTATGGTCTCAAAGTACCGATACCCCATGTACACGTCCTCGCTGTAGTCCACATACCAGGGGGAGTCCATAAAGTGGGCGGTGGAGGGGTAGTCTGTGAGGTCCCTGGCCAGGGTGTCCGGGAGTTTGCCGCAGGGGTTGTCCAGGCCGAAGAGCAGCTCCGCCATGGCATCTCCTCCCTCCATGCCACCTTGATAGGCCAGGAGGAGGGAGGATACCCGGGGGTCTTCTGCAAAGGGGCGCACATCCATGCCGCCGCCCACGTTGAGCACCACCGCCACCCGGGGGAAGCTGGACACAATCCGCTCCAACAGGGCCTTCTCTTCTGTACTGAGATACCAGTCTGAGCTGCCGAAGATCTCCCCCGCCTGTTTCGGCAGGGTGCTCTCGTCCTCCCAGGGGTTGTCCGGGTTCTGGTACAGCACGTTGGACCGGTCCCAGCCCTCTCCGGAGAACCGGGAGAGCACCAGAATCGCGGTGTCTGCATGGGCCTGGGCGGCGGCAAAGAGCTCCTTGGGCACCACCGGCTCCGGCATCATGCCGGGCAGGGCGCCGCTCTCCAGGGCATGGGAGACATAGGTTTTGTAGAAGTCTGTGAGGGGGGAGAAGACGGGGACCTGCAGGGCTGCCATGCCGTCCAGCAGCGTGTGCACATAGGCCACGGTGACGTCTCCGCTGCCGCCTCCGCCTTTCACATAGTCTGCACACCCCTTTCCGAACACCGCCACCGGAGCGGCGGGGTCCAGGGGCAGCAGGTTGTTTTCGTTTTTCAGCAGCACCGCCCCCTCCCGGGCGGCCCGCCGGCTGAGGGCGATATGCTCCCGGCTGGCGGTAACAAACCCTTCCGGGGTGAGGGGCAGATTGGGTTGATAGAGGGCTCTCGTCCATTTTTTCATCGGGCGACTCTCCTTTCTGCAGTTGCCGTTTGGAAAAGGCGCCGCCCCCGCGGGAGCGGCGCCTTTTGGGAGGAGAAAACGGTTTGGAATTGACGATCAGCGGGTGATAAAGGCATCGTACGCCGCCTGCTTGAGGGCGATGTACTCGTCCACACCCAGGGCGTGGATCTGGTCCTGATAGGCCTTGAAGCTCTCCGGGGTGAGCTCCTCCCGGCCCATGATGAACTTCACGATCATGCTGTTGGCATAGTCTGTGATCTGGGTCTGCAGGGTGGTGGCCCGGGTGTTGTCCTCCGGGGAGAGGGTGATGGTGAGGGGATAGGTGTTGGCGTTGCCGTACTTGGTCCAGACCTCATCGCCGATCTCTTCATAGCTCACGCCGTCCACCAACTGGGTGTCTCTGGGGGGCATTTGAATGGAGATACCGGGCATGCGGTCCACATTGGGAACGTTATCATCGGTATACTCGTGCTGGACGAAATCGGTCCACTCCCGGGTGCCGTTCTTGCGGGCGCCGTCCGTCATGCCTTGTTCCGAATAGAGCTTATAGTCTGCCGCGCCCTGTTCGGCGGAGAGACCCATGGTGCGGGTGATGGCGCCCTCCTCGGTGAAGAACCAGTCAAAGGCGGAGAGCAGCCGGATCAGTTTTTCCTCGCTGCAGGCCTTGGAGAAGGCGAAGCCGGAGTTGGCCTGGGTCCGGCCGGAGTCCAGCAGGATGCCCAGAGGGGTGTCCACGCCGTTAGCGGTGTCTGCCGGGGCGGCCATGGGCTGCACGTCCATGAAGAGACCGTAGTCCGGGATGGACATGGCGCCGCCCAGATTGGCGGTGAGGCCGTACCAGCAGCCTGCGGCGCCGCCGTAGGTGAGCTCCGTGTTGGGCAGGAAGAACATGTCCTGGGTGCGGCTGGCGAAGTCTGCATACAGGTAGCCCTTGTCGAACCACTCTTTCATCTTCACGAGGTAGTTGTAGAACTTGTCCTCGCAGAGGCCGAACTTCACGGTGCCGTTGTCCAGATACTCCAGGGCGCCGATGCCGAAGCCGTTCAGGAACTCGCCGGTGCTCACATAGCCCACAGAGGGGATGATGAGCGGTGCGCTCACTGCCATGCCGGCGTTGTCAAAGTACTGCTTCATCAGGCCCAGCATGTAGTCCATATCCTCAATGGTGGTGGGCTCGCTGTTGCCGGAGGGGAAGGCGATGTTGCCGCCGGTCATGGTGTCCAGGATGTCCCGGCGATAGACGAAGCCGCCCCAGGCCATGGGGTGCTCCTGCACGGTGGCCATGTTGTAGATGTGGCCGTCATCATCGTAGAGGATGGAGCGCACATCGGCGTTGGCGGGGTCGTTCAGATAGGCGTAGTAGTTGGGGGCATACTGCTCCAGGTAGGGGGACAGCTCCCAGATCACGCCGTCCTGGTACAGGCTCGGCAGATTCTCCTGGCTGAAGCTGAGATTCATGACCTCGGTGTAGTCTCCGGTGCCCAGCATCATGGTGAGCTGCTCCTGCTCACTGCCCTGGGGTGGGAACTGCCACTGGATGTCGATGTTGAACATCTTCTCCCAGTACAGGGTGACCGGGTTGTTCTCCACCTCGTCCATGGTGACGTCATCCGCCTGTTGGAAGATGGAGACGGTGATGGGCTCGCTGGTGTCCACGGCAGGGGTGTCGCCATTGTTTTCCGGGGTCTTGTTCTCCTCGCCGCCGTTGCCGGCAGGGGTGTTCTGGGTGGAACTGCTGTTGTTGGTGGGGGTGCCGCCTTCGCTGTTGTCTCCGCCACAGCCGGCCAGGAAAGAAGCCATGAGGACGAGGCACAGAAGCAGGGCAATGATTCTCTTTTTCATGATTTACCTCCTAGAAAATAGATGATGTGGATTCATTTTCATCGGCATATGCCGCAGATCACTCTTTTACGCCGCCCATGGTGACGCCCTTGACGAAGTACTTCTGGGCGAAGGGATAGGCCAACAGAATGGGGGCGGTGCCAACCACGGTGACGCAGTACTTCACCAGGTTGCCGGTCATGTTTACCATGGCGTTGGCCTCGCTGCCGGAGGTGACGATCCGGGACGTGTCGTTGTTGATGAGCACCTCCCGCATGAACAGCTGCAGCGGCCAGAGATTTCTCATCTTGGGCAGGTAGATGGACGCCTGGTACCAGGAGTTCCACTGCATGATCACCGTGAACATGATGATCACCACCATGGTGGGCATCACCATGGGCAGCAGAACCTTGAAGAGGATGGTGAGAGGCTTGGCCCCGTCGATCCGCGCCGCCTCCTCGTAGGCCGGGGAGATCTGTTCAAAGGCGGATTTCATCATGATGACGTAGTACGCGTTCATCAGGGAGGGGATGATGATGGACCAGCGGGTGTTCAGCATGCCCAGGTTGCGGACCACCATGTAGAGGGGAATTGTGCCGCCGCTGAAGATCATGGTGAACATGATAAAGAGGGCCAGCGGCTTTGCCAGTTTGAAGTTCTTCCGGGACACCAGATAGCCGGCGAGGGCGGTGAAGACGGTGCCCACAACGGCGGTGGCGATCACATAGATGAAGGTGTTGAGATAGCCGGTCCAGATGTCTGGATTGTGGAGAACCAGCTTATAGCCCTCCAGAGTGGGTTTGCCCAGGGGCCACAGCACCAGGCCGGCGTTGCCCATGAGCAGTCTGGGGTCGCTGATGGAGCACATGAGCACATGCCAGAACGGCAGGACACAGAGAAAGCCGAAGCCGATCATCAGGCCGTAGTTGAGGATGCAGAAAAGAACTCTGGACGGTGTGTTGCGTTCGATCATGGTATTCTCCCCCTCTCAGACAATGGAGGTCTCCGCATACTTGCGGCTGATGTGGTTGGATGCGAACAGCAGGATGGTTCCCACCACGGAGTTGAAGAGGCCCACTGCTGTGGCGTAGCCGTACTGTGCCTGGCCGATGCCGAGGCGCTGTACATGGGAGCTGATGACGTCTGCGGTGGAGTAAATGCTGGGGTTGTACAGCAGCAGGATCTTCTCGAAGCCCACGTTCAGCAGGGTGCCGCACTTGAGAATCAGCATGGTGACGATGGTGGGCATGATAGAGGGAATGGTGACGTGCCATACCCGCTGGAACCGGTTGGCTCCGTCCAGTGCCGCCGCCTCGTGGTAGTCCTGGTTCACCGAGGTGATGGCCGCCACAAAGATGATGGAGCTGTACCCCAGGTTCTGCCAGATGTCTGAGATCAGGTTGATGGCCCAGAAGTAGTCCGGGTTGGTGAGCAGGTTCTCACGGGGAATGTGGAAGAGGGAGACCAGCAGGTTGGTGATGACGCCCTGGGAGGAGCAGAACTCGGTGACCAGGCCGCACAGGACCACGATGGAGATGAAGTAGGGCATGTAGCTCACGGTCTGGGTGATCTTCTTCACCCAGAGGATGTTCATCTCGTTCAGCAGCAGGGCGAAGATGATGGACAGCGGGAATGCGATAGCCAGGTTCAGAAGGCTGATCACCAGTGTGTTGCGCAGGATCGTCAGGAAGTTAGGACCCATGAAGAAGTCCTTGAAGTTCTGGAGTCCCACCCATTGGCTCTTGAAGATGCCCAGGGCCGGCTTGAAATTCTCGAAGGCCATCACCAGGCCTGCCATGGGCAGGTAGTTGAAGATCAGGAAAAATGCTACGACCGGAATCGCAAGTATGTAGAGCGACTTGTTCATGAGAAAGTCGTGCTTCCAGCTTCCAGTGATCTTCTTGGGCTTTTCCCTGCGGCCCTTCGGTTTCGCCGCCTTCTCGTTCATGAAGAACTCCTCCTCTCTGGTATTGGGGCTTTGCTGGCTCTGATTTTAGTCAAAGCGCGGCAAGACCTATATCAAATCTCTATTGCCTTTAGCAAGATTTTTAGTTTGTTTTGCCATGGCGCCCGGAAATGGCTCTTCCTCCGTTGACACCCTTCCCCGGGCTGTGGTATCTTCTCCGCCGTAAGGAGGAGATCCCATGCGCTATCAAAATCCTGTCCTCCGGGGCTTTTCCCCAGACCCCAGCATCTGCCGCGCCGATGGCATGTACTACCTGGTCTGCAGCTCCTTTCAATACTTCCCGGGGGTGCCGCTCTTTGAGAGCCCGGATCTGGTGAACTGGACCCAGATCGGCTATGCGCTCAACCGGGAGAGTCGGCTGAACCTGGAGGGGGCGGCTAGCTCCAGTGGCATCTTTGCCCCCACCATCCGCTATCATGAAGGCCAGTTCTACATGGTTACCACCAACGCCTGCACCTGGAAGAACTTCTACGTCTATACAGACGACATCCACGGCCCCTGGTCCGATCCCATTGCGGTGGACCAGGGCGGCATCGACCCATCCCTTCTCTTTGACGGTCCCCACACGTATTTCCTCTCCAACGGGGCAGCGGGGACGGCAGGGAGGGAATTGTCCAGTGAGAGATCGACATCCGCACCGGTCGCCGCCTCACAGAGAGCCGGGCGATCTGGCAGGGCACCGGCGGCCGCTACCTGGAGGCGCCCCACATGTATTCCGTCCAGGGCTGGTACTATCTTCTGGCGGCGGAGGGCGGCACGGAGTACGGCCATATGGTGACCTGTGCCAGAAGTCGCTCCCCCTGGGGCCCCTTTGCAAACTGCCCCCGCAATCCTATCCTCACAAACCGGGACAAGGCGCCGGACATTCTCCAGGGGATCGGACACGCAGATCTGATACAGGGCTGGCAGGGAGACTGGCACCTCGTCACCCTGGGATTCCGGCAGATCCACCCCTGGGCCGAGAGGTGTTCCTGGCGCCGGCACGGTTCTCCTCGGACGTTTGGCTGGAGGCCGGGACAGCCAGAAAAGCGATGCCATTCCTTATCCGATCAAAAACAGCCTGCAGTTCAGGGTTACCCCCTGGACTGCAGGCTGTTTTTGATCTGTTTGCTGTTGCCCTCTCCGGCCAGACCGCGGGAAGAGGTATGTCCGGATATTTCCGGCATCAGGTCGTGAAATTTCAAACTGGCACGGTACAATATGCCACAGAACCGAGACGGAACGAAAGGCCTTTCGAATCAGTCTGAACAAAAACGACATCGGGAAGGAGACTGTGATATGAAGCGGGAGGATATCAACATCAGAGATCCCTACGTGCTGGTCCACAACGGACGCTACTACCTCTACGGCACCCGCAGTGACACCTGCTGGGGGGAGGCAAATGGCTTCGACTGTTACGTGGGAGACGGCCTGGAGGAGTTCGATGGACCCATCGAGATCTTCCACCGGCCGGAGGGGTTCTTTGCAGACCGGTGCTATTGGGCGCCTGAGTGCTACCAGTATGGAGACGCCTTCTACCTGGTGACTACCCTGGCCTCGGCAGACCGGAAGAAGGGCATCTACATCCTGAAGGCAGACAGCCCCACCGGACCCTTTGCGGTCTATTCGGACTGCCTCACCCCGGCGGACTGGACCTGCATCGATGGCACCCTGTGGGTGGAGGACGGCACCCCCTGGCTGCTCTTCTCCCACTCCTTTGAGGATGTGAACGGCCGGGACGGAGACTTCTGCCGGATGCGCCTCAGCGCGGATCTCATCCGGCCGGCCTCGGAACCGGAGACCATGTTCACCGCAAAGGACGCCCCCTGGGCCAAACCGGTGCCCTTTGCCAAGGCGGAGTTCGGCATCGATGGCGATGTGTACTTCTCGGACGGCCCCAGCGTGCTGCAGCTGCAGGATGGAAAACTCTACATGATCCTCTCCAGCTGGAGCCGGAACGGATACGCCGTGGGGGTGGCAGTATCAGACAGCGGATCTATTGAGGGCCCATGGCGGCAGCAGACCGAACCCCTGTACCCGGAGAACGGCGGCCACGGGATGTTTTTCCGGGACGCCGAGGGAAAGCTGATCTTCCTCCTCCACTCCCCCAACGACCTCTATCAGGAGCGGCCGGTGTTCTGGCGCGTGACACTGGAGAATGGCCTGCTCAAGCTGAATGGGCGGGCTGCCAGCTGAGCGCTGCATAGCTCCGCTGCAATCGGCCCAATCAAGTTACAAACAGGCATAAACCACACATTATCGGGAGGTATTGATGATGAAAAGTGCAAAATTGAAGCTGTCCACCATTCTGTCCTACGCCTTCGCAACGGGCAGCGGCTATCAGATCATGGGATCCCTGGTGGGCTCCTATCTGATGATCTTCCTCACAGACACATTCGGCGTGCCCGCCGGCGCGGCAGGCGTGATCATGGTCCTGGCGTCCATCTGGGATGCCATCAACGACCCCATCATGGGAACCCTGGCAGACCGCACCAAGACCCGCTGGGGCAAGTACCGCCCCTACTTCCTGTTCATCCCCGCCATCCTGACGGTGGTAGTGGTACTGCTGTTCGCAAGCCCCAACATCAGCACCCACGGCAAGATCATCTGGACCGCCGTCTTCTACATTCTCTACGGCATGCTCCGCACCGGGATTGAGATCCCCAGCAACGCCCTCATCAACGCCATCACGGACCAGCCCGATGAGCGCAGCAAGCTCATCAACGCGTACACGGTGGTTATGGGCATCTTCACCACCATCACCACCTCCTTTGCCCTCAACCTGGTCACTCTCTTCGGCGGCGAGAACACCGCCCTGGGCTACATGATCGTGGTGGGCGCCGCCGGCGTCATCATGACCATCTCCTGCTGGCTCTGCTTTGCCACCACCGAGGAGAAGTTCGTGGTGGAGACCGAGCAGCAGTCCCTCGTGAAAGAACTGGGCGGCCTCTTCAAGACCAAGGGCCTCGTCCCCGTGGTGCTGGCGTGGGTCATGGCATACATCTCCTTCAACATCATGATGTCCTCCTCGGTGTACTACATCATGTACGTCATCATGCGGCCGGACCTCATCTCCTTCTACATGCTGGACATCTCCCTCATCGGCGTGCTGGGCATCGTGTTCCTGATCCCCGTGCTGATGCGGATCTTCCATAAGACAGACCGGGCCTTCGCCGCAGCCCAGGTGGCTGTGATCATCTGCTACATCGTGATCATCCTGTTCCGGGGTAACCTGCCCATCCTCTTCATCTTCTCCGGCATCGGCGCCATGTTCGCCACCACCGCCATGCCCTTCACTGCCATGACCATGTCTGAGATGACCGATGTCATCCGGGTGAACACCGGCCGTGTGGTAAACGGCACGGTGGCCTCCCTGAAGGGATTCTCCAACAAGGCCGGCATCGCCATCTCCAGCGCTATCGTGAGCTTCACCCTGGAGTTCACCGGGTACATCGCCAATGCCATCGGCCAGGAGCCCGAGGAAGTGCTCACCGGCATCACCATTGCCCGGTTCGGCGTGCCCATCGTCTGCGCCGTCATCCTGGTGCTGGCGCTGCTCCGCTATCCCGTAACCGATGAAAAGCGGGCGGAAATCAGAGCCATGTACGAGAAATCTGGTGTATAATCCAGAGTACGGAGCCATCCAAGCCGACCTGAATACCGAACCAGAGAGAGTTCGCCGGCGCTGGCGAATCGGACACCATATGCACAAGAAGGGAGCGTCCCCATGGAAGTTTCCAAGTTGGAGTTTGCAGCGCTCACCGCTGAGCTTCGGCAGCTGAACGAGAAAGAGCAGTTTTTGAAGGTGTTTCTGCGGGATCATCCGGAGTACCGGACAGCGCTGATCGGCAGCACCGGTGCCTACGAAGCCGATTACGACAGTCTCATGGACAAACTGCGGATTCGCTGGAAGAGATTCTTCCCGGATGAGCCGTTCTTCCTGGAAAATAGCCTCTATAACTTGCGGGAGGGTTTCTTCATCCCAGAGGGGGAGAACGTCCGCATCATCAAGAACCTGCGGTACATGCCGCTGATCCTTCACTCCCATCAGTTCATCGAGCTGAACTACGTGGTGCGCAGCGGCGGGAGTCAGATTATGTACGAAAATGGGACGATCCCGCTGCGGGATGGGGACATCGTGCTGGATCCGCCGGGCTTCTCCCACTGCTTCCGCGCCTTTGGGGAGGACTGCATTATCCTGGACATTCTGATGCGGGTCTCCACCTTCGACACCACCTTCTTCACGCTCCTCACCCACAATAGCTATCTCTCCGCCCTCTTCTCCAACGCCCTGTACCGGCCGGCCAAAGGATGCATCCTCTGGCACTGCAACGGGGACATCGCCCTGCAGAACATCATGCTTCTGGCCTGCCAGGAGAGTCTGGCGGCGGAGAAGTACCGGGACAAGATGCTGGAGCTATACATCACCCAGTTCTTCCTCACCCTGATGCGCCGGCATGAGAATGAGGCCGTCTTCTCCATTCCCATGATCTCGGACTCCGATGAGCAGTTCCGCACCCTGCTGAACTACATGCAGACCCACCTGCAGGACATCACCCTCACGAAACTGGCCATGCAGTACAACTACAGCGAACGGCACATCCTCCGCCTTCTGAAAAAGCACTCCGGCAAAAGCTTCACCGAGCTGCTCACGGAGATCCGGATGAACCGGGCCGTGCAGCTGCTGAAGAACCCCGCCATTCCCATCCCGCGGATCGCCGCCCAGTTGGGGTATGCCAGCAAGGGCTACTTCGTGAAGGTGTTCCGCAGCGCCTACGGGGTGGACCCGGACACCTACCGAGGGACTGATCCTGTAACAGAGAGTACCGCAGATCAGCCCGGCTGACACCTCCCCCGCAACCGCACAGACAAAAGCAGCGCCGCCGCGTGAAAACGCGGCGGCGCTGAAACTGTCTTTAGGGGGGATGGTGTCCCTGGGGCTTTCTCAGGAGAGCATTGCGCTGCACTGCTGCAGCTTCTCCACCACGGAGATGTGCTGGGGGCAGGCCCGCTCGCACTGTTTGCAGCCGATGCAGTCTGATGCTTTGTGCCCCTCCAGAACGGCATCGTACCGGGCTCTGGCCTCGGCGGTCTGGCCGTTGCCCAGCTGCAGGTTGGCGGCGGCGAAGATGTCCGGGATGGGGATCTGCTTGGGGCAGCCGTCTGTGCAGTAGTGGCAGGCGGTGCAGGGGATCTCCGCGGAGTTGCCCATGCGCTTCTGGGCCTCCCTGATGAGGGCGTGCTCCTCCTCGCTGAGGGGCTGGAAGTTGGTCATGAAGGAGAGGTTGTCCTCCATCTGGGCGATGCTAGACATGCCGGAGAGCACCGTGAGGATGCCGTCCAGGCTGGCCGCAAAGCGGATGGCCCAGGAGGCGGGGGACAGGTTGGGGTTGTACCGCTGGAAGAGCTCTTTCACAGCCTTGGGGGGATTTGCCAGTTTTCCGCCCTTCACCGGCTCCATGACCACGATGGGCTTGTTGTGCTTGCGGGCGATCTCATAGTTCTCCCGGGAGGAAATGGAGCTGTCGTTCCAGTCCAGGTAGTTCAGCTGCAGCTGGACGAAATCCACCTCCGGGTGGTCTGTGAGGACCTGGTCCAGGAGCTCGGGGGTGCCGTGAAAGCTGAAACCCATGTGCTTTACGAGGCCCTCCGCCTTGCGGGCCGCGACAAAGTCCCAGATGTGGAACTTGTCGTACTTGGTGTACTCCTCGTCCTTGATGGCGTGGAGAAGGTAAAAGTCAAAGTAGCCGGCACCGGTGCGCTTCAGGCTGGTGTAGAACTGGTCCTTGGCGCTCTTCTCCGAGGGGGCGAACATGGCGTTCAGCTTGGTGGCCAGGGTGTACGAATCCCGGGGATGGCGGTCCACCAGCGCTTTCTTGGTGTCCTGTTCCGAGGTGCCGTACACAAAGGCGGTGTCGAAATAGGTGAAGCCGGCGGCCAGGAAGAGATCCACCATCTCCTTGAACTGTTCGATGTCTGTGAGGACGAGCTTTTTGGGCAGGCGCATCAGTCCGAAGCCCAATTTGGGGGTGTCCGTTGCGAAGGAGGCAGGCATGGTCTTTAACACGGTCCTTTCTTGCGCAGTGCTCTGCGGATTTGCCCTATTATACCGCGTATGCCAGCAAGAGGCAACGCAAAAATGCAGAAGATGCAGAGTGCAATGGGATTGCGTGCGAGCTAACATGTTGGTACAGGACGTAGCTGTCTGGCAAGCAGCCAGACGAGGCGGCAGGCGCAGTTCTGGTGAGAATTCAAGCTTCTGCGAGCTAATAGTCAGCGCTGTCCCTTCGAAAGCGCCTGAAAACCAAGATACCCCGGTGCGGTCTGAGGACTGCACCGGGGCTATATTTAACACGCATAATGATATTCTTTCTTGCGTGGTGAAATGTAAGATTGCAAGACGCATGGAATGGCATACGAATAGCATGCCCAAAGTAAAATCGCGATTGTGTAGCAAGTGGCATCATAGAGCTTTGGACCACTGCCATGCATCTTGCGGTTTACCCTTTGTGGAAGTGATTCCTATTGAGGGAACGAATGAGGCGATACACTAAGGGGAAACTGGAACGAACTTGGTATTGCGGATCCGGTTAAATACCGCCTTGGCTTTTCTGACATCCTTTTTGGTTACACCAAGCTTCGTGCATATCTCCGCTTCTGGGGTGCCGGCGGTCAACTCGTTCAAAATGTCATAGGCACGCTGCTGGCCACGGTCGATACCAATGTCGACACCTCGATTGACACCATCGTCTACTAACAGTTGCAAGCCCATACACATGTTAACAGTCTCTCCTTCCATATCGATTACTTTACCGAGGCCCATATTGGTTACTGTGTCAATGAACCGCGCTACAGCACCGTCCACATCCAAGAAGTCAGGGTCTTGGCTGAATTGCTCAAGTTTGTCACGATCATTCTGGTATTTGAGTACTTTGAGCAGAAGCCCCACATCGGTGCTGAACAAGGGAAAAACATCATCAGGAATTGTACAGGGGTCAATGAGATGGTACTGAGAAGGAGACTTGAGGTCCCCATAGCCACGACCGGGATCGGGTTTTGTAACATCATCGATCGTAAGAGCGGCAGTCCAGGGAGTAGCGCCGAGGTGAAAGGTTACTGGAATGCAAGAGGCAAGAAGGTCATAGGAAGCATCGGCCTGTCGCCGCTTTGGCCTCGCAGGAATATTGTCACCGTTTGCTTGCGCCGCAGCAGCATCAACCTTCCACTGTGCTATAGCTGCTTGATATTCCACATCCTTGAGAGCTTCGTACTGTCTGCGATACTCACAAGAAGTGTAGTCTCCGTGACGTTGCACCATACCAAAATGAACCGCAGTCTGATATTCGATATCGAACACACATCGCAGATTAGCAAGAATGTGGGGGGTTCCTGGCCAAAAAACAGCCACTAGGGTATCAAGATATCGCTTCCTGACGTTTTTTCCATTGGCATTGACCATGGTCGGATCCAGAATCTCAATGTCATTGGGGTCGAGCGGGTACTTGTCGAGCTCCCTGAGCAGCGTATTGTTCAGCAGATCACAAATTCTTGCAGGAGAGCCAAAACATTCCTTGCAGCGGCCATCCAGATCCCGGCTTGGGGCTCTGGGCTTCTGGGCAGGCGTTGGGTTCTGCGTCTTGTTCGGGGTACTGGTTTTTGGGGCAGACGCTGGTTTTTGCGTCTTTCTTGTCTTTTTGCTGTTTCTTTGTTTGCCCATAGCATCTCCTTTACGGCATGGGCAGGGGGATGGGCTGGAGAAATGAGTTGAGCAAGGTCCAGTCGCATCCTTGCCCTGATTATACACCTTCCATCTGCAAGATGCAACTGCAATGTTGCGGAATCTGGCAGACTATCTTTGCCGACCCAGCGGAAACCAGTTCGGCTGATGGTTGAATGAAAAACGAATGATTGGCCTATAAAGTCCTCATCTTGCAGCGGTTTGCGAGATATCAGCATACAGAGAATCGATAAGTACTTCTCAGAGCAGAGAGACAGTGCGCTACCGATTCTAGATATTGCGAAGATAATCGCTGTCCTGACACCGCAGGGGGAGAAATGGAGGGGAAGCGGTACGAGCCTGTGTGGATGTCCAGCGGCGCGAGGTCGTGGGGATCGAGAGGCGGTTCCCCGTGCTCCTGGAGCAGCGTTTTGTTCAGAAGATCGGCAAATCTGTCCGGGGACGCGAAGTATGCCGGGAAGCTGTCCTGGAGATTGCTGGCTGCCGTGGGGAGGACGCCCATCGGCGGGGAGTTGCAGGTGGGCTCGGTCGTCTTGCTCATTTCAATCAGTCTCCTTTCGGGTCGGGGCCTGCGGCCCTTTGTTGCAGGCTGTACATCGGCGTGTACAGCTGTGGAAGCGCTGGCGTGAGGCCAGAATCAATTGCTTTCCTGAAGAGAATTTTAGCATATCTCGCATTTAGAGTCAATCGGCTGCACAGCTGCGTTGGCTGGGCAAACCTGAGGTTGAGAAGGAAAAATGTAATACGAAATGAAGCACATAGTCATACGATGTGATGGAAAGGCTGGGAAAAGCGAGAAAATGTAATACGATTTCCTATGTGCCAAAATATTGAGCTTAATACGGCCATGATTTGTGCAAATTCGCCAAAACCTGACCGCGGAGACAGAAAACGCCGGCTTCCTGGGCGCAAAAAGACAGCAGGCCATCGAAGGCCTGCTGTCTGAAGGTGTCTGCTTATCTATGTACTTGCGTGGGTTTGGTGCGCACTTTGTAATACAGAGTTCTATTCTTCCTCGTACTCTGATTCCTCTGTCTCCTCCGTGTCCATCGTATCCCTCACGCTCCCTACCGCTGCCATCTCATGCCTGCCATGGGGACGCACCTTGGAGTAGATGAGGACTACGATGAGGACCACAACGGGGATCAGAAGCAGCAGCCAGAGGTAGCGGCTGGGGCCGTTGTTGGTTCGGGAGGGAGATGTGGGAGAACTGGGCGTGCCGGGGACAGCGGGATTCTGCTCGGGGGCTGGATCGGAGACCTCTGGTGCCGGAATGGATGCGGATACTTCTGCGGAGAGGGTGTCTCTCAGGTAGCCTGGGTCCAGTATGTCTCCAACGGAGCACGCCGCCACGGTGTAGATGTACGAGACACCGGGGATGGCGGTGGTGTCCTGCCAGGCCATCTCCTCTGCGGAGAGCTCAGCCAGGAGCTCAGGGGCCTCCCCGGATGCGGAGCGGTACACCCGATAGCCGTAGCAGTCCCAGTCCGGGGCGGTCCAGGAGAGGGAGACGGTGCCGGAGTCTGCATCGGCATCGGCGGTGAGGGTGGGGGCGGAACCGGGTGCCGGCTGGGCGCTGGCCATCACGGCGAACACCCTGCGGAACATGGTGGTCTCCGCCGCGCCGGGGAAGCGGAAACTATCGGCATAGCGGACGAAGTCTGCGGGGACGCCATCGGGGAAGGTGAGATCGGTGAAGTCCGCCTCTGCCTCATTGCGGTCCAGCCAGAGGGGAATGCCCTCCGCCCGCAGCACTGCGTGGTCCAGGCTCACCGCCGCCGGGGCGAGGCAGCCGCCCTCCAGACCTTTCTCAGCAAGGGTGTCTCGGAAGGCCTGCACCGCTGCGGTGTTCTCCTCGGCGCCCCGGGAGAGGAAATCATCGTCATAGAGGGCATAGAATACCGGGAGGTCGATATCGGTGGCGGAGATCTGCAGGGTGATGGAATCTGCCGCGCCCATGGCGTCTACATCGGTGTGGCCTACAGCGGTGCAGAGGATGCCCACCGGAATGCCATATCCCCGGGCGTTCTGGATGTTCTCCACCATGTCGTCATCGGCGTATACCAGGATGAAGTCAACGCCGCTGAGTGCCGGTAAGGTCCAGTCTTCCAACGGGCGGTCTGCCGATACAGACATGCCGTAGTAGAGGCCGCAGCAGACGGTGACGGTATCCCGGTTGCCGGTCTGGGTCTCCACCTGGATCGTGGCGATGCCGGGGGCGATGGCGGTAACGGTGCCGTCTGCGGATACCGTGGCGATCTCGGGGTCGCTGGAGGTCCAGGTGAAGACGGGCGTCTCGCCGGTGGTGTTTCTCGTCACGGAGGCGGCCAGAGAGAGGGAGTCGCCCAGCTGTACCGAGGCGTACTGCCGGGAGATGTCCACATCGATGTTGTCTGTGTAGGTGTCAAAAGCCCACTTGTACAGGGAGACGGTGTCCTCCATGGCGTGGTTGGTGCTGTCATCGGGGGCGCCGAGGGCCACGCAGAGGTAGCGGGTGCTGCCCTTGGATGCGGTGGAGACCAGGCAGCGGCCCGCCGCATAGGTGAAGCCCGTCTTGACGCCCTCCACATAGGGGTAATAGTAGGGGCCGCCGCGCTGGGGATCTTGGATGCTCACGGTGGTGTAGAAGGTCTTGCCCATGGCCGCGCTGGTGTAGCGGGTGGAGGAGACAATCTCCTGGAACCGGGGGAGCTCCAGGGCGTAGGAGACAACGCGGTAGAGGTCCCAGGCCGTGGTGCGGTTGTTGTCCGAGAGGCCGTGGGCGTCGGCGTAGTTGGTGTTCTCGCAGCCGATCTCCCTGGCCTTCTCATTCATCTGGTCCACAAAGGCGGAGATGTCGCCGCCGGAGACATACCAGGCCAGCTCAGAGGCGGCATCGCAGCCGGAGGACAGCATCAAGCCGTATAGCACGTCCAGCACCGGGAGAGACATGCCGTCCCAGTCCTCCAGGCCGATCACGGACGCCCCGGTGCCCGCCAGATCGCCCAGGGCGTCTTTGGTAACGGTCAGCTGAGCGGTGTCCAGATCTTCAACGCTCTCCAACACCAGGATACAGGTCATGATCTTGGTGGTGGAGGCCATACAGCGCTGCGTATCGGCGTTTCGGCTGTAGAGCGCCTCGCCGCTGGTCCGGTCTACTAGCAGCAAAGACTCTGTGCGGAAGGTCTCCTCCGGGGGCGCCGCCGCGGCCGCCTGTGCAAGGCCTGCCGGACAGAGCGCAGACAGGAGAAGCAGCAGCACGAGGAGAACGGCTGTCTTTTTCACTGGCGTCTACCTTCTTTCCCTGGATCCGCAAAGTTTTCCATTGAATCAATGCATATCTACATCCAAATTTGAATTATTGCGGTTGCAAACCAGGTTATTTTCTGAAAACATTATTATAGAATGTAAAACATTGTGTGCTTGTCTTCACCCAAAGGGTGAGTGTGGTGTGTGTGTGATTGCGTACGGTTAGGGCGAGAAGCCTGTATAGCCCGATTTCTTGATATCAGGCAAGGTATCTGGACAAATCGTATAGGCCAAGATAATCGAATTCTTCTAATGGGCAGAGCTAAGAGCGATTGATGAAGTACAAATAGGCGTGCAGAAGTAGTTAGCCGATACATTTTCGCCCAAGCACTAACTCTACAGAGGATTTGACATATCTCGGAGCGACATGAACAGCCTTACACTCGAATCTCACATGAAGACAAGGCCTGTATTTTGGCAAAGCAGCTTGCATTGCTTAGGTGTAGCCTTTGTCCCATCTGAGAAGTTGTAATAGCTCGGTCTGGTCCCGTGTTTAGTGTATTGTCGACCCTGTGATGCGACCATTACTTTTACTTTTCCATCCACAACGAATTTGGCTCCCGGAAGAATCCGATCCAATTCCTGATAGATGGGTTCGTGTTTTTGCACGCGGAGGTACCCGACTTTTGCAGCATCTGGTCTCTTCAAGTACTCCTCCAGGCTGTCTTCCGTCTGGCTAACAGTCTTTTCACTGCCTGGTACATTCCGGATAGCCTTGTGACGGTTCACGGCAACAACCACGCCGTTCAGGGTATATTTCCGATCCAGCATATGCCGTTTACATGCCTTGCGGTCATGGCGACGGAACTGACGGATCTGGACATAGTCCAAATCCTTGGCAATGTTGGTGGGATTAGAGAGGGTGGAACAAGCAATGCAGTAGGCATCCGTGTGGTGGTCCTTCTCGATTCCGTGTGCTTCCCGGAATGCCTTCGTGCTCATGCCAGTTGTCACCAGTGTAGGCGCCAGCTTAGACAGTTCCACTGTGAGGCTGGGGATAATCTGGTTCAGGACACTGAGAGCCCCATACTTTTTGTTCATTCCTGCCTTTTTCCGGGTCATCTTTTCATGCCACTCCGCGTCTGTGTGCACCTTGGTATGGTGCTTTGCGCACAGTCCGCAGATGTTGCCGATTGTATCGCTGCCGCCCTTGCTCTGGGGAACAATGTGGTGATGCGCTTCAATCGGCTTCTCGCAGAACAGGCAATGTCCATTCTGCATGGTGTCTACTGCCTCATTTACGCTGCCCTGCCCAGAGAGCGGCCCTTTCTGGTACTGCCACTTCTTGATGTCCGGATTGTCCAACGCCATGAAGGCAAATCTGTTGACCTCCAGCGCTATGGTTGTGATTGGCAGATACTGCATGACCTTCTTAACCAGATTCACATGGGTCTGCTTCAGCTGGTTGGCAGTGGGGGTGAGCCAGCCAGCTTTTCGCCTCCGGTTGTTAAAGCGGGCCTCCTTGTTTTTGATCCCGATACAGTAGATCGGTTCCTTACAGCCGGGAAGAAACCGCTCAATCACACCAACAGAGGTGGTCGCGGTGATCTGTTTCTGCTCTTTGCAGGGCTTCTTTGTGGTCGTACCACAGCGGATCGCTCTGCGCTGACGTTTTTTCCGTCTGTTGTGCCGCCGGTCCTGGCGGTACATCTTCTGCTGCTTCTTCAGCTTCGGGATCTCCTTATTTCGGGTGGACAGCTGCGCTGACCAAATCGGGGTGCCGTCCGCCAGGACAACAGTGACCGCGATGTTTGTCCGGCCAGGGTCAATTCCCAGAATAAGCGGTTGGGTCTTCCCCGGAGTGTCGTACAACAGCTGCACCACATAGGGGTTGCTGCTGAGCTTCTTTGCTTTTCCCGCTTTGATGAGTTCTCGGATATGCCGGAAGCGCCTAGACGGCATCAGAGGCTTTCCATCAGGGTCCAGAACAAAGATGATGTCCCGCATATTCTGAACAACCTGAAGATCCCTAGCGCTGAGAGCATTTTCAATGTTCTCAACACCCAGAACATCCTGAAGGTCATTCACATCCTTGATGTTCAGAACATCCTGAACGTCCAGAATTTTCTCCATTACTTGCCTCACCTCCTTGTACAGTGATAGGCAGAGATTGTAGATGGGTGGATAAGGAACAAAGTGCATGTAAAGGTTGATGAGTAATAAAATGCCGGTAAGGCACCCTCTAGGAAGGGCTGTGTTGCCCATGCCTTCAACGGATGCACACTAAGCAGTGCGATACCGACTGGGCGCGGCCCGAAGGCCTAATCGCACGGTGCGGCGTACATCCTAGACTGTACCTGAACTCTACGGATTCAGGTTCTTTCTCTAGAGATATGGGATTCTCTGAGGTGTGCCTCAGGCGTGGTGATAGACGTGCTTATCCAGGGCGAAGATCCGCTCGCTGAAAGAGCCCTCTGGGGTGTCCAGGATGGCCTTGCGGTAGATCTCCATGCGGCTGTCTATCTTGTCCAGGTAGGCCAGCAGCTCGCTCTCAGCGGTGACCGGGATCACGGCGGCGCCGTGCTCCGGCTCCCCGTGGTGGGAGAGGAGCAGGTGCTGCAGCAGGATGGACTTGTCCTCGGGGACGTTTAGCTCCCGGGCCACGTCTGCCACCTCCTGGGCGCCCATCACCAGGTGGCCCAGCAGATCTCCGGGGACGGTGTAGCCCGCCACCAGGCCCAAGTCTGAGATCTGAAACTCCCGGCCCTTGGCCATGTCGTGGAGCAGGGTTCCGGTGAGCAGCAGGTCCCGGTCTAGGGTGTCCGGATACAGCTTGGCGAAGAAGTCCGCCGCCCGCATCATGTTCACGGTGTGCATCAGAAGGCCGTACAGGAACTCGTGGTGGACGCTCTTGCCGGCGGGGATCTCCTTGATCTCCTGGCCGTGGCGCTCCAGCATCACCTTGGCGATGGCGGCGTAGTCCTTGTCTTTTACGGAGGCGGCCATGTCCTCCATCTCCTGGTACCAGGCGTCCGGGTCTATGGGGGCGGAGGGCACGAGGTCCGGCAGGTGGATGGTGTCGCGGTCATCGGTAAAGCGGATCTGATCCAGCACGATCTGCAGGTTGCCCCGGTGCTCGCTCACGGTGCCGGAGATCCAGAGCACGCAGCCCAGGTCCCGCTCATCCACCGGGCCCCGGTAGTCCCACATCACCGCGTCCATGACATCGCTGGCGTCTGAGAACGCGGCGGTGAGGAAGGTCTTGGCGCCGGAGCTGCGGACAGAGGCGTCCTGGAGGATGTAGTATCCCCGGACCTTGTCCCCGATGTCGATGTCTGCAAGTCTGATATGCTTTTCCAAAGTGGTGTTCCTCCTTGAAATAGTGAAGTGTAGTGTGGTTGCCGCATCCCCAGAAGACGCGATGCCGATGCCTTTGTGCGGCTGAGAGACGGAGAGACAGAGAGAATGCCGGTCTGAGATGCGGCGAAAGGTTCGGCAGGACTCAAACTGTCTGCCATTTTAGGGAGTATACCGCAGAGAGAGGGCACTTGTCCAGAGGAAATCACGGTTCTTGCGCAATCCAGCATAGGGGGCGTATGGGGCGGCAGATATTGGAGCGCGGCGAAAACGGGATCAAATCCGCTGCAAGTTCCAAAATGCGTGGATTTTCCTTGACATCCTCCCGCCGGACAGCTTATTATACGCCAATGCGCTCATAATAAGGAGGGACCAACGTGAAGACTGTATTTTTCAGCATGGAGAATCTCTGTGTGCCCTGCGGCTGCCGGTGCAGACACTGCCTTCTGTCCTATGACGGCTCCACCCCCGGGGCGGAATACCACCGGGGCAAGGAGATCGCCCGGCGGGTGGCGGCGGAGTCCACCGTGCCATTCTCCTACTACATCGGCTTCTGTATGGACACCCCGGAGCTTCTGGACTACATCGCCTTTTGCCAGGAGATCGGCTCTCCCGGCGGCAGCTTTCTCCAGATGAACGGCCTCAAGATCCGGGCAGCGGAGGAGACCCAGGCTCTGGTGCGGCAGATCCGGGAGGCTGGCATCCAGCAGATCGACTGCACCTTCTACGGCCTGCCCCCCTACCACGACCGCTTTGCCGGGAGATCCGGGGACTTCGACTTCCTCCTATCGATCCTACGGGCCGCTCAGGCGGCTGCACTTCCGGTGAAGTGCAGCATCCCCATCACCGAGGAGAACGCAGACCAGATGGAGACGCTTCTGCCGCTGCTGGAGGGGTATCGGCCGGATGAGATCCGCTTCTTCCTCCCGCACAGCAAGGGACGGGGCTGGCACCTGGAGGAGCAGCGGCTTCGGGCGTCCACTCTGCAGAAGCTGCCCCCATCGGTGCAGGCCCACATGCCCACCGTCCGGACCCAGACGGAGGCGATGTGGATTGCGGAAGGGGCGTTCCCGGCGCCCTCGGAGCGGTATCTCACCCTCTCCCTCACAGAGGAGAACGTCGCCAAATACGAGAACATGCCGGCCGCCGAGATGCTCCGGGAGCTGGAGGACCTGGACGAGGCCTTCTACGGCGCCATCCCGCCGGCATCCGAGCTGGCCGCCCTGTACGGAGACCCCCATGGGGAGAAGCTGTACCGGTATCGGGACCTGGTGCTGCTCTGGACCAAGCGGTTTCTGCGGGATCACGCCCCCTCACTGCCTGATTTTACGGAGGAGAGGGGGCACTTTAGCGTACGTTCGTAAGGGAAAAGGGGGCAAAAGGCCCCTGAGACGGTGAAGTGCGGGGGACAATCGCCTACCTGAACGTCCGAAACCACTGCATGAATGGACATGGAAAACTGCGGTTTTACCTGTGTTTCTGCAGCTTGCAGGATTTTTGGGGTTCTGCTATACTGCACATTGTAGAGAAGGCGAAGGCTCCGGTTCGTCTGATTCGTTGAAGCATTGAGAGGAGTTTTTAAGATGAAAAAACCGATTTTGCGCTTATTCGCTGCGCTGCTGGCGATGCTGATGCTGCTCTCTGCGTGCGGACCGAGAGAGGTGGGCTCCACCGTGCTGGAACCGGAGAACGTGCCATTGGCAGACGGCCCGGAAGGCGATGCCCCTGCAGTGGATGAAGGGGAGTACGTGGACCAGACCAAGACCGGCGAGGTGACAAAGCAGGAAGTGGCTGCTATGGTAACGGAGACCTATCAGTACATCAAGGCTACCCCCGCCGGCACCAAGACCAAGAGCGACAAGAACAACCGCGCCACCGTGGACTACTCCAACATGGCAGACGGCTATGTGATGGCCAAGTTCAACGAGGCCACCACAAAGCGGGTGAAGGTAGTGGTACAGGGTCCCTCCGGCGCACAGTACCAGTACAACCTGGTGCCCCAGGAGTGGGCAGTGCTGCCCCTCTCGGACGGCAACGGCAAGTACAAGGTGACCGTGTACCTCCAGGTGCAGGACACCAAGTACTCCAGCGTGGTGGCCGTCTCTGAGAAGCTGGAAGCGGCAGACCCCCTGAAGCCCTTCCTCACCTCCAACCAGTATGTGAACATCGAGGCCGCCCCCAAGACCCAGGCCATGGCCGCGGAGATCTGCAAGGGCATCACCGATCCCCTGAAGATGGTGGAGGCGGTGTACAACTACGTGGTGAAGAACATGACCTACGACAAGCACCTGGCCCAGACCGTGCAGTCCGGTTACCTGCCTGTCCTGGATGACGTGCTGGCCAAGAAGACCGGCATCTGCTTCGACTACGCCGCCCTCATGACCGGCATGCTCCGCACCCAGGGCGTCCCCTGCAAACTGGTGGTGGGCTACGCCGGCACCGCATACCACGCCTGGATCAGCGTGTACTCCAAGGATCAGGGCTGGATTGAAGGCGTCATCTACTTCAACGGCGACACCTGGGAGCGCATGGATCCCACCTTCGCCTCCACCGGCCAGTCCAGCGAGAGCATCATGCAGTACATCGGCGATGGCAAGAACTACACCCCGAAGTACTTCTATTGATCCGCTGTCCGAAAACACAACCGAGGGAATACAGCAGCCCCCTGGCGTGAGCCAGGGGGCTTTTCACGTCTTGTGGCGGCTTGTACCTGTGGGACGTTGGGGCTATTCGTCCTCTTCCTCGGTGTAGCCGCCGTCGTAGCGGTACTGGAGGCAGATGTCATCAATCCAGCCCTCGTCAAAGATGCCGCTCTCGTGGATGTATGGGACGCCTCTCTTGCGCCCCATGGCGTAGAGAGGGCAGTCCTCGGGGCCGTAGCAGAAGGTTTCAAAGCGGTGCTTCTGGCTCTTGCCGAAGTTGAACTCGATGGTGACGGCGGCCATGTTGGCCCACTTGCAGGGGAAACACTTGCCCTTCCAGAGCCTGTCTGAGAGCATCCGGCAGCCGCGGCGGCGGTAGGTGGCGAGGTCGTAGAGGTTGCCGGTGAAGGGTGCCTGGGTGCGCACGGGCTCTGCGGCCTGCAGCTTCTTCAGTTTGGAGACCCGGTAGAAATCCGCGTACTCCAGGTTGGCGTAGCGCTTGGTCCAGGCAGAGCTGCGGATCATATCGCCGATATGGAACTGGCACTTCTGCAGCTGCTTCTCTGAGACGGCCACGGAGAAGTCCCTCTGCTCTCCTTTTGCCGTGCCGGTGAGAAAGAGGTTGTATCCCGTGAGCCTGTGGGTCCGGTTGTCTGTCTTGTACCGCCAGACCGTGGACCGGGGCTGGATGGAGCGGATCATCCCCTGAAATTCGATTTGTTCCTGCGCCTGCGGCTCCATTCGCATTGTACCGCCTTTCTGTGCTGTATCGGCCCGCCATTGGCGGAAAAGCGCCGAAATTGGGCGAAAGCTGTCGCCATTGCAGAGGACAGGTCGGCGCACAAGATGGGAAGCGGGGCTTCTGCGCATAGAAAGCGGCGGCAGGAACCATGGACGAGTGTGGTTCCTGCCGCCTAGAAATGGGGGTATATGTCAACCACGGTTAACGATGGTTAACCGAGATCAACCTAAGTAATTCAGGGGGTTCACACGGGTGCCATTGATGCGGACCTCGAAGTGGCAGTGGGCGCCGGAAGTGTTGCCAGTGAGGCCCACCCGTGCGATTGTCTGACCCTGATAGACCTTCTGGCCCACCGAGACCAGAATGGCGGAGCAGTGGGCGTAATAGGTCTCACTGCCGTTGTCGTGGCGGATGCCTACGAGCTTGCCGTAGGAGCCCTGCCAGCCGGCGTAGATCACGGTGCCGCCGTCTGCCGCCTTGATGTTGGTGCCGTACGGACAGGCGATGTCCAGGCCGGTGTGGAAGTCTCGATAGCCCCAGAGGTTTCGCCAGCCGAAGCGGGAGGTGATTCTGCCGGAGACCGGCCAGATGTAGTAGCCGTTGGAGGCGGTCTTGGGCCGGGGCGTGGTGCCGGAGTACATCTCAGTGGTGGTGGCCTCTTTCAGCACCTCGGTGGCAACGATGGTCCGCTCCTGCTCAATGCCGTTGCAGTAGGTGACCTGGGCGCTCACCAGAGACAGACCGTCCTCGCCCTGGGTCTTCAGCTGGGTGGTGCCTACGTACAGGTTCGGGGTGCCGATGTACTCCACCGGGCTCTTGTCCACGGCCTGGTAGGTCTCGTTGGTGAGGCACAGCACGGAGAGGAAGGGCACGGGCTGCTGGTATGTCAGCTCATCGCCCACGTAGAGGACGTTCACATCCACATCGGGGTTCAGGGCGGCCAGCTCGTCCGGGTTCATATTCAGCTTGTTCAGGGCGATGCCATTGAAGGTGTCGCCGGCCTGCACGGTATAGACCGCCTTCTCGGTGCGGAGGGAGGAGAGCTTTGCGGTGATGGCGTCCAGATCGCACTGTGCGCCCTCGGGAAGCTCGGCCTCCACCACCTCCACCTTCTCTACGAAGTCGTAGCGGATGGTGTTGGGGGAGATCCAGGGCTGGGCCACATCGTCCAGCAGCTTGTACAGGGCCTCCTCCGTCTCGGAGTAGCCCACAACTTCGTCCTCCACTTTCAGGGCGTATACCTGGTCTGCTACGGGCTCTGCCGCCGCGGCATAGGCCTCCGGCTCGTCCTGCATGGCGAAGACCTGCAGGCCGCTGGCCTCAGGGATGGGGGCGGGCACATCCTCCAGGATCACTGCGGCATCGCTCTCTACCACGGGCTTGCCGCTGGGGAGGGCATCGATATAGGCCTCCTGGACGGCCACAACCTCGGGGGAGATGGCGGGATCCGCGGATACTGCGGCGTGGCTGGGGATCATGCTGGATAAGGTGAAGTACCCCACGGCCACAGCGCCGACGGTGAGGTACAGCAGGGGAGAGACGGGGTGCTTTTCCAGGGCTGCGTGGAGGCGGGATATGCTCTGGGCGATCTGCTCATGGATGCCGCGCAGCTGGGTGCAGAAATGGGAGGGGTTATCCCGTCTCTCTTTCTCGGTTGGCATGGGAACGTCAGCTCCTAACAGCTCACCGGAGTGGGCTGGAAATGGATTAGTTACAACTCGGAATCAAAAGAGTTACAATCTGTAACCAATTCTACTCCGCCGCAGGGCCGCCGTCAAGAGGGAATATGTGGGTTTCGAGAATTTTTACAATTTGGTTACATTTTGGCCTGCCGGCGGGTTTTCCTTCGCGGTTTTGCCCAGGCAGCTGCCGGCTGGGGGCAGAAATCTGTGGAAAGATGGATAATAGTAGGGTTCCCAGTGAAAAAAGCGGGGCGGGTATCTGGCACATTGCAAAAGAACGTGCTATAATGAGCCATCAGCCTGGGACCGCTGGGCGCTCAGGCAGGCGAGGAGGAAAAACGATGGATCCCGTTCAGGAAAAGGAAAATCCGCAGCCGCCCAAGAAAAAGAAAAAGGATAAGGTGCGAACCATCCTGATCATCTTCTTTGCAGCAGTGTTCTGCCTGTCTGCATTTATGCTGGCAAAGGACTATTACGACCGCTATCAGGCCTTGGAGGAGTTCAAGGAGCTGCAGGACTTCGTGCGCGTCACCCTGCCGCCCATGCCAGACCCCACCGAGAAGCCGGTGGAGACCCCCAAACCCGATGGAGAGACCGAGCCCGAGCCCACAGAGGCGCCTGAGCCGGAGCCCACCCCGGACTTCGTGGGCATTCAGCTGGCGGCCTATGAGAACCTCTATGAGAAGAACAGCGACTTCTACGGCTGGATCACCATTGAGGGCACCGGTGTGGACTACCCGGTGATGTACACCCCCCGGGACACGGAGTACTATCTCCGCAAGGACTTCAACCAGGAGTACTCCAACGCAGGTGTGCCCTTCATCGATGGCAAGTGCCAGCCCGGCGGACATCTCATCATCTACGGACACAATCTCCGGGACAACGTGATGTTTGCCCCCATCCTGAACTACCGCGATGAGAACTTCTACAACGAGCACAAGACCATCCGCTTTGACACCCTGGACCGGCTCGGCGAGTACGAGATCGTGGCCGCCTTCAACAGCCAGGTGTACAAGCAGAACGAGACGGACGTCTTCAAGTACTACTACTATCAGGACCTCTCCGATCCGGACCGGTTCGCAGAATACGTGGCCCAGTGCAAGGCGGCGTCCCTCTACGACACCGGCGTGGACGCGGAATACGGCGATGAGCTCATCACCCTGTCCACCTGCGCCTACACCTACCTGACGAACCTGCGCTTCGTGGTGGTGGCAAAGCTGGTCCGGAGCTTCCCGGAGCAGCCGGCAGCCCAGGCGCCAGCAGCTGAGTCTGTGGTCCCTGCCAACTGAGTTTGCGCACCAAGCCCTCCTCCCGGCCATAGAATGGCGGGAGGAGGGTTTTCTCATGGCTTTCAGTAGCGCCGGCGCGGCTGCCGGCTTTCCCGATCACTTTCCGCCCCAGCACCAGACCGCCCAGCCCGGTCTGGAGTACCAGATGACGCCCCGGCCGGTGTCCCAATGCGGCATGTCCTCTCCCTGCCTCAAGGGGAAGACCGCCCTCATCACCGGCGGGGACAGCGGCATCGGCCGGGCGGTGGCCTATGCCTTTGCAAAAGAGGGCGCCCAGGTCTGTACCGTGTACTACGATGAAGACCGGGATGCCGCCGAGACCATGGCACGCCTTCGAGAACTGGGCTGCAGCTGCCTCTCCATCCGGGGAGACCTGAAGGATCCCCAGTTTTGCCGCAGCTGTGTGGCCCAAACCGTAGAGCACTTCGGCGGCCTGGACATCCTGGTGAACAATCACGCGGTGCAGTTTGTGCGGCGGAGCATCCTGGACATCACGCCTGAGCAGCTGGAGATGGTGTTTCGCAACAACGTGCTCTCCTTCTTCTGGCTCATCCAGGCGGCGCTGCCCCACCTGAGGCGGGGCGCCAGCATCATCAACACCGCCTCCGTGACCGCATACCAGGGCCACAAGGATCTCCTGGACTACAGCGCCACCAAGGGGGCCATCGTCACCCTCACCCGGTCTCTGGCCCTGTCCCTGGCGGACCAGGGCATCCGGGTGAATGCCGTGGCCCCGGGCCCCATCTGGACGCCCCTGATCCCGGCCTCTTTCTCCGCGGAGGAGGTGCGCACCTTCGGCTCCGGCACCTCCAAAGTGCCCATGAAGCGGGCGGGACAGCCCTGCGAGGTGGCGCCCTGCTACGTCTTTCTGGCCTCAGACGGCGCCTCCTACATGACAGGCCAGGTGCTCCACCCCAACGGTGGGACCATTGTGAACGGCTGAACAAATAAGCCCCTCCGGCGCATCGGGCGCCGGAGGGGCTTGCCTGTTGCTGTCTGGGATCTCGCCTGCGGGCACGCCTCACACCTGGGGCATCATCAGGATTCGGCCGGTGCCCCGGTACACGTTTACCAGGCCCTCCCCGGTGGCGGCGGAGCCGATGAGGGTCTTGGAGGACCGCTCTACCGTGAAGTTCAGGGAGCTGCTCCAGGCGATGGCGAAGGGACCATCGATCTTCACCACATCGTCCTGCAGGTCTATGACGATGAGCTCGTTCCGGGGCGCGTCTGCCTCCAGTACCACATAGCCCTTGCCGGACATGCAGAGGTTGAAGAGCCCCTCCTTGCCCGCCACAGCGCTGCTCAGGGTGCTGCGGGCCACGGTCTTCAGCTGGACGCTGCCCTGGGCTGCGGCGAAGAGTCCGTCCTGGACCACCATGCCGCTGCCCCATTTGGAGAGGTCCTCTACCAGGTAGTATTTGTAGCTGGGCTCTGTCACCAGCAGGCCGGAGCCCTTGTACTCCGGCTTGATGCCGGACTCTCCCGTGACGGAACCGCTCATGGACTTTCGGAAGAAATCTCCCACGCCCTTCACACCGGTGGAGAGCTGGATGTCCCCGGCGAACCACTGCATGGCGCCGGCCTGGAGGATCACCGTCTCGTTGTTCAGGGTGCAGAGGATCTGCTTCTTCTTCACGCCCATCTGGGCCATGTACCACTTTACCTGGGCGTCGTCCGGGGAGCAGGACAGATCCCGGCGGTATTGGATGATCTGGAAGGGGCCGCCTTGTTCGCCCATCTCCACTTCAGGGTTGTCTATGAAGTTGTCTATGTTGACCAATTGAAATACCTCCTTCGGGGATTGTACAGCGGAGCGCCTGCGGGCCGGTCCGCTGGACTTCAATATACTGGAATCCGCACCAAAATGCAATAGAGCGATGCCGGATCACACCCGCAGGGACCAGAGCGGCGCAGATGTGCATCCCTGGGAAATCTGGCTGTATCCCACCTTTCTGGAATCGGACAGGAACAGCCCTGTACAGAGAAGTCTGCAAATGGGACAGTACGGAGACTCTGGCAAAATCTGCCTGGGCGAAAGCGCCGGAAATAATGCCGGAAAAGTCGGGTAGAAAGCTAAATAGTCGTTGACGGCACCCGCAATTTCTTGTATAATCTCACCATAGGTAGGAGGGACCGTTATGAGACTTCTCGACAAAGTAGATCGTGAGACTGAACGGGAGTACGCCCTGCGGACCATCAAGCAAAATATCATCAGCATGGATCTGGCTCCCGGCAGCATGGTGAGCGAAAACGAGCTCTCCCGAGAGCTGGGAATCTCCCGCACGCCGGTGCGGGAGGCTCTGATGGAACTGCATCGCATGAACGTCATCCGGGTTGTGCCCCAGAAGCGCAGCAGCGTGGCGCCGATTGAGTTTTCCCTGGTAGAGGAGGCCTTCTTTGTGCGCCGCGTGCTGGAGTGCGCGGTGGTGGAGCTGACCTGTACCATGGCGCGGCCGGAGGATCTGATCTCCCTGGAGCTCATTCTCGCCCGCCAGAAGTTTGCGCAGGAACACGGACAGGTAGACCATCTGCTGGAGCAGGACAGACTGTTCCACCGCACGCTCTTCGAGATCGCCCGCAAGACCTGGAGCTTTGACCGCATGCAGGACATGCAGATCCACCTGGACCGGGTGAATCGGCTGGCCATGCGGGCCTGCGACACTGAGAGGGTGCTGCAGGAGCACCAGAAGATCCTGGATGCCATCCGGGCGGGAGATGCCCCCGCCGCCCGCAAGGCCATGGAGGAACACCTGGACCGGTACCACCCCAGCGAGGCGGAACTGCGCCGCGAGTACCCGGAGTACTTTGCGGACGCACCGAAATAAGCAGAGAGAGCCTGCCGCACATCGCGGCAGGCTCTCATCGTCTCTCTGGAGAAAAATATGAAATCAGTCCTCAGACTGGCTGTTAATCACAAGGATGTCATCGATGCGCACCCGGAGGAGGACAGACAGCACCACCAGGTTGTCTACGGTGGGCAAGGCTGTGCCGTTCTGCCACTTGTAGATCGCGGTGGGCGAGTGGAATCCGAATGCATCCTGCAGATCTCGCACGGATAGACCGGCCGCTTTGCGAAGGCGCACGATGTTGGCGCCGGTGCGGACCAGGTCCACCGAGGGGTAAAAACTCATGGTACTCACCTCCCATCTGTTTCACGCGCATACCCGAAGAGGGCATGAAAAATCCGCCGTATCCTGTTTCCAGGGCAGGCGGTTTGCGTGTCACAGACGGCAAGCGGACCCAGACGTACAGATCCCGGAAGCCTATGATGAGACAGCGAGCAGCCTTACCCGGAATGGGCGCAAATAGACATAGTCGTACGCAGAATTCCACAGTACGACACGGTCCAATGCATGAGTCATCGGGCTGCTCTTCAGCATCATCATCTGGCACTTCCTTTCCTTAAGAATGTGGCGTCATCCGCCTTCTGCCGGGATGATAGCACAAAAAACTGGGTTTGTCTATCAACCTGTGGTTAAAAAACATATTTTTTTCGGGGAAATCTGCCGCCGAAACGGGTTTGGCGGGGAAAAAGGCAGCCGGCAGAGCGCGAATGTCGCTCGGCCGGCTGCGGTTCAGTGTTGGGATTTTGACGCAGCTGGAGGGATCTGCATCTCGCAATACGTGCAGGCCTGCATGGCATGGAAGATCCAACTTTGTCCGCTTTCTGTTCTGGAATTGCCTGTTGCGGGCTTGAAACATTTAATATCCCAATCAAAACGGAGGATGGACTATGGTACATCAATTGAAACGCGCCCCCATGGGCTGGAACAGCTACGACTATTACGACACCGGCGCCACCGAGGCGCGGGTGCTGGTAAACGCCGCGTACAAGGCCGCCCATATGAAAGACGCGGGCTGGGAATATATGGTGGTGGACATCCGGCGGTACGCCAAAGGCGCCGGCTCCCGGTGGGAGAACTATCAGTATCTTCCCTTCGCCGATGTGGAGATGGACGCATATGGACGGCTTCTGCCGGACCCGGAGCGATTCCCATCCTCAGCGGGCGGTAAGGGCTTCCGCCCGCTGGCGGAGCGCATCCATGCCCTGGGGCTGAAATTCGGCATCCACATCATGCGCGGCATCCCCCGGGCCGCCGCCCACCGCCATCTTCCCATTTTGGGCAGCGTTGTGACGGCGAACGATGTGGCGGGCCCATCCTCCGTCTGCGGCTGGAATCCGGACATGTACGGCGTCCGGGACACGCAGGCGGGCCAGGCCTACTACGACTCCCTGGCACAGCGCTACGCCGACATGAGATCGAGGTGCTCAGCCACGCTATGTGACAGGATACCGTCCAACGACAGGGGTAAAGGACCCCTACCGGCGGATCGTTCTGTGCGTGCTTGTTGGAGATGTGCTTGCGCCTGTACGCCTTTGCTGCGGCAGACGGAGATCCTCTATTCCCCATACTCCCGCAGCCGCCTATGACTCTCTGCGGCGCGGCAGAATCATGGTAAAGAAGAAGATCGCATTATAGCTTGCGTGCGCCGTAATGCGGCAGAGGACCGAGCCGGTCTCCAGATATAGCAGCCCTAAGACGAGGCCGCAGGTCAGCGCAGAGAGCGTCTGCACCATGTTGAAGTGGAGCAGCGCGAAGACTACCGAAGACAGGAGAAGTGCTGCTGTGTTCCCGTAGCGGAGGGACAGTCCGCCCAACAGAAAGCCCCGCATCAGGAGTTCTTCCATCATCGGCGCCAGGACACAGACTTGCAGGAAGCTGGTGACCGGCGCCTCACGCAGCGACTGCAAGGTCTCCTGATAGCGCTCCTCGCTGCCCGGCAGCATCCTCTCAAAAATGGGGTCCAAGCATCTGTCCAGAAGACAGTACAGGACACCAGCGCAGAGGACTGCCAGGAGGATTCCCAGAGGCGAGACGCCGTGGGACAAGTCCAGCTGAAAATGGGCTTTCGTCTGCAGCAGCATCCAGAAGCATCCCATGCAGAGGACGACAGAGATCAGACGCAGCAACTTCGCGGATCTGGGTGCAATCTTCCTCCACACCGCCACATCCAAAAGGGTATACAGCAGCATGAAGCCGAACCATGCGAGGACCCAAACGGCGCCCTCTCCAATTGAGATACCGCTCTCCATATGCTTGCCCCCTGTACACGCTGTCCCGTTCCAATATACGTCTGGACAAATTAAAATTTTAGTGCTTTGAAATTGTCAGGTTACATCTGCTCCACAGCTCGTCTTTGTATGCAAACACGTCTTTTTCAACGTATCTTTCAATGAAGCCTATTCTTTCGTAGCAGCGTTTTGCGCGTGCGTTCTCATTGAAAACATTCAGCTGGACCAATTCAGCACCCGTCAGTTCAAACGCATACCGTAAGGCGAGCTGTATCATTTCTTTTCCATAGCCTTTCCCACGCAGCTTGGCGTCCACAATCACAGACGCCAAAAAGCCTTCGTTGCTCTCTGTGTTCAAGGCGTATCTAAAAAAACCAATCCTGTTGCCGCGTTCATCTGTGGCAACAAACGGGCAGGCCATCCACCGCTCCATAGTATTCTCCAAAAAGTTGTGAAATGCGGTTGCCGAGACAGGATACGGGAAATTGTTTGCGCACCATAGCGCATGATCTCTCTCGTTGTCTATCCATCCTGCTAGATGTTGAAAGTCCTTGCTTGGTATGTAAGGTCTCAGTCTCATATCACGATTTCCTCCAGACACCATTTGTTGGATCGTCACTTGCTCTGCATGAGACAGTATACCACACAGATCGGGAGAGGCCAATGGCCTTGTGGAGCTGGTCAAAGGAATTGCGGTCCAGGCCGAGCAGAAAATGCTCTGGCGATGGGAGATCGCCAGAGCGCTTGCATGAGAGGATGTTGAAAGCCGCAGACGAGCTCTCACGTCAGGGGGCGGACGATTCGAGTGAACGGGAGCATGCGCCTGCGTGCGATGGAGAGCGGGCAGACCTGAAATCCGATCTATTGTTTCAGCGTGCTTTTCTCTTGGCATAGTCGCAGGAAAAGAAAACAGTGCGGATAGCAGCAATACACGGATACAGGGGAAATACGGTACAGAGCCTGAATCACTGATTTCCTGTATCCCCGGAGGACAGAATGCACTCAGACTCCCTCGATTCTTGTGCCAAGTGGTGGAAATCCAGGCTTGTTCAGAAACCGCTCATAGAAGGAGAGGTCGTGGGGCTCCAGCTCCTCGATGCCATCAGAGCGATAGGGAAGCGGATTGGGCCAATACTCGGTGAGATATTCGTTCAGTTTCGAGATGTCCGTGAAGCGGTATCCTTCCAGTTCAACATCGCAGCTCGTATCATCCCCCAACCGGTAGATGGCCCAGTCGCAGATATACGGATGTACCGTGATATGGCCTTCTTTCATATATTTCAAAATAAACCCAATTACATTATACCCGCATCCTATCAGGCTTATCTTCATTTCTGGACGGAGCGCTATCAAAAGAGCTGCTTTGCTTCCTGTACTCAGATTCCAGATCTCATGGTCGCCACCAAATTTGTCGCGAAAATAATATGGCGATAGGTACTCTCCCTGTTCAATGTCTTTCACTATCTTGCGCACGATTGGCCTGTCATCTATCAGAATTTTGTCGAACTCTTCATCTATATCAAAATCAGGTGGTTCACGAGATGCCCTTAAATGAAGCGTAAATCATTCTCCTTACGTCCTTGATATCAAAGCACAACACTTTGCGCCTATCCTTAATCAGGGTCTCGTACTCATTGGTCAATTTATTGAATTCATCTAACATATCGGAGCTTCTCGTGAGTCGAAATCTCAGCTCCTCCAATTTGCCAAGGTCGGATCGGGAGCATTTGTCTGCGTGAGATAAAGAACGGGCAGACCTGAACTTCGATCTATTGTTTCAGCGAGCCCTTTCTTTTGACATAGTCGCAGGAAAAAGAAACCAGTGCGGATATCAGCAACACAAAGATGGACAGCACATCCCACATATCTAAAATGGGACTCCCCACCATTTGGTTTAGCATTACGTTGACGATAAGCACGAATGGGATGGCAAACAAAAAAGAGACTCCCAATGCAACGCATTTCCTTGTCTTTCCGATGCGGGCAAAAGCTGCAGCCAAGATCCACAGAAACACGATTGCAGCTGCCGCCACTGCTGCACCAACCGAAAAGACTTCCTTCACTTCTGTGAAAATGCCTAACAAAAACAGATAGGGGAAGATAAAGATGCTGAGTGATAGTAGGCTTGCAGCCAGCCCTCTCTTTCCCAACACGATACTTGGAAAAGATACGAGCCAGGCAAAAACGATGGAACAGACCGGGATGAGAGACCATGTCAAACTGCCGGATATTGCGATATTGCAAATAAGGCATACCATGATTCCAATTATAAGCATTGCTGAAAACAAAATTAAAGCAATTGCGTTCTTTGTCATGCCTTATGCACCCGCCTTTTTTAAAATTCCACACGTCAATATTAGCTTATTTTCCTTTTTCTCTCGGAACTTCAGGCGGATAGCTCAACCTGGCCGATGATTTCATACCCTGATTCAAGGACACGGGAAAACTCGATTTTGCGAATGTGCGTTGAAAATGGAACAAATGATGCCGCCATTCTACAGCATATTGGATGTAGATCCACGCCCGGCCTATACAGCAACGTGGTGTGAGGATACCAACTGTCCATTTGCGTCCATTGGTTGAGGGAGCTGCCATACGCTGCCGCAATGCGCCTGTGTACTTCTTCCAATGATCCTGCCCTCTCCGGAGAGGCAACGATGATTGGTGGACTATCTGGAGTTCCCTCTAAAACCTCAATCCTTTTGTACTCCACGGGAAAAGGCGAAAGCCCCTCAAATAGATGCATACAGAATTCCACAAATCCAGCCTCGCTATCTCCAATGTAGGTGGCAAGTGTAATGTGCCCGTGCAACGGATTTGAGGGGGAGAAATCAGTAAATGCAATCTTCCGTATCGCCGCAAGGGTTTCTGTAGCGGGCTCATCGAGCTTTGCGATAACACACAGCATGGTGAATTATCCTCCAGTCATCCCGAGAATTTGCTCAGGGATTGTCACGGGGACCCAGCAGCCGCTGGAAGGCGACATGCAGGGCTGCGATGTCGATGGGCTTGGCGATGTGCTCGTTCATGCCGCTCTGCAGCGCCATCTGCACGTCCTCGGAGAAGGCGTTGGCTGTCATGGCGATGATGGGGATGGAACTGGCGTCCGGGTGGGAACTGGCGCGGATGGCCTTGGCCGCCTCGTAGCCGTTCATCCGGGGCATCTGCACATCCATCAGGATCATGTCGTAGTATCCTGGAGCGGACTGCAGGAACATGTCCACCGCCTCCACGCCGTCCGGGGCGATGTCGTAGAGGATGCCCTCCATGTGGAGTACCTCTCCCAAAATCTCGGCGTTGATCTCGTTGTCCTCAGCGGCGAGGATGCGCTTGCCCGCCAGAAGGTTTTCCTCCTCCGGCTCCTGGGGGACAGGTTCCGGCGCCTCCATCTCGGTTGCCAGGGAGAACTCCAGGTCCACAGTGAAGGTGCTGCCCTGGTCCTTCACGCTCTCCACCGAGATGGTGCCGCCCATGAGCTGCACCAGGTTGCGGGTGATGGCCATGCCCAGGCCTGTGCCCTGTACCTTGTTGGTGAGGGAGCTCACCTCCCGGGTGAAGGGGTCGAAAATGGTCTTCTGGAATTCCTCGGTCATGCCAATGCCGTTGTCCGAGACCACAAACTGCAGATGTACGTAGTTGCTGGACCGCTGGGGGCACTCCAGCACATCCAGGGTGATGGTGCCGCCCTCCTGGGTGTACTTCACCGCGTTGGAAAGCAGGTTGATGAGCACCTGCTCCAGCCGCAGGTGGTCTGCCTCAATGCCGTCCGGCACGCTGTCCTGGATGAGGAAGGTGAGAGACTGCTCTTTCCGTTGGGCCTGGGGCAGCATGATGGTGGAGATCTCGTCCAGGAAGGCGCGGAGAGACAGCGGGGCAATGGAGAGGGCCATCTTGCCGCTCTCGATCCGGCTCATGTCCAACACATCGTTGATGAGCCCCAAAAGGTGGCGGCTGGATGATGTGATCCGCTGGGCGTACTGGCGCACCTTGTCCGGGTGCTCCGCCTCGTTCTCCAGCAGGGAGGAGAAGCCGATGATGGCGTTCATGGGGGTGCGGATGTCGTGGGACATGTTTGCCAGGAACATGTTCTTGGCCGCGTTGGCCTGCTGCGCCTGGGCCAGGGCGTCTTTCAAGATGGCGTTCTGCTGCTCCTCGCTGCGGATGAGCTGCTCGATGCTGCGCACCGCCATCACCGCGGAGATGGGAACCCCGTTCACCCGCTCGTTCACCGTGAAGGCCACCGCGAACCACTCCTGCCCGCCCTCTGGCAGATTGCGGAGATACCGGTACTCCGCCACGTTCTTGTGGAGCAGGGTCTTCTGAATCTGCTCCGGCTGCATGAAGACCCGGGGATCCTCAGCTGTGTCTTTCACCGTGTCGATGTTGGCCACGCGGACCTGCAGCAGGTCTTTGTAGTTGCCCCGGGCGGCGGCGTTGTGGTTGTCCGGGTAGATCATGCGGTAGTAGTTGTTCACCAGGTCCAGAATGTAGACTTCCTTGTAGGAATATGCGGTGCTCTGCAGCGCGGTGCGCAGCAGCTCGTTGTCCCGCATCTCCTGGTTCATGATCTCCTCCCGGCGGGTGTGGTTCAGCATCTTGTCCGTGACATCGCTGATGAAGACATAGAACACCCCGCCGTACGCATCGCTGCGCACAAAGTGGCCGAAGTCCTCTACCCAGCGCACCTCGCCGTCCAGGCAGCGGATGCGGTACTCCACGTAGTCCAGGTTCCGCTCGCCGCCTGCGATCTGCTCCGTTATGCTGCGCTCCACTTCCTCCAGGTCGTCCGGGTGTACCATTCCCCGGAACGAGTTGCCCACGAGGGTGCGGAACTGCTCCATGGTCTCGCACTTATAGAGGTACAGCACCTCGTTGTTGGCATAGATGAGCTCCTCATCGCCGTCTGCGTGGTAGATGAAGAAACCGCCGGGAATCCCGGACATCACCTCGTCCAATTGAAAGCGATTCTGATCGTGTTCCACTGTGTTCACCTCATCGTGGTACAAGTAGAGTTGGAATGCCCGCTGCCATAAGAGCGGCCGGCAGCGACTTCCCTGTTCCTGCGGGGCAACGGGCAAAACCCCACGATACTTCTCCTGTAGTCTATCATGTTTCCGTCTGAATTCAAGATCAAAATGTGGAAAAAGGCACTGATTTTCTGAATGTCTCGTGTCTGCGGACTGTCCTGAGGAAAAGTTCAATTCCCTGTTGACTTAATCGGCCAGACGTGGTGTTTTTAACATGCAAGGGTGGGTGGCCTCCCACCCCTGCGGTTTTGGCTTAGCTGCCGAGACAGCGCTCGAAGACTACAGCTCCGATGTTAGCCAAGAAACTAGCCAGGAACGATACTAGGAATGTGAGCAGCCACACCAGGATCGCTCTGGTTGCCACCGCCGGTTTGGACCGGCGGTGGCTCTTCTTTTTTCTGATTTGCCGTACAAACCGGGGCAGTTCCCCGCCATGTGCTGTTTCGTGCACATTCTGCCTGAAATGGTGCCAAAGTGGTGGTGGATTTTGCGGCGGTTCTGTGGTATCCTTACAGCTGTGAATCCCTGGCTGCCGGTATCCGGGGAGCGCGGCTTCTCTGAGACAGCGTACCCATGCCGGCGGCGTACATCCAAAGTAACCAATACTAAGGAGGACCTATACAATGGACAAGCACTATACCCACAAGACCGGCGGTAGAACCTGCGCCTCTGAGGTCTCTTTCGACATCGTGGACGGCATCGTGCACAACGTGGTCTTTACCGGCGGCTGCCGGGGCAACACCCAGGGCGTGGCCGCACTGGCGGAGGGCATGAAGGCCGAGGACGTGATCACCAGACTGAAGGGCATAGACTGCCACGGCGGCAACTCCTGCCCCAACGAGCTGGCAACGGCCGTGGAGGCCTGCCTGGCGGGGGCATGCGCATGAACCTGGGAACCCAGCTCCTTGAGGAGTTTGATTTCCGGCAGGTTGCCATTCCGGAGAAACTGCTCTCCCTGCAGATCAAGCAGAGTGAGATCGATGGCATGATGGCCCAGGTCACGGAGCAGTACATCACCATCCAGCCGGTGCAGGACGGTATCTGCAAGGGAGATATCGTCCGCATCTCCTGGCCGGACCCTGCGGCGGAGAGCGGCACCGCAGAGGCACAGATCTCCGTGGGCCGCAACTTCCTGGACGCCGAGACAGAGCGGCAGCTCCTGGGACACAAGGCGGGGGAGACCGCAGAGATGCCGGTGAAGGGCGTGCTGCGGCAGGTCTCCGTGTTGAGTGTGAAGCGGCGTGTCGCCCCGGCCCTCACCGATGCGATGGTGGCGGAACTGGGTGAGCCCGATGTGAAGACCGTGGAGGCGTACGCCGCCGCCCTGAAGAACGGCCTCATCGAGGCGGCCAAGGACGAGCGCAACCGCATCCTTGCAGACTATGTGGAGAAGCAGGTGCTGGCCAAGTCCACCTTTGCCCCCATCAACGAGGCGGAGGGGGTATATCACCTCCGGTTCAGCGCCTACGTGGACTACGCCAAGGCCGCAGCGGCCCAGGCCTCTGCCCAGGCCGGCGGGGAGATCCCACCGGCGGAGATCTTGCGCCGGATGCTCCGCAAGCCCGAGGGCACCTCCCGGGACGAGCTCCATGCCGCCCTCCACGAGATGGTGGAGCACAGCACCAAGCTCTGCTGCCTGGGGTACACCCACGCCCAGGCAGACGGCGTCACGTTCACGGAGGAGCAGTGCGCTGCCGAGCTCCGCGAGATGGCAGAGCAGTATGAGATGCCCTATGAGGAGGTGCTGGCCCAGATGGGGCCCACCCTGGAGCATGTGGTGATCGGCAAGTACGAGCAGTACTTCAGCAATCTCATCATCGCATACAACGAGCCCAAGTACAAGATCGAGGTGGTCTGAGCATCGGCCTGGAGCCGTGCAGACCCCAGACAGCAGCAATCGGCCCGCCCTGCGGCAGCGCAGGGCGGGCCGATTATTTTTGCCGCTTCGTGCATTATCGGGGATGTACTTCCCCTCTCAGAAGATCTCTGTAGTAAGCAGAGATCCTGGGAG
>CANRFN010000034.1 GCA_947629915.1 uncultured Oscillospiraceae bacterium | reverse complement strand
GCGGGGGTTCTTCGCGTCTATTTGTGTGGCATTTTTGCGACTAATGGCCAATTCTGCACTCCCATCGTATAGTTACGAGAAAACGAAAGCGCAACCCGCAGGAGCACAATGTTGTGCTCCTGCGGGTTGCGGCTGTTTGTTGACTTATAGGTGTCACCATACTCGTTTTTTGCACTGGTCCAACCTTTTAGTGGGAACTGTTCCCTCTTTTTGAGTCTTCCCTTTTCGCCAGGGTTCGGGTACTATATAGTCACTCAAATTCACCAAAATGGGCCTTCGTGTGAAATGGACGACACGAATTACCTCTTTCATGCTGGTACTGGGTATGAAGACCACAACGGCAGAGGACACAGGCACACCAATGTACCCGCAGGTGTCTGGTACACCAGTGCGGTGGCCTATGGCACAGAGCGTGGCCTCGTGAGTGGTATCGGCGGCCGTTCTTCCCGAGTATGGTTACCAGCCACGCCCTGCCATGCCCTTGACACCACCCCAATTGATGTCTTAAGATAGCATCAAACGGATTATATCGCTGTAGTAGAAGGATAGGAGGAAAAAGCGAATGGCAAAGCGTTTCCTGGCATTGCTGCTCACATTGGCAATGCTCACCATGTTTATTCCCACGGCGTTTGCGGAAGAGGTTTCGCGCATGCTGCCGAATCCAGACAGTGCCGGGACATGGCACACCGTCAGCGGAGGAGGCAAGCTCTTTCACGGTGTGGGCCAGTACGATGGTCCGGCCCGCCCAGCCGCGTATGGGCAATATACCGTTACGGAGAAAAGCGGTACCTACGAGAAGTGGATAGACCGGGTCACCATCAGCGATACAGGCAGAAGACTCTACGACATCCTGGTAGAGGGTTCAGACGGCGATGGGGATCGGGACTACCTCATCGATGATCAGTACTACAACCTCTCCGGTCCAACCACGGATGTCACCAATGTGCAGATTGGCAGCCAGTTCCTAATGGACGACAATGGAGATCGGATGTCCTGCATTCTGCTGGATGTGATCGAAAGCACCCAGGCAGAGGTGAACAGCAGCAAGACCTCCCTCAATCGGCTGAACTACGAGATCAACTCCATCATTGCCGCCGCCATCGCCTTTGACCGCGATCACCCGGAGGTGTTCTGGGTGAACAACGCGTACAACTACTACATCCTGTGTTATGGGGTGCAGGGGAGCCCCAACTGCACCGTGTACCTGATGTACGGCATCTGCAGCAGCGAAGACGGCTCCATCAGCGGCCGGAGAAGCGTCTTCCGCTCAGCGGCAGAGGTGAAAGCTGCGATCAGCAGCATGGACGCCAACGTGGAGAGCATCCTGGCCGGCGTTCCGAGCAACGCCTCAAACTATGAGAAGATCGCATACTTCAACCAGTGGCTCGTACAGCACAACGAGTACAGCACCCAGCCGAATCTCTATGACGACAACGCCTGCCCTTGGGATATTCGGGAACCCAGCAATGCCTTGGAGGGAAAGCGCGGATTGGAGGGCCCCGTCTGTGAGAGCTATGCCCGGGCGCTGAAGGTCCTCTGTGACAGAGTGAATATCCCCTGCGTTCTGGTGGAGGGATATGGGACTTCCTATCCCGGCGGGGCATCTGAGAGACACATGTGGAACTATGTGCAGTTGGACGGGGCATGGTACGCCGTGGACGTCACCTGGGACGGCGCAGACTACTATCGCGGGGATGGCTACGAAAACTGGCTCCTGGAGGGCGCAGACAAGGTGCAGAGCGGCCTCAGGTTCGCAGACTCCCACCGGTGCACGAATGCGGACCCTAGCACGGACATGAACTATACCATCACCTTCACCAACGGACCGCAGCTGTCCTCGGTGGACTACGATCCCAGTCAAAGCGCAGGCCAGAGCACAAGCCAAACCTTCCGCTTTTCCTATCAGAACATACCGGAGACCCTCACCGTTGGCACGCCGATCCAGACGATTCAGCCGGTGCTGTACAGCGGCGGCACAGGTGCGGCGTACACCTATTCGGCGGACGGCCAACTGCCTCCAGGCCTCTCAATGCACTCAGACGGGACCATCTCAGGGACGCCCATCCTGGCCTCTGAGGAGTCTGTCAGCCTGAAGGTCACGGTCTCATCTATCTACGGCTCGGCCACCTACACCATCGTCTTCCCGCCGGTGCGGTCTGCGGCGCAGCAGAAAAACGCCGTGATATTCTCCTCGCCCACAACCACGTTCTATAAGTCCGGCAGTGCGAATCCAGGCGTCTCCTTCACGGCTACGGCAACATCCCCGGGCGAGATCACCTACGAGTACAAGGTCCGGGGTGCAGACGATTCCACCTATACCATCGCCGTCCCCACAGAAGCGGGGCAGTACACCGTGCGGGCCAGCGTGGCAGCATCGGACGCCTATGAGGCCGCCTCTGCCACTTTGGACTTTGAGATCGTAGACCAGGCAGCATCCCAGCCGGAGACCGGCACCACCGAGACTGCCAGACCGGGGAACAAAGTGGTCTCGGTGCCAGGCATGGTGGTGGGAACCACCGAAGGCGCGGCGGTGATAGCGGTAGACGAGGCGGTTGCTGCGGAAATGGTCCGTCAGGCAAAGGCGGACAACGCCGGCCTGGTGAAGATCCACGCAGAGGTCCCCTCCGGTGTTGCCATGGCCATGATCACCCTGCCAGAGGATGATGTACGCACCCTTGCCGCTGAGACCGCGGCCGGCATCCGCCTGGATCTGAACATCGCCTCGGTAACGCTGCCGGGGCGCTCCCTGAGAGAACTCATGGCATACACGGGCGATCTCTCCCTGATCGTGTATCACAGCGGTGCCGAAGCCTTTGTGGCTGTGGGCATGGGGGAGACACCTATAGAGGAGATCTCCGGCGGCCTCACCCTGCAGTTCTCCTATCCGGGCTGTACCTACGGCACCGTGGCCATGCAGATGCGGGAGGACAACTCCACGGAGACCATCGGCACCTCTCTGGCGGACCCGGAGACCGGTATTGTGAGCATCCCCCTGGAGGGCCTTGCCGTTGTCTCCCTGGCGGACAACAGCCTGACCTTCTCCGATGTCGCGGCAAAAGACTGGTTCTCAGACAGTGTGGCCTTCGCCTCCAGCCACCAGCTGATGGTGGGCGTGGACGCCAGCCACTTCAACCCTCTGGATAAGATCACTCGCGGCAGCTTTATCACCATCCTCTATCACCTGGCAAAGAATCCGGCCATGGGGGATCCCGTGTATGCGGACACCGCGAAGGGAGCCTGGTACACAGATGCGGTCACATGGAGTGCGTTGAACCAGATCGCCACCGGCGTGGGCCCAGACACCTTTGATCCCGCAGGGGTCATCACCCGGGAGACCATGGTGCTGATGATGTACAACTTCGCGGCGTACCGCGGTGCAGATGTCTCCGCCAGGGCGGATCTCAGCGATTTTGCGGATGCCGGCAGCATCAGCGATGAGGCCCTGGCCGCCATGCAGTGGGCTGTGGCAGAAGACCTGGTCCACGGCGTGGGCGGCAACAGACTGGCCCCGGGGGACAGTGCCTCCCGGTCTGAGGTCGCGGCACTTCTGATGCACTACTGTGAGGTCCTGGCCCGGTAGGGCGGGCAGGTACCCGTCAAGACAAGAAGGCGCAGCCCGCAGGAGCCCACTGTGCTCCTGCGGGCTGCGCCTTCTTGTCGGCATTTGTACTTTTGCCCTATTGCTCCAGCGCCTGTCCAATCGCCCAACGTCCGCTCTCTGTCTGCAGCGATACCATCCGGGCGTAGAGGCCGTTTCTTTGGAGCAGCGCATCCGGCGCCCCTTGTTCGGCCACGGTTCCCCCGGACAGCACCACGATCTTGTCTGCACCGGCCACGGTCCGCATCCGGTGGGCGATTACCAGTACTGTCTTGTCTTGAATGAGCCGGGAGAGGGCCACCTGAATCCGGGACTCGTTTTCCACGTCCAGAGAGGCGGTGGCCTCGTCCAGCAGGATGATGGGCGCATCCTTCAGGAAAGCCCGGGCAATGGAGATCCGCTGCCGTTCTCCGCCGGATAGAGCACAGCCGTTCTCCCCAATGTCGGTGTTCCACTTGTCCGGCAACTTCTCGGCAAACTCCGTGCACTCCGCGAGACGGGCCGCCTCCAGCACTTCCTCGTCTGTGGCGTCCTTCCGGCCAATGCGGATGTTCTCCAGGATGGAGCCGTTGAATAGGGTGACGTCCTGGAAGACGATGGAGTAGAGGGACAGCAGTGTCTCCGGGTCCACCGTTGCGATGTCCATGCCGCCCACGGTGATTCTGCCACTGTCTGCATCCCAGAAACGGGCCGCCAGACGGGAGACCGTGGTCTTGCCGCCGCCGGAAGGCCCCACCAGGGCCGTTACCTCCCCTTGCTTTGCGGTGAAGGACACATCCCGTAGGACCGTCTCGCTGTCTTCGTAGGAGAAGAAGACGCGGTGGAAGACGATGTCGTAGCCGTGGTTGGTGAGAGAGTCTGTGCCGGCCTGTACCGGGTGTTCCAGAATCTCGTTCATCCGGCCGATCTGGGTGCGGCAGGAGATCACCGCGGTGAGGTTCTGCAAGGCGCCCTGGAGGGGATCGTAGAGCCGGGAGGCGAGAAGGAGAAAGGCAAAGAATGTGAGCAAATCCAGAGACCCGTCTGCCAGGAGGAGAGACCCGGTGAGGACCACAGTGGCGATGCCCAGTTTCAAGATCATGCCGGCGGAGAGAAGAAACACGCCGGTGCCCAGCTCCGTGAAGATGGAGTGCTGCTCCACATCATCGATTTCGCGGTCCAACCCGTCCAGGTATGCGTCCTCTGCGTTGTTGGACTTCAGGTCCCGGATGCACTCCAGAAACTCCTGAATCCCATCGGCAAGGGTGCGCTTCGATTCGGAGGACTTGGCGTACAGCCTGTCCTGCACTCCGGCGGAGAGTAGTACCACCGCCAGAGACACCGGCAGTACCCAGAGAGCGGCCAGCGCCATCCGCCAGTCCCAGAAGAAGAGACCGATGGCCACGAGGCCAGTGGAGAGAAAGGATCCCACCAGCTCCGGGATGAAGTGGGAGAAGGCGGTCTCCATGTAGGTGCAGTCCGCCATCAGGGTGCCGGTGAGATCGGAGAGGTCCTTTTTCCCGAAGAAGGAGAGGGGCAGCTTTCGGAGTGTCTCAGCCAAAGTGATGCGCTGGACCCCGCTCTCAATATAGGTGGCAAAGTACGTGGCGGTGTACTGGATGTAGGTGGCGGCGCCGATGAGGACCAGACAGAGGACACAGCCCATGGCATAGAATGGACACTTGCCAACGATGCCGCCGTCCAACAGGTCTGAGACCAGCAGGTACAGGAGACCCACCGGCAGCATCAGGGCGAGATTCTGCAGGGCGCAGGCGAGACAGCTCTTGACAAGATTCACCGCACCCTGCCGGCTCAACGCCAGCTTCTTTTGCAGCATTGGGATCATGCGGACGCCCCCTTTCCAACCTTCCACTGGGCGGAGGTCTGGTATTCCCGCCACATCCGGGAGAAAAGACCGTTCTTTTGCAGCAGTTCTTTCCGGGTGCCCTCCTCCGCGATTCGCCCGTCTGCGATGACGCAGATCTTGTCTGCACCGGACACCGTGGAGAGGCGGTGGGCGATGAGCAATACCGTCTTCCCTTTGGCGAGATTAGAGAGGGCAGCCTGTACCCTCCCCTCGTTGTCCGGGTCCGCGAAGGCGGTGGCCTCGTCCAAGATCAGGATGGGGGCGTCTTTCAGCATAGCCCGGGCGATGGCGATCCGTTGCTGCTCTCCCCCGGAGAGATACACCCCGTCCTTGCCGATCACGGTGTGCACGCCTTGTGGCAGCTTCTCCAGGATGTCCCCGCACTGGGCCGTCTCCAGGGCCCTTTGGATCTCTCCCTCGGTGGCGCCCGGTTTTGCCATCCGCACGTTGTCCAGAATGGAGGCCTTGATGAGCTTGCTGTTCTGAAAGACAAAGGACACGGTGTCCATGCGGGTCACCTTGGGGATGTCCCGCACATCCACCCCGCCGATGCGGACGGCGCCGCCCTGGGGATCAAAGAAGCGGGAGACCAGACTGGCCAGAGTGGACTTGCCGCCGCCGGAGGGGCCCACCAGTGCCACGGTCTGGCCAGACTCGATCCGGAGGGAGATGTGGTGAAGCACCTCGTTGCTCTCCTCGTACTGGAAGGAGACGTGGTCCAGCTCCACGGAGTTGTCTTGCGGGACTATAGGCGTTGTTGGCTCAGGAAGCGGTTCCAGGGACAGAATACCATCGATCCGGTTGAGGGCGTCTGCCACCAGGACCTGATTCTCGCTCATGGCCATGATCTTGGTGAGGGTAAGGGTGATGGCGGGGGTGACGATGATGTAGAAGAGAAGGTTTGTGAGGAATGCGGTGGAGACGGTGCCGTCTGTGAACCAGAAGGTGCCGGCGATGAGGGCGGCGAAGATCCCGTTGATGGCTGCCGTGTAGAGCACCATGGGCATGCGAAGCCCCTTGGTGTATTCGATCACCCACTTTCCGTAGTTATCTATGGCGTCTTTGAACTTGTGGAAGGAGTACACCGTCTGCCCGAACGTCTTTACTACAGGTATCCCACGGACGTACTCCACCGCTTCGTTGGCCATGCCGTCCAGGGCGTCCTGATACTCTTTCATGGTCTCGGTGAGATGGGCGCCGCTGGCTGCCATCATGAAGACAAAACCCAGAAGGACTGGGACCAGGCTCAGAAGGCCCAGACGCCAATCGAAAGAGAGGAGAAGCGCCAGCAGTCCGAAGGGCGTGGCAACTGCCCCGGCCAGGTCTGGAAGCTGATGGGCCAGATAGGTCTCGGTGGAGGCGGCAGACTCCTGGATTATCTTTCGGAGTTTGCCGCTGCCCAATACCTCTGCGGTCCCCAGGGGGAGCAGGGCGATATGGCGCACCAGCTTCTTTCGGAGGTTGCTGGCCACCCGGAAGGCCGCAAAGTGGGAGCAGAACAGGGCTGCAAAGTACAGCAGCATGGAGAGTACGGCGAAGAGCACCGCCGTCCAGCCGTATTGGGTGAGGTGCTGTGCTTGTTCGTAGTGGGGCACTGCGGTGAGGACAGCCTGAAGGATCCGCCAGATGGACCAGAAGGGCACCAGCGCTGCCAATGCGCTGATGGCGGAGAGCGCCCAAGAGAGATACAGCAGTACCTTGCGGCTGCCGGCGTAGTCCAGCAGCCGGCGGAGATTGGATTGCTTCACGGGTTTGGCGCCCCCTTCCATGTGGTTGTTCCATTGGATCACCTTGGCGCCGCTCTCCCGGATGAACTCGCCATCGTGGGTGATCACCAGGATACAGTACCCGGCTGCGGCCAGCGTTTGCAGCTCCCGGCTCACCTCCCGCATGTGGAGATAGTCCAGGCCGGAGGTGAGCTCATCGAAGAGGAGGAGCTTTCGGCCACTTAAAGTGCCGGACACCACCGCCAGCCGCTGCTTCTGGCCGCCGGAGAGCGCCATGGGGTGGCAGTCCAGGAAGGGGAGAAGGTCCATCTGCTGAAGGGCAGCTTTGGCCTCCTCTTCGGAGCAGTCGTTGCCCAACATGGCCTCTGCCAGCACACTGTCTGCAAAGAGCTGAAAGTTCACGTCCTGCATGATGAGGAAGCTGGCCCTCTTTCGGGCTTTTGGGCTAAGCGGCTTGCCCTCCCAGAGGATCTTGCCGGCAGACTCCTTGTGGAGCCCGCAGAGACACCGGGCCAAGGTGGTCTTCCCGGCGCCGTTGGTCCCTGTGATGGCCGCGATCTCTCCCTTTTGGACGCAGAAGGAGACATCCTCCCAGACCGGTTTGTTCCCGTAGCTGGCGGAGAGACCTTGGACGGAGAGGCCATCAGTTGTGCTGGAATCGGAGAGGGTCGGATCCGGCTGTGGGAGGGGGACCTCGGTGAGGCTGCGGAGACCCATGGTACGGCGCTCCTCATCAGACAGGGCCAGAAATTCCGCCCGGGTGAAGCGGCGCTCCAGGACACCATCCTTTAAATAGAAGATGCGGTCTGCCAGGTCTGCCGCATACCAGAGGCGGTGTTCCGCCAGAAGGACCGTCTTGCCCTCGTGTTTCAGCTGGGTGAGAATCTCCCGGAGCATGCGGATGCCGTCTGCGTCCAGATTGGAGGATGGCTCGTCCAGGGCAAAGAGACTGGGGCCCATGGCGTAGGCGCTGGCACAGGCGATCCGCTGTTTCTCCCCGCCGGAGAGTTGGAAGATGTTCCGGTCCAGCAGCTTCTGAATCCCGCATGCCTGGGTGGCAGATGACAGGGCTTGCTCCATCTCCTCGTGGGCGGCACCCCGGTTTTCCAGCCCGAACAGCACCTCGCTGGTGGTGTCCAGGTTGAAGAACTGGGACTTGGGGTTCTGAAAGACAGAGCCCACCGTCTGACTGAGTTCCCAGAGGGGGATCTGAGACGCATCTCTCCCCTGGACCAGGACCCTGCCCTCCAATGTGCCGGCATCTCCATCCCGCAGCAGGCCGTTTACCAGCTTCAGCACCGTGGTCTTGCCGCAGCCGCTCACCCCGCAGAGCAGGATCAGCTCCCCGGGCCGCACCTGAAAGGAGCAGTGGGAGAGCGCGGGATCCTCTTTCCCGGCGTAGGTGAAGGAGACGCCTTCAAAGGAGATCATCCCAGCACCCCCTTGCTCCAGATGGAGACCACACAGACGGCGAGAAACACTACCGATACCACTACATCCTGTGCATGAAACCCAATGGTGTGCCAGCTGCTCTTTTTGCCGGGGGAGTCTATACCCCGGGCCGTGGCGGACTCACTGAGCTCCTCCGCCGTCTGGGCGGTGCCCATCAGGATGGGGATGTAGATGCACTCCAGCCGCTGCTCCAGGCCCTTGATCTGCCGGAGGCTCATGGCGTCCAGGATGTGCCGCACGTCCTCCCGAAGGGCGGGCAGATACCGCAGCGTTACCGCCATGGTGATGGTGAAGCTCTCCGGCACGTGCATCCGCCGAAAGGCCGCGATCAGCTGACTTACGCTGGTGGTGGCGAGGAGGTACATCCCGCCCATGACGCAGGGAAACACCAGAACGGCGTAGGTCACGGTGGAGAACACCATTGCCACAGCTGGGGGCAGGTGCGGGAGCAGATAGCACTGCGCCGCAAGGACTATGCCGTAGCCGATGAGGAGCTTTACCATGCTCCCGGCCTTGCACGCCAGAAGGAACAGCAGGGCATAGAGGGCCATGGTGATGGTGAAGAACAGCCTGGGAGTGTTGCAGAATACCACCACGTTGGTGAGCAGCCAGATCAGAAACTTGGTCCGGGGATCCAGTACCAGCGGCTTCATACGAGACCGGCCTTGACGAAGTGCTTCTGCATGAGCTTCAGGCCGAAGAGACCGCCCAGCACAGAGCCCACGGCGATGCTCAACACGATGACCCCGAACACCGGCCAGGTGAGAAGATTGGTGAGGGCGGATACGTAGCCGGGATCCATTCCCTGCATGGAGGGGCCGGAGAGATAGGCCTCCTTGGTGAACCAGAGGGGCAGAAAGTCCCCGATAAAGCCCATGTTGAAGCAGAAGAACCCGGCCAGCAGCCAGCCCTTCTTACGGTATTCACCCATCTTGAGGCAGAGCTCGCAGAGCAGACCGCCGATGAGCCCGGTGACCGGCAGCATCCAGGTGGCGGCCATCATGAGGATGCCGGTTACCGTGGAGGTGATCACAAAGGGGCCGGACTTCTGCGTCTTGGCCACCATCAGCATGAAGACGGGGCCGATGAGAATGGCATCCACGAAGTGGGCGCTGAACCAGACGTACGGGCTGAAGCCGCCCACGATCATCATGACGAAGCGGATGAGAATGCAGACGGCCCCCAGAGCGCCGGTGAAGATGGCATCCTTGGCGTTCATCTTGGACTTGGTTGGAGCAGACATGTTCCATTCCTCCTGAGACAAGTGATTTGGTTAGACTTCGCTAACTGGCCGGCATTATATCCAGCCGGCGGAGGCTTCTCAACTCCAAACCGGTTTTTTCGCTCCAAACAGCGCCGACTTTTTTCTCCTCCGCCGTTGACAGCCTCACCCGCTGAGGGGTATGATAGGGAAAGCAAAAGGGGGAGTTACCATGTCAGAAAAGCCGAAAAAAGCCGCCCAATGGCGGTGGGAGGACATTCAGACGGAGCAGCACGGGGCCTATATCAATATGAGGCTGCCGGATCCGAGTGCGGGTAGGATACAGCACTTTCCGCTGGCTCCAGGCATCTACCTCTCCTTTGTCCGGATCCACACGGAGCTCTGGCCGGTGCCGCCACAGGAGGACTCAGACCACGTCCTCCTTCTGAACTACTGCCGGAGGGGACGCTGTGAGGTGACACTGAGCAACGGCAAGTTCGCCTATCTCTCAGACGGACAGTTTGCCCTGGCCCTGCAGCAGCTGGCCAAGCCCTGTCTCTACCCCAACGCCCTCTATGAAGGGATTGAGGTGTTCCTGGATCTGGACATCCTCCGGGAACACCCGTACCCCATGTTTGATGAACTCGGCATCAGTCTCCCCGCCATCTGCGTGAAGTTCCGTCTCTCCGATACCTTCTGCCAGCTACACCTGCCGGATTCCATCACGGAGCTGCTCTCCCGGATGTGGGCCCTCAGCGGGGCAGAGGACACCAGTGCCATGAAGCTCCAGCTGGCAGAACTGCTGCTCCAGATCTTCCGGCAGGATCGGCCCAGAACCGCGAGAACCCAGTACTTCACCCCATCTCAGGTGAACATCGCCAAAAAGGTTCAGGCCATCCTCACGGAGGACCTGGCTGTGGAATATACGGTAAAAGAGCTGGCTACCCAGTTCGGGGTGAGCGAGACCAGCCTGAAGACTTACTTCAAGGGTGTCTACGGGGAGAACATCTCCGTCTACCTCCAGAAGAAGCGGATGAAGCTAGCCGCCCATCTCCTGGAGACCACCCCACTGAAGATCTCCGAGATCGCCCTCCAGTCCGGCTACGACAACCAGTCCAAGTTCGCCTCCGTGTTCAAGAAGGAGTACCAGACCACGCCGTTGGAGTACCGGCGGGCAAAGCGGCTGGAGCAAATGTAGCAAATGTAGCGAATGTAGCGGTTGCTTCACTAGCCGTTAACTTCCACGCTATAATGAGCCATCAAGGTACAAGGGTAGCAGGGGCAATGGCAGCCCGATTGGCTACACACTTTGAAAAGCTAGGGAAGACTCTCTGATGAGGCAAATTTTGAACCTGATCTTGGATACGGCAAAGGACAACGATCAAAGTTTTGATGACGCTCTGGCTAAGGCAAGCAGTACAGATGACGTCAGAGCGGAAGTCCGCAACCTGTACGCTGCCGGTGTTCGGTGAGAAGCATGCCTTTGGCAAACCACGCAGGGTAGTCTGCGGACTCGGACACACATAGAAGGCCATAGACAAAACGGGATTCACAGCACCATACAGCAGGTGTCGTGAATCCCGTTTGCTGTTTACACACAGGGCAATGCTATGCTCTCTGGCAAAAGGTTTTGCTCAAACGCTCCTTCCGGCAAAACAGCTGGGGGTACGTGGGTGTGGGCCTGGCCTTACCAGGGTACATGTCATTTGCTTTCCTGCATCGTACCTGCTCAGCACCAATACCCATCTCCGGCCAGACTGGATTGGTTCCTTCTCGTAGGTAGGGCGGAGATCCAGATCCGCTGTGCGGCCGAAGGGAGATGCATTTTCTGGGCACGCGAACGCTTCTTGGACTGCCGGCTGCAGCCTGTTTTCAAACAGAGTACGCCCCTTCCCGCACAGACGGCGGGAAGGGGCGTATCCTGGAAGAAAAGAAGAAGTGGGAGGTGATGGAATCAGGCGGCTGCCTTTGCCTTGCCCAGGAAGTTGTTCACGATGCTCAGCACCAGGGCGATGGCGGAGACGGCCACGAAGGAGAAAAAGCTGGACAGGGAGGAGATGTCATCCAGTCCGGCCACCACGTTGCCCAGTTGGTTCATCTGGGTGGCGAAGCTCATGGTAAGGGCGTAGGCGATGAGCACAGAGGTCACCAGAGAGATGAGGTTGAAGATGGGGCGGGGACCTGCGGCAAAGGTGAGCACCACTGCGGCAAGCTCGATGATGGCGGCCACCAAAAGCATGGTGGAGACATCCCCGCTGCTGCCGCTCACCGCTCCGTTGAGCGCCCAGGCGGCGATGGAGAAGGCGGCCACAATAATGCCGACGTAGCAGCCCAAAGCACGTTTCGTAGGATTCATTGCTCAGCCCTCCTTAATGTTTTGCACTGGCTGTGCCGCTCGCCTTGTTGGCATTCAGGACATAGAAGACAGCACAGACTGCGTCCAAAATGCCCAGTACCACAGAGCAGGCGATGAAGGCGTTCTGCCACCAGGTGTTTACGGTGAGGAGCCTGGTCTCCGTGTTGTAGTTGTTCATCAGGTTGCTGTTGATGGCAGTGTACACGGCGTAGCGCAGTGCCTGCTTCATCTGCAGCTGGAAGGAGCCATCGGCCTTGATCTTCTCCACGTTGGCAGCGGAGCTCATGGAGCCGATGTTGGATGCGTCGTAGGCGGTGCTGGTGAGAGCGCCGGTGCCGCCGGCTGCCACCATGTCACGCCAGTTCATGTAGTCTGCGCCGTTGATCATGTCGGTGATGACGAAGCCGGTGAAGCCCCACTCGTTGCGGAGAATCTGGGTGAGCAGACCGGTGTGGGCACCTGCGTAGACGGTGCCGGCGCGGTTGAAGGCGGTCATCACAGAGCCGGTGTAGTTGCCGGAGAGAACGCCCTGGAAGCCGCGCAGTTCGTTCTCACGGGCGGCCTGCTCTGTCATGAAGGTGGAGCAGCCGGAGCGGTTCAGCTCCTGGTGGTTGAAGGCCAGGTGCTTGGGCTCAGCCAGAAGGCCCTTGGACTGCATGCCCTTGCCCAGGGCCACGCCCATGAGGTTGGTGAGCATGGCGTCCTCGGAGTAGTACTCATGGTTCCTGGCGCAGTAGGGGGTGCGGTGCAGGTTCATGCCCGGAGCGATAATGGAGTTCATGTTGGACCAGAGGGCCATCTCGCCGAAGAGAACGCCTTCCTCTTCCACCAGTTCCTTGTTCCAGGTGGCCGCCACCATGGGCTCGGTGGGCATGGTGTTCATGGCGTAGGTGGACTGCGCATCGCCGCTGCCCACATAGGTGGGCTCGTCCGCGGAGCTGGAGCCCCAGTTGGCATAGTAGCCGGGGACCTGGTCATAGGTGAAGCCCAGAGGGCCATCGTGGTTCACTACGGCGGGCAGCTGGATGGAGTCGATGCGCTCCAGGTTGTCGCCGGCGTGCTCGATGAAGTTGATGGCGTCATCCAGCGTGATCTGGTCTACCAGCTGATCCCAGGCGGGATCGCTCCAGTCCTTGACGCCGGTGAGGTTGCCGCTGTCATCCAGGACCATGAAATCTGCCGCCACAAGGCCGCTGTCCACGCCCCAGGAGACGGCGTCCCCGTTGGCGGTGAAGGTGTAGTTGCTGTTGGTGAGGCCCACCATCATCTCATCGGTGGGGGTGAGGGAGTCCACAGACTTCCAGCCCTTTGTCCAGTCCGAACGGGTGGTGTACTCTGCGGCATCGGGGATGAGCTTGTTGATGTCCATGTCCTGCAGGGCGTTGGTGACGTTCTGGGAGTAGGTGCTCTCGTCCCGGGCAGACAGCGTCCAGAGAGAGGCGCAGGAGGCATCGATGGTGTCGCTGTCCGTGGTGGAGACCAGGCTGTCTGCAGAGCCGGTCTTGGCGGCCAGCACGTTGTTCAGGGCCTCGTGGGCGCCGTTGCCGATGGCGAAGTAGTAGTCTCCGGCATCCAGAACCCATGCACCGCCGTTGGTATTTTCGTCATAGCTGGCGGCATAGGCCATATCGAATTCGATGGTGACGGTCTCAGAGGCGCCGGGCTCCAGAATGCCGGTCTTGGCATAGTCCAGAAGCTGAATGGAGGCCTTCTCCAGACCGCCGGGGGTGTACGGGGTCTGGACGTAGAGCTGAACCACGTCCTTGCCGGCCACGCTGCCGGTGTTGGTGACTTCCACCACTGCGGTGGAGACGCCGCCGGGATTCACGTCCACGCTCACCAGCTTCTGCTGGAAGGTGGTATAGCTCAGGCCGTAGCCGAAGGGATAGGACACCTCATCGGCGTAGTTCCAGCTGCTGCCCACAGCGCCGGCGCCGTCTGTGGCGTTGCCCTGGCCCAGGATGGAGTCCTCATACCGGGTCTCATAGTACTTGTAGCCCAGATAGATGTTCTCTGTCTCCACGATGTACCAGTCCGCCTTGTCGTCTGCGGTGAGACCGGGGTTGGAGGACTGGGAGTTGTTGGTGTACATGAAGAGGCCGAAGTTCTGCATGGCGGGGGCGGAGACGGAGCTCACCGCATAGGTGTCCGGCAGGTGGCCGGAGGGGTTCACATCGCCGGACAGGACGTCTGCCACGCCCAGGAAGCCGTACATGCCGGGGGCGCCGGTCCAGACAATGGCGCCGATGCCGTCATCGTTCTTCAGGTCTTCGATCTCTACGGCGCAGTCCGAGTTGATGAGGACGATCACCTTGCTGCTGTGGGCCTTCGCCAGGTCCAGAAGCCCCTTCTCGTAATCAGACAGGGCCAGGGGGCGCACATAGGAGTCTCCCTCGGTGGTGTTGGTCATGTCGGGGTTGTAGTCTGCGGCCTCGGAGTTGTCCCGGGAGATGACCACCACAGCTGCGGTGCCATCTGCGCTGGACAGCAGGCTGTCCTCGTACATGGACGGGGGAATCTCGCCTACGGGGTAGCCGGAGGGCTCCTCATAGGTGGCGGTGAAGGCGGGAGACAGGCCGTGGCCGGTCTGGCCGAAGCCTCTCCGGGCATACTGCTGGCCCAGGCCGCCGGCGTAGAAGTCCAGCATGCTCTGGTTCAGGGAGAAGCCCTTGGCCTGCATGGCCTCCTCCATGCCGTAGCTGAGCTGGCCGTTGGAGGGGTCATAGCCGGTGGAGGAGCCGATCATGCCGCCCAAGGTGGGGAAGTGGCTGTTCAGACCCCACAGGGTAACGGTCTCACTGCCCTTGTTCAGAGGAAGCGCACCGTTGTTTTTCAGCAGAACGGCGCCCTCGCTGCCGATTTCCTCTGCCAGGGTCTCCTGGGCCTTGATCACATCGGCCAGGGAGCTGTACGCAGACTTGAAGTACAGTCCGCCGCTGTTCTCCACCTTCAGATTGGTGGTGCCCAGACGGGAGTTCATGAAGTCGCTGTACATGTTGGCGATCTGGCCCAGTCCCACGGAAATGGCCAGCAGCACGCTGAGAATGCTGACCAGGCCGCGGAACAAGCCCACTTTTGGTTTCTTGTTCATACTATTCCTCCTCTAGACTTGCTTGCTTGTGCTGGGGCGGAGGGATACTATCACAGGTCGCAGGGGTTTTCAGAGAAGTGGCGTATCTCACCGGAAAAACGTCATAACTGACATTGCCATTTGGAAAGATTGCCTATATAATCACACTGAATTTGTGCGATTTTTGAGACTGCAGGGCCATTTTCCGCCGCTGCGGATGGGAGATTCCGCACCGCAGCATCGCAGCCCCAGTCCCACAGGAAGGAGGGAGCAAAGTGGTCCACATTTCTATTGTAGAGGATGAAGACGAGTACGCCGGCATCCTGCAGCAGTACCTCGCCCAGTACCAGACGGAGCGGGGGACGGGGCTCTGCGTCACCCGGTACCGCAACGGCGCGGAATTCCTGGAGCACTACACTCCCGAGACCGACATCGTCCTCATGGACATAGACCTTCCGGTGATGGACGGCATGCGCACAGCGGAGGAGCTGCGGAAGCTGGACCGTCTGGTGATCCTGATATTTGTAACGAACCTCACCCAGTATGCGGTGCAGGGGTACTCCGTGAACGCCATGGACTACCTCATCAAGCCGGTCCGGTATGCCCATTTTGCCCTGAAACTGGACAAAGCCATGCAGAATTTGCCCACCCGGGAGGACTGGTTCGCCATCCCCAGCCCAGAGGGGCTCACACGGGTATCCTGCAGCCGCGTCTATTACGTAGAGGGCAGCGGACACCGGGTGATTTTCCACACCGCAGACGGGGACATCGCCTTCCGCAGCACCCTGAAAGCGGTGGAGGCCGCCCTGAAGGAGCGGGGATTCGCCCGGCCCAGCAACTCCTTCCTGGTGAATCTGCAGCACGTTCAGAGCTTCCGCCGGGAGCTGGTGGTGGTCCACGGCAAGGAGTTCACCATCGGCCGCTCCCGCAGGGTGGAGTTTCTGGACGCCATGAACACCTATCTGGGAGGGCATCGGCTGTATGAGTGACTTCCTCTTTACCTATATCCTCTCGTACCGGGGGCTGTTTGTGATCGGGATTCTGCTCATTGAACTCCCGCTGTTTCTCCGATTCCAGAGGCGGCCCTGGTTTGTCCCCACAGCGCTGCTGGGCACAGCCCTCCTTCTGGGAGTGGGGTTCTTTCTGCTGTTCCCGGAGGAGTTGGAAACCCCCGTTACCGTGAGCACACCGCTGTTTTTGGCCACGGTGCTGCTGTTCTGGGCCATGTTTCAGGTCCCCTTCCGCACGGCCCTATACCTCTGCGTGATGGCGTACCTGCTGCAGAACACCGCCTTGAACGTGAACAAGATCATCATGGTGCTGCTGGGCCTCACCTATGAGCAGACGCCGCCCATTCACATTCTCTGCCTGCTCCTGTTTGCCGCGGCCGGCTGGTGGCTGCTGATTCACCGCTGGGATTTGGACCGGCAGGCGGTAGACCTGGGCGGAAACGGCACCCTGGTGCTGCTCAGCGCGGTGACTTCTCTCATGGTGCTGATTATCACTGGCATGGTGTTCCGCTTAAACGGACTGGACTATGAGATCTATGCCCGGATGGTCCTCATTATCACATGCTGCTTTGCCCTGGGCCTGCAGTATTTTGAGCTGAAAAGCGGCCGGCTGGAGCTGGAGAATCAACTGGTGCAGCAGCTGCTGGCGGCAGAGCGCACCCAGTACAAGATCTCCAAGGAGAGCATGGACATCGTAAACATGAAGTGCCACGACCTGAAGCACCAGATTGCCGCTGTACGGGCTGCCGGCCGGCAGGACCAGCAGGCAGCGCTGCAGGAGATCGAGGACGCCGTGGCCATCTACGATGCCGTGTGCAAGACGGGCAACGAGACGCTGGATGCCATCCTCACCCAGAAAATGCTGTTCTGTGAGAAGCACGGGATCCTGCTCACCTACATGGTGGACCAGAATGAGCTCGCCTTCATCAGCGACCCGGACCTCTACTCCATCTTCGGCAACATTTTGGAGAATGCCATTGAAGGCGTGCTGGGGGAGGACCTGGAGAACCGGGTGATCAGCCTGTCCATCTGCCGGCAGGCCAACATCCTCAGCATCCACGCAGAGAATACCTGCCAACATCCGCCGCAGTTCCGGGATGGACTGCCCCAGACCACGAAGGCCAATCCCCGGGACCATGGATTTGGAGTCCGGTCCATTCGGTACCTGGTGGAGCGCTATCAGGGACATGTCTCCTTCCAGGCCTCCCACGGGATGTTCCTGGTGGACATCATGATTCCCATCCCTGTGCCGGCATCCGCCGCTGTCTGAAGCGGCTGGACAGAGTGTTCTCGCCCTACCTCATTTTGCAAGCAAGGAGTTTTGAAACATGCCATCCCCGAAAAAAGTGGACCCAGCCCTTTGGACAGACCGCATCACGGCAGCTGCGGCAGCGGTGATCTCCGTGGTGGCGGTGGCGGATGTGATCCGGTATATCGCTCTGGGAGAGCTGATCCCCGTGGTGACGGTCCTCGTGCTGAACTGCTTCTTCGTTCTCGCCGCAGCGGCCGCCTGGCAGGGGAGAATGCCGTATCTGCTGCTTTTCGTGACCGCAGGGGGCATCGTTGTGTTTGTGAACACCACCTATGCCGCCTATGCCCCCTTCAATCTGGGATTCCTGATTCAGGCAATTGCGGCGGGCTTGGCTGCAGTGATAGGCACCGGCCTCTGTATTTGGAAAAAGCTTGCTCCACGGGCCCTGCCCTGGAAGCCGGCAGCGGCGGCGCTGCTGGTGCTGGCCCTTTTTCTGGGGACCTGGAAGGGCTTTACGGACACCGCAAAGGCGGCCCAGGGGGATGCCCGGAGGGAGATTTGGGCGGTGCCCACTCAGTTTGACGGACAGCCCTCCTCTCAGCCCGGCACGGTGGAGGAACTGGTGTACGAGACCAAGGCCTATGCCACGGATGAGAGATTTGTGGCCAAGCGGGCTCTGGTCTATCTTCCCTACGGCTACGATGAGAGCATTCAGTACAATATCCTCTACCTGATGCACGGCACCGGGGACGATGAGAACTACTGGCTGTCCACCCACGAGTCCAACAAGGTGATGCTGGACAACATGATCGCCGCAGGGGTCATCGAACCCTTGATTGTTGTGACACCCACCTTCTATGTGGAAGAGGACTGCGCAGACGACCTGGATCAGCTCACCTGGTCCTTCCGCAGCGAACTCCGCCAGGATCTGATGCCGGCGGTGGAGGGAAAGTACTCCACCTATGCGGAGACCATAGACGATGCCGGATTTGCTGCCAGCCGGGATCACCGGGCCTTTGCCGGCCTGTCTCGGGGCGCTGTAACCACGCTGCACTCCGCCTTTTGCGGCAGTCTGGACTACTTCGCCTGGTTCGGCACCTTCAGCGGCAGCCGCACGTCCCAGGAGGAGTACCGCCAGGCCATCCAGTCTGAGGCCTTCCGGGATCTCCCCATCCGGTACTTCTATGTCTCCAGCGGCAACTTCGACTTCGCCCTGGTGGGGCAGATCCAAGACTACACCGCTCTCACCCAGATCGAACCCCGCCTGGACTACGGCGTGAACACCCTCTTTGATATCTTCCCCATGCGGTATCACTCCATCGGGTCCTGGCACCTGGCGTTCTATAACTTCCTCCAGAAGATCTTCTGAGCACGGTGCAGATCCAGCCCCTTGTGAAGAGAAAACAGAAAGACGGCCTGCGGGACAGGGGTGTTCCGCAGGCCGTCTTGGCCTTGTGCAGTATGCTTGGCGGGCTGGATGTCCTGGCATGGCATGTGAAAACGCCCGGCCTGGTTGCGTCAGCTGGCGCTGGTCCCAATTGACTCATGAAATGTGCAGATGATATTAAAAACCGATCATGTTTTGTGAAATTCGGCTTAGAATGCACCCATAAAATGTGACCGCTTGGAGAAAATACGGCCTTAAATCTGCCAAATCCCGTTGATAATCGCCCGTAAAACGTGTATCATAGCGGAGAGAGCTCCATGAGGAGGTGCTTGGCAGATGTATTTGAAGCGGAAAGTAGACACCTTTCTTACGAAGTGGAAGGCAGATCCGGACAGAAAACCCTTGATCATTCGAGGCGCACGTCAGATTGGCAAAACGGAATCCATTCTGCATTTTGCGCAGGATACCTATGAAAGCATCATCGAGATCAATTGTGCCGAAGATCCGCAATATAGAAGAATCATTCAAGACGGATATACTACACAAGATGTTATTAAGAACATCTCACTCTTGGATCCGTCAAAGCGGTTTATTCCGGGCAAGACACTGATCTTCTTTGATGAGATCACGGACTTTCCTGAAATCACCACATCCTTAAAGTTCTTTTGCCTGGATGGACGATTCGATGTGATATGCAGCGGCTCCATGCTTGGAGTGAATTATAAAAGAATAGCAAGTATCAGCGTTGGATACAAGCAAGACTACGATATGTACTCCATGGACTTTGAAGAATTCCTTTGGGCAAAGGGCTATCAGGCTGAAGTGATCGAGAACATGCTAAACCACATGAAAGAGCTCCGCCCTTTCAGCGAAAATGAGATGAGGACCTATCACTCCCTTTTCCTTGACTTCAGTATTCTTGGCGGAATGCCTGCGGTGGTGGCGTCTTATATCAAAAAGGTACCTTTGAGGGATCGCTGGAGGAACAGCGGCGGATCATTGCTGGCTATCAAGACGATATCTGCAAATACGCCATAGGTGTTGATCAAGCACGAGTCGTCAATGTTTTCAACCGGGTTGCGCCCCAACTTGCCAGAGGAAACAAGAAATTTCAGATAACGAAGGTCGCGCCTGGAGCCAGATCCCGGGATTATCGCGGCTGTGTAGATTGGCTGAACGATGCAGGGATGGTGAATATTTGCCACTGCATGGAGTTTCCAGAGTTGCCTCTCGGAGGGAACTATGACCCCGATGTGTTTAAGCTGTATTTCTGCGATACCGGGTTGTTGGTATCCATGTTGGATAGGGAAGCGCAGCAGGACTTGCGGGCAAACAAGAATCTCGGTGTGTACAAGGGCGCTCTCTATGAAAACATGGTAGGAGAGGCATTGGTGAAACAGGGATACGATCTCTACTACTACAAGCGCGAAAACTCCACGCTGGAAGCAGACTTCTTCATTCGATCCAAAGACTCTCTCATTCCTGTAGAGGTAAAGGCGAAAGACGGAAGAGCGAAATCCATGCAAACGCTCATCGGTTCCGAGCACTACCCGGACATTCGCTACGGATTCAAGCTGTCTGCCAACAACATCGGCTATGGCAACCATATCTACACATTCCCGTACTTCTGTACCTTCCTCCTGTGGCGCTTCATGGAGTCCTTCCGCCCGGAGGAGGAGCAGGAAGAAGCAGTGCAGTGAGCGGCAAACCGCGAGCTTGCGTGTGCTGCCAGATCTGCTTGCCCGAAGCCAGAGAGCGATCCATCGCACATACGCCGCTTCATACATCCGCCAGGAAATCCGGCCTGGCGGATGTCTTGCTGTGTTCACAAAAAATTAATCTTTAGGTACCTTGACAATCTTCCCCTCCTGGTGTATCATCTCCTTAGGTACCTAACTAATCTCAAACCAATCCAGGAGGATTACTATCATGAACGAAGACAACACCATTTCCAATCAGGAGCCCATCTCCGAGGAGACATGCCCCTGCTGCCCGAGACACTGCTCTCTCAGCGCACCCAGCTGCGGCCGGGGCGAACGCTATGCTGGCATGACCTCGGAGGAGCGGGAGCAGTTCAATCCGCACGGTGAGGAACCGGACCGGGAAGGACATGGACACCATTCCCACCACGGCCCTCGGGACGGAGGCCATCCCGAGGAAGGGCAGCATTCCCACGATGGCCCCCATCACGGACCCCACCATGGTCCACACGGTCCGCAAGACGGTCCCGGCCCTGAACATGGCGGACCCCGCGGTCCTCGCGGAGACCACGGCCCGGAGCACCACGGCCCGGAGCACCACGGCCCGGGACCCCGTCCGCCCCGCCCGGAGTTCCTGGAGGACCCGGACTCCTTGAGCGGTCTCATGCACCGCTGCGTCCACACTCTGCACCACAAGTCCGATCGGGAGCGGGGACAGAAGAGCGCCCTGGCCATGCTGTACGCCTGGGGTGAGGCAGACCAGCGCACCCTGCAGGAGGCCATGGGCATCCAGCCGGGGTCCGTGAGCGAACTGCTGTCTAAGCTGGAGGCCAAGGGCTATATCACCCGGGATCGCAGCGAGAAGGACCGCCGGATGGTAACGGTGCGCCTCACCGATGCCGGCAAGGAAGCTGCCCAGGCCATGCCGGCAGACAGGCAGGACCGCTTTGCCGCCCTCACCCAGGAGGAGCAGGAGCAGCTGAAGGGCCTGCTGAAGAAACTGCTGGAGAGCTGGGAGTAATGGACGATGGGACGGTGATCGCTGTGCTGATATGTGCTGCGGACCGTGCGTGCTCCTCGCTGTTTATGCCCGTGCGTTGGTTGACCCACTAAACAGGACATTTCACATCGGAATCATCGGGGCGCAGTGCGGGAAGCGGTTGGAGATATCGGAGGCCGTGCATGGGAATCTGTGCACAAAGAATGCCGGTATTGACCCGCCTGTGCGCACCAGTCCTACAAGATTGCAGCATCGCGCAGATTGACGGTTGACAACCGCCCCCTGCTGCGCTATAATCCCTATAAACCTACTGAAAAGGTAGGAATAATATATTTTGGCCCCAGCGATTCCATCGGATTGGGCTGTTTCCTGTGAAAAACCTTGTAGAACTGCTGGGAAACTGTGCGTTTATCGGTAATTTAGGGCACAAACTGGATCTCTGTGCTGGAGAAAATGGAAAAAATAGCAAATCCTTTGTGCGCTAAATGCACAAGAGACGGCACATTTGACGGATTGGAATTGTAGAATTTAACAAGGTTGTAAAGCAGGACAAATTATTGTTGACAAATGCCCAGGGTGGGCGTATGCTTTTACTAATTAAAGTATCCTGAAAATAAGCAAAGAATCCTGGCAGAGAAGGGAATTTTGGGATGTCCGCCTGGAACCTGGAGATGCAATCCCAGTTTTGTCACAAAATTGCGCAGTGCCTTGACACCTGCCCAGATTCCCCACAGCTGTCCGGTATGTTGAAACCAGACAGGCAGTGACATATAAAATAGAACATAGCACAAAGGGCCCGGGCCCTTTGTGCGCAAGGATGGATCCTTGCGCATGATAAACCACTCATGACGTGGAGTTGCCGGGCCCGCCCCATCGCCGCCTTCTGGGGGAGTGCGGCGCGATATCCCGCTTTGGAAACAGAGGACGAGCGTGAGCCCACAGTTTCGGGGGATGCCATCCCATCGGACAGAGAAGTTCGAAACAAAGAGGTCCGAGAATAGGCGCTTGTGTGGTTCCACTGTTTTTAAAGATATATTCTGACATAGCTGCGGCAGGGACCCTCCCTGCGGCGGCGGAAAAGGAGAATACGAGATGAGAAAGAATACCTGCAAACGCCTGTTGTCCCTCCTGCTGGCCCTCCTGATGATCCTGGCGCTGGCAGCCTGCGGCGGCGGTGGAGATTCCCCTGCCACGCAGGCCCCGCAAGGCGGCAACACCGGTGACAACAACACCGGCGACAACAACACCCCCGCGGACAATAACAACGACAGCAATACCCCCGCAGACAACGGCGGCGAGGAAGTGGAACAGGTTCTGAACCTGCGCCTCAACGACCTGAACCTGCTGGACGTCAACGACGCCCGGAACGCCAACGAGTTCCTGGTGCTCACCGCCGTGCAGGAAGGCCTCTTCCGCACCTTCACCGATGAGAACGGCAACGATGTCACCGAGTATGCCGGCTGCACCAGCTACGATGTCAGCGATGACGGCCTGACCTACACCTTCCACCTCCGCGAGGGCTGCGAGTGGTCTGACGGCGTGCCTGTCACCGCTCAGAACTACGTGGACTCCTGGCTCCGCCTGGTCGACCCCAATGAGGCCTTTTCCTATGCCTTCCTGGCCACTGGCATTGCCGGCGCTGAGGCATACTACAACGGCGAGGGCTCCGTGGATGACGTTCAGGTCCACTACATCGATGACCTGACCTTCAGCTGCACCCTGGCAGACCCCGATCCCGCCTTCATCAAGAAGGCCGGCTTCCTGGCTTTCTATCCCATCCGCAAGGACCTGATCGATGCCGCTGTTGCAGCTGGCCAGGACTGGACCAATGACTACACCCTGCACGTCTTCAATGGCCCCTTCATCATCAGCGACCGTGTCCGCGAGAACAGCATGACCCTCACCAAGAATGAGCACTACTGGGATAAGGACAACATCCACCTGACCCAGGTGAACATGCGCGTGGTAGACGAGGCCGCCACTGTGGCGCAGCTGGTGGAATCCCAGCAGATGGATATCGTCACCCTGACCGATATGGAGTATGTGGAGAAGTGGCAGCCCCTGGTGGACAACGGCACCCTGGGCCACATCACCCAGTCCGCCCCCAGCGTCACCTACCTGGTAGTAGACCAGCATCCCGCTGCCAACGGCGGTCCCTCCGGCCTGATGCTCAATGAGAAGTGCCGTCTGGCCATGTCCCTCGCCTTCGACCGCGAGGAGTACAACGACATGTTCTACAGCGGATACAACACCGTGGCATACAGCCTGATCCCCTTCAACATCGTTGTGGGCGACACCGAGTACCGCTCCAAGGTGCCCGAGCAGCTCAAGAACTACGAAGATATGATGAACGACCCCGCTCAGCTCCGCGCCCTCTTTGAGGAAGGCATGGTGGAGTGCGGCATGTCCGGCAACGCCGAGGACGCCGAGCTGCTGGTGTTCACCTCCTCCAGCACCGTGGCAGTTGCCAACCAGCTCGAATGGTTCAAGCAGCAGCTGGAGAGCAAGATCGGCTGCAAGGTCAAGATCGAGACCTATCCCGACACCTCCACCTGGGTCACCGCCCGTAACGAGTACAAGTACGACTTCTACTCCATGGGCTGGAACGGCGACTTCAACGACCCCATCACCTTCCTGGAGCTGTTTGTCACAGACAACGGCTATGCCAAGTTCATGGGCGGCTTCTCCGATCCCGAGTATGATGCCCTCATCGCCGAAGCTAAGACCTGCCAGGACGATGCCAAGCGTCTGGAACTCTATGGCCAGGCCGAGACCATCCTGATGGATAAGGGCGGCGTCATCCCCCTGTACTTCACAACCAACCAGATGTACTATCAGTCCTACGTATCCGGCCTGAGCACTCCGATGTTTGGCGCTGAGTACGAGTTCAGCCGCGTGCAGATCCTGCCTCACTAAGTCTGCTGTCCCATTCGGACCGACATTCCCAGGCAGAACCCTGTTCGGAATAATGTGCAGGGAGGGGATAACATCCCCTCCCTGCGCCTTTCACGGGGTCTCGGGACCGGCATAGAGCCCGGGTACCTGCACAAGAAACGAGAGAGTCAGGGGGAATTTTTAACAAGATGAAAAAAACGATCCTATACTTTTTGAAGCGGCTTCTGGTGATGCTCTTCACCCTGTATATCATCGCCACGGCGACCTTCTTCCTTCTGGCGGCAACTCCAGGCGATGCCCTGACCGCCCGTGTGGAGAAGCTGCCGGATATCGTGGTGGAGCGCCTCTACGAGAAGTACGGCCTGAATAAGCCGGTGATGGAGCGCTATGTCACCACCATGGTCGGCATCCTCAAAGGCGACTTCGGCGAGTCCATCATCTATCAGGGCCAGACCGTTCCCAACATCATCAAGGAGAAGGGCCCTGTCTCGGCCCGTCTGGGTATTCAGCAGATGCTCCTGGGCGTCTCCCTGGGTCTTTTGCTGGGCGTTCTGGCGGCGGTGAAGAAAGGAACCATTGTAGACTGGTTGGTTGTGGCATTGTCCATCTTGCTGATCTCGGTGCCAAATCTGGTGTTTGCACTGATGCTGCAGCAGATCTTTGCCGGAACGCTTGCCTGGTTCCCGGTCATCGGCTGGCCGAAGGAGAACATCTGGTTCGGCGGGTGGGAGTACACCGTCCTGCCCACCCTGGCCGGCTGCTTCGGCTACATCGCGTCCTATGCACGTCTCTTGAAGGCGTCCATGCTGGACGTCATGAACCAGGACTACATCCTCACCGCAGAGTCCAAGGGCCTCAGCCGGTTTGAAGTGGTGCGCTACCATGTGCTGCGCAACTCCTTCATCCCCATTGTGACCAACCTGCCCATGACCGTGGCCATGTGTATCACCGGCTCGTTCTTTATCGAGAGCGTCTTCTCCATCCCCGGTCTGGGCCTCTACTACGTCAATGCGGTTGCGGCACAGGACGTCACCATCGTGATGGGCGAGACCGTCATCATCTCCGCCATCTACATCGCAGTGGTATTTATTACCGACATACTCTACACCATCGTGGATCCCCGTATCCGGATCTCCGGTGGCAAGAAATAAGGGGGGACAATCATGGCAACGAAAACTAGAACCCTTACCCCGGAGGAAGCCGCCCGCGTGGACCTGGGGCGCTTCGATGCTGAGAAGATAGACCGGCCTACCATCACCTTCTGGCAGGGGGCATGGTACCGCCTGCGGAAGAACCCGATCGCCATCATCGCCATGGTCCTTCTGGCCCTCCTGATTGTGATGATGATCATCGGCCCCACCCTCAGCGGTGAGGAGTACATCAAGATCAACGCAAAGATCAAAAACACAGACCCCAACAGCCAGTACTGGTTCGGCACGGACTCCATGGGACGAGACCTGTTCTGCCGCGTGTGGATCGGCACCCGCCTGTCTCTGATCGTGGCCCTGGTCTGCTCCTTCATTCAGATCGTGGTGGGCTGCGCGTACGGCGGCATCATGGCCTACTGCGGCGGCATCGTGGATAACGTCATGATGCGGATCGTGGAGGTCATCAACTCCTTCCCGTCTCTGCTCATCACCCTCCTTGTGATGATGGTTGTAGGTAAAAATGTGGCAGGATTGCTGGTGGCCATGTGTATCACCTCGTGGTGCGGCACGGCCCGCCAGATGCGCGGACAGCTGATGCAGCTGCGGGAGTCTGAGTACGTGCAGGCGGCCCAGATGATCGGCGCCAAACCGGTGCGGATCATCACCAAGCACCTGCTGCCAAACACCATCAGCATCCTGATCCTGAACCTCTGCGCCAGCATCCCCAGCTACGTCTTCACCGAGGCCAGCCTGAGCTTCCTGGGCATGGGCCTCTCTGGCGACGTGATCAGTCTGGGCGTGCTCATCTCCGAGGGACGCGCCCGCATGTCCTTTAACGCGTACCAGCTGTTCTTCCCGGCCCTGATCCTGTGCCTTGCCGTGCTCGCCTTCAATATGCTGGGCGATGCCCTCCGCGATGCGCTGGATCCCAGAACCCATCAGTGAGGGAGGAAGACAGCATGAGCGAGAAATTGCTGGAAGTGAAAAACCTGGCGGTCTCCTATCACGGCTATGCCGGCGAGGTGCAGTCCGTGCGCCGGGTTACCTTCGATGTGAACAAGGGCGAGACACTGGCCGTCGTGGGCGAGTCCGGCTGCGGCAAGTCCGTCACCGCCAAGTCCATCATGCACCTGATCAAAGTGCCCCCTGCGGAGATCAAAGAGGGCAGCGAGATCCTCTTCAACGGAGAGGACGTGCTCAAGTTCGACAAAAAGCGCCTGTCCCAGTACCGGGGCGGCGAGGCGGCCATCATCTTCCAGGACGCCCTGGCGGCCCTGAACCCCACCATGACCGTGGGCAACCAGATCATTGAGAACATCCGCCACCACAGCAAGGTCTCCAAAAAAGAGGCCATGGCCCAGGCGGTGGAGCTGCTGCGGATGGTGGGCATCCCCCAGCCCGAGTCCCGGGTGAAGCAGTATCCCCACGAGTTCTCCGGCGGCATGCGGCAGCGCGTCATGATCGCCATCGCCTTTGCCTGCAACCCCCAGCTGCTGATCGCCGATGAGCCCACCACCGCCCTGGACGTGACCATCCAGGCCCAGATCGTGGACCTCATCAAGGATCTCCAGAGGGAGAAGGGCACCGCCGTCATCCTCATCACCCATGACCTGGGCGTGGTGGCCAACATCGCCCACCGCATCGTGGTCATGTACTCGGGCAAGATCGTGGAGCGCGGATCCAACCTGGACATCTTCCATCACCCCAAACACCCCTATACCAATGCCCTTCTGGAGGCAGTGCCCCGTCTGGACCTGGTGAACAAGCAGGTCCTCACCTCCATCGAGGGCACTCCGCCGGACCTGCTGAACCCGCCCAAGGGCTGCCCGTTCTGCACCCGGTGCAAGTACTGCATGGAAATCTGCTGCACAGAGGAGCCGCCCACAGAGGACTTTGGAGACGGCCATGAGGCAAGCTGCTGGCTGTACTCCCTGGAAAAGCCCGCTGAGGACGCACCCTTTACATGGGAGGACAAGTGATGAACCAGGATAAAGTGATTCTCGATGTCCAGCATCTGAAAAAGTACTTCGAGCTGGGCCGCGGCCGGGTCCTGAAAGCAGTGGATGACGTCTCCTTCCAGATTCACGAGGGCGAGACCCTGGGCCTGGTGGGCGAGTCCGGCTGCGGCAAGACCACCTGCGGCCGCACCGCCCTGGGCATGTACAAGAAGACGGACGGCACCGTGCTGTACAACGGCAAGGACGTCCACGCCCTGAAGGGTGCGGAGCTCTTCGCCTATAAGAAAGAGGCACAGATGATCTTCCAGGATCCCTATGCCTCTCTGGACCCCCGTATGACCGTCAGCGACATCGTGGCCGAGGGCCTCGACGTCCACAACATGACCCACAGCAAGAAAGAGCGGGCGGAGCGCATCTACGACCTTCTGAACATGGTAGGCCTGAACAAAGAGCACGCCAACCGCTTCATCCACGAGTTCTCCGGCGGCCAGCGCCAGCGCATCGGTATCGCCCGCGCCCTTGCCATGGAGCCCAAGTTCATGGTGCTGGACGAGCCCATCTCCGCCCTGGACGTGTCCATTCAGGCCCAGGTGGTGAACATGCTCATCCGCCTCCAGCGGGATATGGGCCTGACCTACCTCTTCATCGCCCATGACCTCAGCATGGTTAAGCACATCTCGGACCGCGTGGGCGTTATGTACCTGGGGAACATGGTGGAGATCACCAGCTCCGCTGAGCTGTACAGCCACCCCCTGCACCCGTACACCCAGGCCCTGCTGTCTGCCATCCCCATCCCGGACCCGGTGATCGAGGCCGAGCGCGAGGCCACCCGGATTCGCCTGGAGGGAGAGGTGCCCAGCCCCATCGACACACCGCCCGGCTGCAAGTTCGCCGGCCGCTGCAAGTACTGCACGGAGCGCTGCAGGAAGGAGTCTCCGCAGCTGAAAGACATGGGCAACGGCCACCAGGTGGCCTGCTTTGCCGTAGAGTGACCGTGGACACGGAGAAACTGCGGGCTGTGCTGAAGGACATCTGGGTGGCAGCCCGTTTCGGCGCGATGGCGGCAGCGGTGCTGTCCCTGGTCTTCCTGGCGGCGGGCCTGCTGCTGAACCGCTTCTCCTTCGGCGCCGCAATGCTGCTGGTGCGGGGCGGCCTCTTGGTATCCGGGGCCCTGGCGCTGTTTGTCTGCGCCGGACTGAACCTCTGGTCCCGTGGCAACGACAAGATCACAGACCGCCTGCAGTGGAAGCGCTTCTTTTCGGTGCTCGGACTCTTTCCCGTGGTCCTGATCGTGGGCATCGTCCTCTTGGCCGTGGCCATCGTGGTGGACTACTGCCTCTATCTCTGATGTCTCGCTTTGCGCTGGCGGCAGGGAAGAGAACCTTAACATCTCAAATGGACGCCGGTTCCTGTTGGGAACCGGCGTCCGCTTTTTGATGGATTGCTCTACGCCGCACTCTTAGGCAGCAGATGCGGAAGAGCGAAGGGGATATCTGCTTCTCTGTTTTTCTCTGTGTTCTTGATCGCTGGCATCTTCTTGATGCCTATGGCCATCGTGGTGTACTGCTTTTATCTCTGATGCTACGTTTCCGTGAGAAGAACCGCGGAATGGTACCGCACGGCTCACCAATGCTGGCAAGGAAGTTGTCCAGTCCATGCCGGTTGGCATGCAGGGCCGCTTTATCGCCACTCCAATGAAGAGGAGCGGCAATGGAAGAGGGGACGGAAGGCGTTGCTGAAGCGTTGGGGAGTAAGAAGATAGCCGCCTGTTCCGTTGCAGGGACAGGCGGCTATGGTACGCTTTACAATGTGATGGCCAACGCCTCAGCGTGGCAGAATACTGTTCAGCCAGTTGCCAATGTAGTTCTCTGCGTCTCGCGCCATGGCCTCCTGTTCCGGGGATTTGCTGGCGGCGCCGGCTGGCAGAGACTCGTACTCCGGGTTGTTTTCTTCAATGAAGCCGTGAATGGCGCCATCGTACTTCTTTATCGCTGTCTGAATCCCCGCCTCCCGCAGTTTTGCCTCGTACTCCAGGGAGCCCTCGCTGATGGGGTCGTTGTCTGCCAAGACAAAGAGGGTGGGCGGGAGAGCGGCTTGCTGCGCCTGAGACAAGGCGGGAAGTGTCTCCAGCACCCCGCCGATAAAGGAGTAGCAGAGCACCTGAGCTGCGATGTCGATGCCGGACTGCTCCAGTGCAAGTGTGGCCAGTGCCCCGTGGCACCCGCCGGCAGAATAGCCCATCAGCACTGCCTTGTGCGGATCAATGCGGTACTCCGCTGCATGGTCCAGAAAGTACTTCACGGTGTCCACCACTTCCTGAGTGCCGTACTCAATGCTGATCCCGTCCACCGCCAACTTGTAGTTCACGGAGACGATCACGGCGTTCCATTCCTGAGACAGGCGCTGAGACAGGCTGTCCAGGGTGTCCGCATCGCCGGCGATGAACGCCCCGCCGTGCAAGTGGAACACCACCGGGAGGTCTTCTCCCTCTTCCGGGATGTACAGGTTCACATCCACTGGGTCCAGGCCCTCCCGGGGGACAAAGAAGTGTTCTCCCAGCAGGTCCTCGTCAGACTTCACCATTGCCGCCTGATTGGCAGCCCTGTCCTCCGCAGCTTTGTTGAGCTGTGAGACAAAGAATGCCACCGCTGCCGCGATCAAGAGAACGATGATCAGCAGGATGATCCCCAGAATTTTCAAGACCTTTTTCCCCATTTCGGTTTTCCTCCCTACAAGACAAGCAATTGGAAGAACACCTTGTGCAAGATCTCACAGGTTCTTCTCTACGTCCTGCCAGTTGGCGTTGTGCAGCAGTTCTGCGTCCTCCCCGAAGAAGACCGTTCCTGCGGTTTCATCGCCTTGCAGGTAGTAGCACATCCAGGCGGTCATGTAGCCGTCCGAGCGCATGAGCATCTGCTCGTGTTCTGCCCCCACCGCCCGGGCCCGCACTTTGGGCACGCTGTCCGGGATGCTGCTGTAGTTGGCGATCAGAGAGGAGAGAGGTGCCACCCCGCCGAATCCGGTCTCCGGGTCTGTGCCGGAGTCGTCCGATTTCCCGGTGCCGGCCGCCATGAAATAGGGGATGGTGATCTTGGAGGCATCGTAGCCCCAGCCCATGTTTTTCGCCAGGGTGGGATAGGCCGCGCTGCCGGTGAACATGGTCTTATAGCGGCTGCCGTTTTCGAAGTTGGTCACAGCACAGATGGCCCCGGCGCCGCCCTGGGAAAAGCCGAGTATGCCGATATTCTCCTCATCAATGCGTCCAGACAGCACGGAATCGCCGCTCAGGGAGAGCACGGCGTCCAGGGTGAGAGAGGTGGTCTCCCCATTGCCGGCCTGGGGATCCTCATTGCCCACAACGATGAAGCCCCAGGTGGCCAGTCGCTGGAAGAAGGGCTCATAGGAGGCGGCCGGGGTGCCGCTGGCATTTACCACTACGATCATGGGCCAGACTTGGTCTGTGGTCTCCAGATCCTCGGGGTACCATACGCGTACTCTCCCAATCGATGCGTTGTCTGAGGGAAATTCTGTGTAGTGTACAATATAATCGCCGGTCTGAGAATACTTCTGTTCCAGCGGCGCGTCCGAGTGGAAGTTCTTGTAGTATCCCTCCACGATCTCCGTGTTGCCGGATACCCCGAACACGGATTTGATGTGGGAGAGAAATGCAAAGACAGCCACTGCCGCAATCACCAGGATCACCGCCAGGACGATCAAAACCTTTTTCATAGTGTCCTCCTTGTGGATAACGTGTCAGGCGCAGAGCAGCCTGATCTTGTGCAGTGCGGCAATACCTGAACCGTGAAACGTGAAGTAGAGCGCATGTTCTCCGGAGAGGTCTTCCGCTGGAGCTTGAAACCAGGTCTTCTCCTGGCATGGGTAGATGGGAATGGTGCAGATGGGGGCGCTTTCTGGAGCAGTGCTCACGGTGAACTGGCCCGCCGCGGAACTGCAGACGTCCACGCCGATCTGCTGCAGATCATGGAAGGTGAAAGAGCGGAACCCCGCCACCGCCCCATCCTGGAGATTGGCGATGTATTGGTCTCCATCGCCCTCCCGGTCTTTGCCGGTCTGGGTGAAGTACGGATGGGTATCCGCCTCCGGGGTGCCGGATACCCCGTAGAAGAGGGCGCCATCCCGGCTCCAGAGGTGGCAGGCGATCCGGGCGTCGTACTCGCCATCGCCTGATAGGGGGCCGCCGTTCAGCCCGCAGCTGGAGAGTGGTGCCTGTTGAAATCTGCCGTCTGCAAAGGTGATCGGCTCTGCGCAGGCCTGCCGGGAGTACTGGTGGCGGTTGGTCTGCCGGTGATAGAACACATACCACTGGCCGCCCAGAGAGACCAGACTGCCGTGGGTGTTGCCGGTGTAGTTCAGCGGTTTGCCGGAGAGCCCCACATCGCCGTTGGAGATGAGCGTGCCGCCATAGGAAAAGGGACCGTCCGGCCGGTCTCCCACCGCCCAGCAGAGCTCATGCCCCAACTGAGAGGAGTAGATAAAGTAGTATCTGCCGTCTATCTTCCGCATGGAGCTGGCCTCGAAGAAGCCGTGGGTGCCGGTTTTCGAGCAGACGAGCTTGGGTTCAGAGCGTACCGTCCGCATATCCGAAGCCAGTTCCATGGCATAGGCGCCCTCCATCCGGTACTTCCGGCAGGCGGCGGCGAACATGCCGTCCTCTGCTGGGCCGAATCCGCTGTACAGCCAGGTCCGACCGTCATCGTCCCGGAAGAGACCGGGGTCAAACTGAAAGAGGTCGTGGTCCCGGGTGCCAACAGGTGTCCCATCCGCATACTGTACCAGGCCGTAGTACTGATACTGCCCCGCCGGGGTATCGCACACCGCCACCGCCATCACGGGCATCAGGCCCAGGGTGTAGTAGAGGTAGAACCGGCCATCTGGGCCCTGGCACACATCCGGGGCCTGCATGATGCTGTCCGGTTTGGCCAGCGGGTCTTGGCTCTTCTTGTAGATCACGCCCTCGCAGCGCCAGTCTGAGAGGTCCTCCACCGGGCAGGACCAGCAGACGTAGTCGTTCTGGCAGAACTGAGTGCCGTTGAAGCGGTCGTGGGAGCCGAATATGTAGAGCCGGTCCCCGAACACATGGGGCTCCCCGTCCGGGATGTACTCCCAGGAGGGCAGATAGGGGTTAAAGCACTGGTTTTTCATTGGATCGTACCTCGAAATGCGTAGCTTCCGCCAGAGAGGGTGTGTGTCTCCCCATCCGGCAGGGTGAGATGAGCGGTGGTCCCCTCTGGTACGGTACAGGTATAGACAAAGCGGTTCCCATCCCGTTCCCAGCGGGACTGGATCATGCCGTACCGGGTCTGGTACTGCGCCTCCGCCCAGGTGAGAGAGCCACCCAGGATCGGCTTCAGATCGAACTGTAGGAATCCCGGAGTCAGGAACGAGGGGCGGATGCCGGCCACATATTCGAACAGGAACTGGCACACCGCGCCGAAGGAGTAGTGGTTGAAGCTGTCCCGGAACATGTCCATGCCGTCCCAGTTCTCCAGCATGGTGGTGGCGCCCAGGGTGATGGGGTGGAGCCAGCCCGGGGCGGTGGTCTGCTCCAGGATCCGATACGCCTCGTACACAAGGCCGTTGTCCACCAGGGTGGGCAGCAGATAGACGGTGGAGAGAAAACCGGTGTTCAGGTGGTAGTCTGCGGCCTCGATCTCCTGTTTCAGCTGGCGGATCACCAGCGGCTTCTTCTCCGGAGAAACCAGGTCCAGGGCCAGCGCCCGCACGTAGGCCGCCTGATGGCCGGGCTGGATGGTGCCGTCCGGGGCGATCAGATAGCGGTCGTAGGCAAACTTGATCTTCTCAGAGAGGGCTTTGTAATGGGCGGCGTCCTCGGACTTCCCCAGGATCTCCGCCATGTGAGACAGGTTGTCGCAGGAGTGCTTGGTGTATGCGGTGGCCACCTCGGGCTTGCCGTACTGGGCCATCCACGCCACAAATTCCGGGCCGCTCTTCCCGGACTGGAAGAAGGCGATCACCTCGGGGCTGGGGGGCAGCGGCTCATTCCACTCCCCGTAGTGGAAGCGGGTGTCGTAGATCCAGTCCCCATTCCCCTCCTGATACCAGGGCTTTTCCGCATAGAGGGGATTCTTCTCCTTCATGCAGCGGAGGGAGAACTCCACCCAGCGCCTGGCGGTGTCGTACTGGTCTGCCAGAATGGCCTTGTCCCCGTACATCCGGTACATCTGATAGGGGATCCACACGGCGGAGTCTCCCCAGCCCACGCTGTCCTCCCCAATGTTGCCCTCCCCGGAGGGGCCCGCCAGGGCCATCCGGGGGTCTTGTGCCTGCACCCGGGCCAGCTCGTCCGGGTCGTGGACAGAGGAGGTGGAGGGAAACGTGATGCCCACCTTGCCGCTGGCGTACTGCTCGATGGTCTGATCTCTCAGCCACTTTCGGAAGAAGGGGTACACATCCATAAACCAGGCCGCCGTGGGGCAGTAGATCATGGCGTCTCCCGTCCAGGCGTTCCGCTCCCGGGTGGGGCAGTCCACCGGCACGTCCAGAAAGTTGCCCTTCTGGCTCCACCGGGCGTTTTCTACGAGTTTGTTGATGAGCTCGTTGGAACAGCGGAAGTCCCCGGCCTGGGGGAGATCGGAGTACACCGCGATGGCCTCAAAGTCTCCAGTTTCGATGCCCTGAATCAGGGAATACCGGAAGCCAAACACCGCAAAATGGGGCGTGTATTCCTCTACGGCGCCGCCCCGGCAGGTGTACGTGATCTCCTGGAAGGGATCTCTGCCGCCGTCGCAGTTGGCGGTGGAGAACTGGCCGGAGAGGTCCAGAGCCTCACCGTGCTTCAGATGCACCACCTGGCCCGGTTTCGTGTTGTACAGCCGCATATGGACGTAGCCCGCGATGTTCTGACCGAAGTCCACCACCAGATTGCCGGCGCTGTCCCGGAAGAGTTTGCCGGGGAAGTGTTCCTTCTCCCGCACCGGGACACTTTCGTTGGGGATCCGCTTGGCATCAATATGGCGCGTCTCCAGGGCGGCGGGCACCCAGTTGCCTGGCACAAGGCGGGCGTCATAGACCTCTCCCGCCTGGAGATCGCTGCGGACAATGGGCCCTGTGCCCGCCTGGAAGCGCTCATCCGTGGGGATGGTCTCTGTGCCGTCCGGGTAGGTGAGTACCAGCTCGCCCCAGAGGGCCAGCCGGGGGCCGAAGTTGTTGTTCCACCGCCACCAGCCGTCTCCCACTGCGGTCTCCCAGCCGTTCTCTCCCGGGTGCAGCAGGGCGGTTACATCGTATTCCTGCACCTGGATTCGGTGATAGTAGCTGGTGAGGCCGGGGGTGAACTTGTGCTCCGTCACGGGCAGGCCGTTGATTTGGGCCTCATAGATCCCATGGGCGGTGATCCGGAGTCGGGCGCTCTTGAGCCCTTCCCGGACGGAGAAAACGCTCCGGAACACCGGCACCAGCCGGCTCTCCCGGTTGTCTCCAGGGTGGCAGATCCACTGTGCACCCATGGTGCACACCTCCTCACTGCATCGCAAAGGTTGCCTCTCCCGCACCCTGCACCACGGCCAGCAGCCGGCCCCGGTATGTGGTGCGCACGGGGGATTGGAAGTTTTCTGTGCTGCAGGGATCCCCAGAGCCGAAACCCAGCAGTTTGGCCTCTCCAGCGAGAGAGACGGACACCGTATGCTCCTCATCCATCGCGGGGATGCCGTTGGCGTCGGCAAGCTGCACCTCCAGGAAGCGGAGATCATCGAAGCGCTCCTCCCGGACAGCCAGCTGAACCTCGCCTTTCGCGGTCTCCAGCCGGTCCCGGCCGATCTCCTGGCCGTCTGCATAGGCCACCGCCTCCAGCACGCCCGGCTGATAGGCGGTCTCAAAGTACGCCTGGCGGTGTTCCACGGGTGCCCTGCCGATCTCCTGTCCGTTCAACAGCAGCGCCACGCAATCCCCGGGGGAGTACACCGCTACCCGGATGGGCTTGCCCTCGTATCCCCGCCAGGTCCAGCTGTGCACCGTCTCCGTTACGGACCACGGGGTGTTTTTGGCGTCTGCGCCGTAGTGCTGGGGCAGCTCTGCGGAGAGATAGGGGGCTTTCCGGAGGCCGAACACGATCTCCCGGAGATAGCTCAGGGGCCTGCGGTACCCGGTGATGTCCAGATCGCCGCAGTAGGCCAGCAGTCCGGGATAGGGCTTGGCGAAGCGAACGGTGCCATCGTAGTCCGTGATGCCCACGCCGGTCTCCCCGATGTAGTCCCAGCCGGTCCAGGTGAAGTCTCCCAGGTTGGCGGAGTCCCGCTCGGCGTGTGCCCACAGCGGATCGATTTTGGGTGGGTTGGTCTCGGAGCCGTAGAGGATCCGGTTGGGATAGGATTTTGTGTCGTGCTCGTAGCAGGACAGCATGTAGTTGTACCCGCACACGTCCAGGTGGGAGCAGACCTCCTCCCGCCGGGCCTCCATCACGGGGTGGGCGAGCAGTTTGTCCAGGCTGCTGGTGAAGACGGTCATGAGATCGTTGATGTCACCGGTCTTGAGCAGTTCCACCACCTTGGCCACAAAGTCCTGCGCTGTGGCGTCCGGCTTGCCGGTGAGCTTGGCAAAGTCCGCCGGTCCCACCAGCCCGTCCTCCAGCAGCATGGCCAGGTTGTCTGAGCCGGACATCATCCCGCCGTTGATGGCGTTGGTTACGAGGCGGGTGGGGTCCAGTTTGCGGAAGGCGTCCGAGAGCAGCCGGGAGTAGTGAATGCCGTCCTCGGTGTGCAGGTTGCCGATCTCGTTGCCGATGGAATACAGGATCACCGAGGGGTGGTTGAAGTCCTTCTCCACGGTGTGAGACAGCACAGCCGGCCAGTCTGCGTCAAAGGTGGCGGCATCGTCGTGGGCGGTCTTGGACAGATTCCAGAGGTCGAAGGTCTCCTCCATCAGCAGCATGCCCAGGCGGTCGCAGGCGTCCAGCAGCGCCTTGGAGGCGGGCTGGTGGGCGATGCGGATGGCATTGAATCCCGCCTCCTTCAGCTTCTGTACCCGGCGCAGCTCGGCCCCATAGAGGCTCACACCCCCCAGCACGCCGTTGTCCGGGTGGATGCAGGCGCCCCGGAGCAGGGTTTCCTTGCCGTTGATCCGCAGCCCGTGGACCGGGTCCGCCTGGATGTGCCGAATGCCGAATGCGGTCTCTGCGCTGTCCAGATCGGCGAGGTCCGGCGCCTTGCCCGCCTTGGCGGCTCGGTAGGCGTCCATGGTGGTCCAGGGTGCGTCCTCCCGGAGGGTCACCCGGCAGGTGTAGAGCGCGGGAGATTCCGGGCTCCAGAGCTGGCAGCCCCGGAGATAAAGGCGTTGTGTGATGACGGGATCCTCCCCGGGAAAGAGGGTTACCGGGGTGCTCTCATGGCAGACCATGGTGCCGTCTGCGTCCAGGAGCTGGGTCTCCAGCCGCACATGGGAGACCTCCCCATAGCCGTTCACAATGGGAGTCTGGACCACCACTTCGCTCACATCTTCCCCGCACTCTGGGGTGGACACCCGGATGCCGGTGTGGGCGATGCGGGTGGCGCCGCCCTTCCAGAGCCATACCGGGCGATACAGCCCGCCGCCGGTATACCACCGGGCGTTGGGCAGCTGGTCGTTGCGGACGGTGATGGTGAGTTCATTTTCCCCGCTCTGGAGAGCGGGGGTGAGATCGACGGTGAAGCCCACATAGCCCAGGTGATTCTCTGCCAGGACCTGGCCGTTCAGCTGCACCTCTGTCTCTTTGTATGCCCCCTCAATCTCCAGAATGTAGGTGGCGTTGTCTTCCACAGTGAGCTGTCTGCGGTATTGATACACCCCGCCGGGGAAGAACGCCCCGGCGGTGCCGGAGGGGTTCTCCGGGCTGCGGTCCTCCCCGATCATGCCGTCGTGGGGAAGGGTTACGGCGGTCCCGTTGCAGGTCCAGCCGGTGTTGCAATCAATGCGTTTCATGGTTTTGCTGCCTCCTTGCGCGTTTCGAGATGGTACGGTTTTTGCAGGGAAATGGGTGCCTGCACTTTTCTGCAGAGAACGCGGGGGATCAGACGGGCTCCGGGGCCAGATCTGTCCGCTTCATCATTTTGCTAAGGTAGTTGCCGGTCTGGTCCAGAATATAGGCGGGGGAGCCTTGCATCTCCAGCACGCCGTTGTTGATCACGATCACATTGTCCGCATTGCGGATGGTGGACAGGGAGTGGGCGATGATCACCGTGGTGCGGCCCTTCATCAGGTTCTCCATGGCCTCCATCACGTCCTTTTCCCGCTTCACGTCCAGATTGCTGGTGGCCTCGTCCAGCAGCAGGTAATCAGACTTGCTCAGCATGGCCCGGGCGATGGCGATGCACTGCTTCTGGCCGCCGGAGAAGTTGCCGCCGCCGGCGGCCACCTGGGTGTCAAAGCCGTCCGGCAGATCCTGTACGAAGTCCCAGACGTGAGACAGTTTGGCCGCTTCCATGAGCTCCGCATCTGAGACGGTGTCCTGCCGGCCGTAGCACATGTTCTCCCGGATGGTGCCTGCCATCATGGGGCTGCCCTGGGCGATGAGGCAGATCCTGCGGCGCCAGGCGTGGAGGCTGTACTGGGCACAGTTTTCACTGCCGAAGAGAATGGCGCCGTCCTGGGGCTCGTAGAGACGGGTGAGGAGCTTGAAGAGAGTGGATTTGCCGGAGCCGTTGGTGCCCACGATGGCGGTTACCTTGTTCTTGGGGATCCGGCAGGACAGATCCTTCAGGATCTGGCGGTCCGGGGTGTAGCCGAAGTCCACAGACTGGAGCACCAGGTCTTCCTGGGCGCCTGCGGGGAGTGCGCTGCCCTCGTCCGGGTGTTCTTCCTCTACCTTGAAGAAGTTGGAGATCCTGGCCAGGGCGCCGTTGGCCTCTTTGATGTCGCCGGCGTATATCACCAGGTTGTTGAACACGCCCCGGACGCTGCTGAAGAGGCCGTTGAAGGTGACCACGGCGCCGATGGTGAGCACGCCGTCCTGGACGAATTTCGCGCCAACCAGGAAGGGAATGGCGATGGAGAGCATCTGCAGCACGGAATCTATCGTGGTGGACACGGCGGTGACGAGGCCGAGGCGGAGCTGGGCGTCATACTGGCCCTGGAAGTGTACTTCGGCCTCGGCGATCTCTTTCTTCTGGGCGTTGCAGGTCTTGATAAGGGGCAGATCCTTGGTTCGCTCCACCAGGTATGCGGTGGACTCCGCCATTTTGCCCTGGACCATACGGCCCACCAGGAAGCGGAGCACGGTATAGCCGGCGCCCAGCAGGATACTGGCCGGGATGAAGAGCAGTACGTAGTTTGCCATCTGGACGTTCAGCTGGTACATGCCGATGAGATACATGCTGGCGTTTACCACCAGGGCACCCAGGCTCACCACCGTGCCGTAGAACTTGCAGGCAAATTCGCAGTCGCTGGTGATGCGGCTCACCATGGACTCGCCGCCGTCCAGGTCGTAGCTGCTCTGCTTGGTGACGATCACCTTGTGCCAGAGCTTCTGGCGCAGCAGGTAGTTGATCTTGGTGGCGGCCCATTGGGCGGTTACAATCTGCCCTACGGTACAGCCCACCACAATGAGGTTGGTCACCACATAGGAGACCATCTGAGACACCGGGAGATCGCCGTTGGCATCCACTACGGCGCCGGAGAAGTTGGCCACTTTCAGGGCGGCGTAGGCCGCCAGAATGGAGAAGAGAAAGCCTACGATCATCATGGGCCAGGGGAGCGGCACGTTCTGGAAGATACCGAGGCACTCCCGCAGGGACACCTTATCTGCCGCATAGGCCTTGCCTGCAGCCGGTTTTGCGTTCTTTTTCATGCCCCAAACACCTCCTGATAGGATTGTTCCTCTACAAGGTTGCGGTACACCGGGCAGTTCTGCATCAGGACCCTGTGACTGCCGGCCCCTGCCAGTTCACCCAGATTCACCACCACGATGTGGTCCGCCTGGGCGATGAAGTTGAGCTCGTGGGATACGATGAGGACGGTCTTTCCCTGGAAGCCCCGGAGGATGACCTTACTGATGGCGTTGGCGGTCTCCGGGTCCAGAGCGCTGGTGGGCTCGTCGAAGATGTAGATGTCCGAATCCCGGAGAATGGCCCGGGCGATGACGATCCGCTGGCGCTGGCCGCCGGAGAGGGAGCCGCCCCAGTTGGCCAGGACGGTGTCCAGACCTTTGGGCAGGGACTGTACAAAGGGGGTGAGGTCCACTTCCTCGATCACCCGATAGAGCTCCTCATCGGAGACCGGCCGGTCTACGCTGTAGCAGAGGGCATCCCGGAGGGTGCCGCTGAAGACGCCGGCGTCCTGTACCACGTAGGAGATCTTCTTCCGCCAGGCCTCCAGGTTCAAGGTGCTGATGTCCGTGCCGCCCACGGTGATCTTGCCCTGGGTGGGGGCATACAGCCGCTCCAGCAGCTTGATGAGGGTGGTTTTGCCGCTGCCGGAGGGCCCCACCAGAGCGGTAACCTTGCCCTGGGGAATGGTAAAGCTCACGTTGGAGAGAACCGGTGCGCTGGCAGTGGGATAGCAGAAGGTGACGTCTTCTGCAGAGAGATCTCCATCGGGCACCTGAGTGGATCCTCTGTCCTGCTTCCCGTGGGGCTCTACAGAGGCCTCCAGCAGGCCGGCCAGACGGGTGGCCCGGCCGGAGAAGTCCTTCACGAAGGTCCACACCGTGGAGATCACCACGAAGGTGACGTTGATGGTGGTGATGTACATGGAGAAGGCCAGAAAGTCTGTGAGGGCTACTTCTCCGTTTTTCAGGAGATGGCAGCCCCAGAGCACAGCCATCACCGTGGATGCCACGGTGGACAGCGTCTGATACGCCGCGATCACGGCGCCTACCTTCACGTTGTACGTGATCATCACTTGATAAAGCCAGCCGGTGGCCCGGATGCCGTTTTGATCTTCCTTCTCCTCGGTGGCGAAGTTCTTGATCATGGGGAGATTGCGGATCCGCTCTGCCAGGTAGCCGGTGAGATCGCCCATGCTGCAGGTGTACTGGGCGCCCACTTTCTGCTGCCAGCGGCCCATGACGAAGAAGTACAGGATGTGCAGGGGGATCAGAATCCAGAGAATGGTGAGCAGCCGGGGAGAGACGGTGAGCAGCTGGATCACGCAGGAGAGCAGCAGCACCGCATATGTGGGGATGGAGACAAACAGCTGCACCAGGCCGGCGCCCATGGTCTGGGCATCTACGGTGACCATGCTGAGGCGGCTGGCGGGGTCGTTGGCGTCGTAGTAGTCCATGCCGGCGTGGATCATCCGCTCCCACACGGATTTCCGGGCGGCCAGGGTGGACTTGCTCTCGGCAAAGACCCGGACGATGTAGGAGATCAGGCCCAGAATGAGGGTGATCAGCAGGGTCTGGGCCACGCCCCACAATTTGCCTGTGGAGAAGTCTCCGTCAAAGAGATTGGCGGTGGCGTCCGGTACGGTGGATGTGATGACGCTCTGTGCGCATCCCGCCACCAGGGCCAGGATGATGAGACCCCAGCTGAACTTTACATGCCTGCAGACGAAAAAGAAGTCGTTCCGTTTTTTCTTCTTCGCCTTTGCCTGGGTTGGACTGGCCGATTTTGCTTTGCTCATACGCGTATCCTTCTTTTCAGTATTTTCAGAACAGGAAATGCGGGGTGTTGCGCGGGCGAGGGGAACGGACAGGGAGAATGGAATCAGGCGGAGGCGGTGCCCTCCGGGATGTCCAGAATCTCCACATGGGGATGGCTCTCTCCATAGCCCGGCCATCCTGGATCCCCGGTCCGGATGAACTGAGCCCAGGCGTCCAGCATTCGCTGGGAGAGGGTGGAATCTGCCGGAGTGAGGGGGCGCCAGCAGCGGTCCAGGGTGCCGAACATGTACCAGAGCTCGGCGGAGTGGAAGGCACCCATATCGTCTCCCGGGAGGTGCCGGCGGAAGTAGTACAAGTAGGTGTTGGGGTTGTCCTTTTGCATGGTGCAGAAGGCGATGTTGCTCTGGTGCAGGGGATTGTCTGCAGGGGAGGCACTCCCGGCGGCCAGGTCGTTTTCATTGCTGCCGATGAGGTAGGAGATGGGGAGGACATCGCCGCGCTCCAGAGCCTCATCGCAGGTTTCCAGCAGGCTGTATCCGTCTACCTGGGGACAGAAGGGCAGGATGCAGCCGGCCTTTGCCGCCACAGACTGCCAGAGGGGCATCGTGAGAAGCAGCAGTTCCTGGGGCGTTTTCTGATAGAGCTCCTCCAGCGTGAGGCCCATCTCAGCCATGGCAGCGGCCACAGCGCTCTCCAACTGGCCCTTCTGCAGGGTGTTCACCGGCAGAGGACTCCGGTACCCGCCGCCGCTCTGGATCACGGCGCCCTGGAGCTTGCCCTGCAGCAGGGGGGAGCTGATCAGCGCCCGCACGCTCATGGCCCCGGCAGACTGGCCCAGGATGGTGATCTTCTCCGGGTCTCCGCCGAAGGCCTGGATGTTCTCCCGCACCCAGTCTATGGCGGCGACCTGGTCCAGCAGGCCGTAGTTGCCGCTGTGCCCGTCCCGGGCGGTGAGGTCCGGATGGGCGAAATACCCCAGCAGACCCAGCCGGTATCCTGCGGTGACCAGGATCACACCTCGCTGGGCATAGGCGGCGCCGTCGAACTCCATCTCGGAGCAGTACCCGCCTACAAAGGCGCCGCCGTGAAACCAGATGGCCACGGGACAGGGCACTGTTGGTGTCTTGGGGGTCCAGATGTTCAGGTAGAGGCAGTCCTCACTCTGGGCCGGGGTGTAGGCGGGGTCGTGGTAGAACTCCTTGTAGTAGAAGCTGCCCGGCTCCTGGGGGCCTTGGGGTGCCATCGGCGGGAAGTGGTCTGCCGCATACACGCCCTCCCACGGGTCCAGCTTCTCCGGGGTGTGCCAGCGGAGCGGGCCCACCGGCGGCTTGGCGTAGGGGACGCCTTTGTACACGAGACAGGTGTCTGTCTCGATACCCTCCATCTTTCCCAGTGCGGTCTGTATCATTGCGGGCTCCCTCCTCTATTGATCAAGCTGGCGCTGCAGGAAGGCCAGCAGGTGTTCAAAGCACTCTTTTGCGCAGGGCTCCGAGGCGAACTTCTGCAGGTAGCCGTGGTTCAGGGTGCCGTGCTCCGGGCCGCGGTAGAAGAACTCGTGGTCTGCACCGATGGCTGCCAGCTTCTCAGCAAGGTCCTGGGCGGAGTCCAGAAACCAGATCTCCTGGTTGCTGCTGTTGATGAAAGCGGGGAAATACCGGTTCTGAATCCACGGGACGGGATTCAGAACCGCCTCGATCTCCGGATTTTTGAGGTCGTCCGAGCCGATCCAGCAGCCCAGCATGGCGTCCATGGCATCCACGAAGTGCCGCGTGGAGAGGGCGGCCTCGTCGATGATGAGGCCCTTGATCTGCTCTGGACGGATGGAGGGGGTGAAGCCCAGACGTTTGGCGTAGTCCGGGTTACAGAGGGCCGCGCCATAGATCTCCGTCAGATCCGCCCCGGCACTGCCGCCGCCCAGGAAGATCAGCTCCATGTCCAGCCCCAGTTCTGCCTGGTGGGCGGTGAGGTAGGAGAGCATCTCGTCCACCTGATGGATCTGCACCGGGAAGCGGTATTCCGGGGCCAGCGCATAGTTCATGGTCACCACGTTGTACCCCAGTTTGGCCAGAACGGCGCTGAAGTCCACATCCCGTTCTGCGGCCACTGCCAGGGGATCGCCCACCACTTTGTCTCCAAAGATAAAGCCGCCGCCGTGGATGTAGAAGACTGTGGGACGGCGTGCGGACCGATCCCCGTCTCCAAACCACAGGTCCACATGGCTGTTGGGGTACCGGGTGCCGTAGCAGATGTCGTTGACGTACAGCACCCCGTCTGGCCGGAGGTGCTCTCCCGGCGGATTCCGTGGGGCGAAGTCGTTCACCGCCGCACCGGGCATCATCTTCTGGAACACCATCTGCTGCACAGGAAGGCAGGTCTGGTCTGCTTTGAGCGGGTTCATAGTGGTCATCCTTTCCGGCCTCAGATGGGCCGCAAACTTGGGGATCTTTCCCTGATGCTGGAATCATACCAGATTGCTGGAAAACAAAATACCCCGTTTTCTTTGCGATTCAATCGGTAGAATTTTAGATGCCCAGCCCTTGCTTGTGCAGGCTGTCCAATGGGCAGAGGCTGGCTCCCCTGGGATCCCTGCGGGGCACCATGCGGCACCCCGCAGGGCGGGGGAGAGAAGAAAGGGAGGGAGGAAAGCGAAAGAAGTGAGACGGACTTCAGTCCAGCTTGTCCCGGGAGATCTCGATGCCGAAGGCTTTTGCCTTGTCCACACCGGGCTCAATACAGCGCCGGACCTCCTTACCCTGAGCCAGCGGGTTCTCCTCCAGCACCAGGCCGTTCTCAAAGTCCAGGTTTTCTACCACGTTGAGATACCGGTTGATCTCTGCCTTGGGGTGGGGCTTGGGATCGTGGCCGATGAGGAAGACGTCAAAGTCCAGGGCGTTGGCCTTGTACAGGGTCTGCTTGTACACGGAGAGATTGGTGGACTCGGGGAGAAACAGATAGACGTTGGGGCAGACGGCATCTGAGGTGATGAGAAGCCGGTCTTCCCGGAAAAAGAGACCGATGCTCCCCGGGGTGTGCCCCGGCAGTTCCATCACTTCCGCCTTTCTGCCGCCGAGGTCGAAGACAAAGCCCTCCTGTATGGGGAGAAAGTCCTGGAAGCTGTCCTGCAGATAGTCCTCCCGCCGGACCTCCTTCGGCAGAATGGGGGCGAAGGGCAGCATCTTCTGGATTCCGGCGATCATGTCGAAGAAGAGACCGCGGAATTCCGGGCCGTTGTGGCGCTCAAAAACAGGCAGGTCCGCTGGGTGGAGGTACACGCTCTGGCCGAAGGAGCTGTTGCCGCAGGCGTGGTCTGCGTGGCCGTGGGTGTTCACGATATATAGCGGCAGATCGGTGATCTCCCGCACCACTGCCGGCAAATCGATGAGTCCATAGCCGGTGTCCGCCAGCAGCGCGTGGTGCCGGCCCAAAATCAGATGGCTCTGCACGGCGCAGTTGGAGATCTCATAGAAGTCCGGGCGGATCTGCTCCACCTTGCAGTATTTCGCCAGTGTCTTGTCCATAATACGGTTCCTCCTGTCTGATTGCTGTTGGAATTTTTTCACTGTTGCCATTATAGAGGAGAAATGGGACAAAAAATACCCCGGTTCTTTTGCTGTTCAATCGGTGAATTTTTAGGTGAAATCACGCTGCTTGTGCATCCTGCCAGATATGTCCTGCTCTTTTCAGGAAAGCATCCCGTTGCTGTGGGATGAGGGGATGGGCCCGTGCGCTTTCTCTTCCAGAAGACACCGCTGCCTGCAGTGTGTCTATGCCCGTCTGCACGATTTCAAGGTGAAATTTGGACATTTTGGAATTGCTATCTTGGGAGATGCGCGGTATACTGGGGTTGAAATCGGAAGTCTCAGCCTGCAGCATGGGAAGGGACATGGATACAAGGGGGGATTCACTTGACGCATGCAGAACTGCTGGAAGACCTGCTGACCTTGAATCAGTATGAGTCCATGGGCTATGAGCACTTTGCCCGGTGCGGCAAACCTCTGAGCTTTGTCCAGTTCCTGTATGCGGCCTATCTCTGCCCGGAGGGGCCGTGCACATTGGACACCATCCTGGCGCCGGAGGCAGTGGCGCAGCAGGATGAGCTGTTGTTGAAGTTCCGCAGGGCATTTGCCGGCAACCTCCCCGAGGAGTCCTTCATTCAGCAGGGGCGGATGCTGGAGGTGGACAAGCTGCTGCGCTATGTGGACATCCCCGCCCACAGGCACAGCTTCGTGGAGTGCGCTTTCGTGCTCCGCGGCACCTGCAACCACATGGTGGGGGAGTACCCCTACGTGCAGGAACAGGGCAGCTGCACCATCATCCCGGACGGGGTCACCCACTATCTGGTGCCGTCTCCGGACTGTGTCTGTCTCACGGTGAAAGTGCGCGATGCAGAATTCAACAAGATGGACATCCCCAACCTGCCGTACTTCATCTACCCGGTGAGCTTCCAGGGAGGAGCAGACCCCTTTATCCGGCACATGGTCCTGTCCCTCTATCAGCAGCAGGCCCAGGGACTGCCCTACCATGAGAGAATCATCGGGCAGCTCTTTCAAACCCTGCTCACCTATATCATGCAGAACTATCGGGACACATTAGAGTACCTGGCGCCCCGCACCGTCCAGGACAGCCAGATGCTGGAGATCCTGGACTACACCTTTGAGAACCACCAGACCATCACCTTGCAGGCCCTGGCGGAGCATTTCCACTACAACCCCGCATATCTCAGCAACCTCATCCACAAGCAGACGGGACAGACCTTTTCCGCCCTGCTGCGGGACTTTCGGCTCAAGCAGGCCGCCCGCCTTCTCACAGACACCAAACTCCCTCTGAACGACCTCTGTGCCGCAGTGGGATACAAGGACCCCTCTCAGTTCATCCGTAACTTCAAGGCGCTGTACGGCACCACGCCGTTGAAGTACCGAAACCAGAACAAACTCTCCTGAGCAAATACAGCACAGCGGCGGCCTCTCGGCCGCCGCTGTGCTGTGTGCTGGTGATGAATGGTGTTACTCTTCAGACTCTGCCGGATAGGGGAGAATCTGCCGCTCATACGCCACACTGCCCTCCAGGAAGGGACTCAGGGGGTTGCCTTTTTGGAAGGCCACCGGCCAGAGGGCGTCTGGCGCCTTGCCGGTCTCCACCCACTCCTTCAGGGCGAAGAGGGCGGAGTGCCTGCTGTCCCTGGGAGAGGCGGGGTAGGTGCTGGCGGCATCCTGCAGCCCAGGGCCACCGGAGCCATGGGCCATGCCAGGGACCAGAAACAGCCGGAAGAAGTCCCGGATGTCTCCCATCCGGTCCTGGACGGAATGGTAGTAGCGGACGGAACTGGTATAGGGGATGATGGGGTCTGCGGTGCCGTGGACCAGGAGCAGCTTGCCGCCCCGGTCCCGGAAGGGGGTGAGATCGGGATCGGTGGCATTGAGCGCCCCGTCCAGTGTCTTACGAACGGTTTGGACATCGCGGTGGAAGTCGAAGGCGGTGAGGTCGAAATCGGCGCCCAGGGCCCAGCGGAGGATGTAGAGATAACCATGCGCAAAGTCCGGCTGACACCGGGACACTAGTGATCCGCGTCAATGTGATTTGAGTTAAAAGTAAGAGCCCTAAATGGAGCCTAAGAAAATGCACACCCCAAG
>CANRFN010000033.1 GCA_947629915.1 uncultured Oscillospiraceae bacterium | reverse complement strand
TATTTTTAACAACACACTATAAAAAAGGGCACTGTTTTCTTGGCCTTAACTCAAATCACATTGACGCGGATCACTAATACAATGAACACCGAATTTGATCGTTTTGAAGATACACCGTACCAGCCCTCCAACAACCTGCCCGCCCTGCGGCCGGTGAAGAAGCGCCACCCCGGCGCCCGGGTCGCCGCCCTGGCCCTGTCTGCGGCCCTCCTCTGCGGCGGCGCCTCGTACGGCGGCTGCGCCCTCTATGATGTCCTCCACCCGGAGACAGCCACCGCCGAGGTCCAGATCCCGGACGCCGCCCCGGAGGCGGACTACCTGGCCTCCACCAGGCAGCAGCCCACGGCGGACACCGCCGCCGGCGCCCTGTATCAGGCCCAGCTGCCCTCCTGCGTGGGCATCACGGTGTCCACCACCCAGAACATCTTCGGCCGGACCACCTCCTCCGCCTGCTCCGGTTCCGGCTTCATCCTCACCGCAGACGGCTACATCGTCACAAACTACCACGTCATCGAGACCGCCGCGGAGAGCAGCAGCGCCTCTGAGATCAAGGTCACCCTGGCGGACGGCACCGAGTATGTCGCCACGCTGGTGGGCGGCGAGTCCTCCAACGATGTGGCGGTGCTGAAGGTGGACGCCACCAACCTGCAGCCCGTAACCCTGGGAGACAGCGGCAGCCTGGAAGTGGGCGACACGGTGTACACCATCGGCAACCCGCTGGGTGAGCTCACCTTCAGCCTCACAGACGGCCTGGTGTCCGCGCTGAGCCGGGAGATCGACACCGGCAGCGGCCCCATGAACATGCTGCAGACCAACTGCGCCATCAACCCCGGCAACTCCGGCGGCCCCCTCTTTGACGCGGCCGGCCGTGTGGTGGGCATCGTCACCGCCAAGGTGACCCAGACCTCCAACGGGGTGGGCACCGAGGGCCTTGGGTTCGCCATCCCCATCCAGGACGTGAAGGCCATGCTGGACGACATCATGCAGTACGGATACGTCACCGGCAAGCCGTGGCTGGGCATCACCGCCAGCACCGTGGCCTCCGTGTATCAGCGCTACGGCATCCCCGCCGGCGCGGCAGTGGAGTCTGTGGTCCCAGGCTCCTGCGCTGAAAAGGCCGGCCTGAAGGTGAACGACATCATCACCGCCGTGGACGACACCGCCATAGACTCCAGCTCCGCCCTGTCCCAGCTGCTGGCCTCCCAGTACCACGCTGGAGACACCATCACCCTCACCGTGGTCTACGATGGGGACACCCGCACCGTAACCGTCACCCTGGACGAGAAGACCAACGAGTCTGAGGCCGCGGCGGAGGAGAGCCAGCAGCAGACAGACCCCTGGCAGAACTTCGGCAGCGGCAGCAGCGGCACAGACCCCTGGAGCGGATACGGCTGGAGAGCATAAGCCTCCCGCAGCCCGCGCCCCACTCTAACCCACACACACTTCTTTCTCACAGAGTTTTCCTCCTCAAGGCAGGCCCCCATCCGCGGTCAGGGCGGAGGGGGCCTGCCGCCTTTTCCATGCGGTAGAAGGCAATGAAGCAATCCCAAGAGGGGGACGGCCCACCCTTTGGTGTGCCGTCCCCCTCTTTTTCCTGGGATTCACTTCTCCCGAGAGAGCGCTATCGCCCCCGCCGTTGCAGCTTCACGTTGCATTTCGCTTTTTGGAAAGCGATGCCGTAGCAGAGGACAGAGACGCAGCCTTGCGCCTGCAGGGCTTCTGCATAGCGGTTCTCCTGGATCTGCTCCAGGGCCTCATCGCAGACAGGATTCAGGTCTCTCTTCTCGCCTGCGTCTCTCACCGCTATCACGATTCCCCGGCCGTCCGAGACGCGGAAGCAGACATCCACACAGTCCTCCCCGGACTGCACCTCAGCCCGGGCCATCCAGTTCGGCAGGAGAAGCCCCAGAAGGAGCCTTTGATCGAAGTCCACCCGATGCTTTCCGCCCCGGGAAGCGGTGTGTGCCGGGAACAGGTCAGAGAGGATCGCATGCAGCGCGGTTTCCGCGGCATTGGGATCGCCCCGCTTCAGCGCTAATGAGAAAGCGGTCATATCATCCGACTTTGCTCCGCACTTGTTGCAGAGCCACTCCTGCAGAGACCTGCTCAGCAGCCAGCGGATCTCCCGGTTGGTAGCGGAGAGCTCAGAGAGGCCATCATCTTCTTCAGAACGAACAGACAGGTAGCCGGCTGCAACCATCATGCTCCAGATGCCATCCAGCCCCTTGCTGTCCAGATCGCGGATCGTGAGCTCTCTGGAGATGGTTTTCCAGACAGACTTTCCGGCCATCAGCGCGATGTAGTCCCTCTGGGCCCCGCGGTCCGCCCGGGACAGGAGGCGCTGGACGATGTCATTCCCGCTGGTGTTCACCCAGTACATCGCCGGTGCGCCGGGCCCGCTGCGCCGGCCCTGATCCACAAAAGAGATCACATCCCACGGGCAGTACACGCGGCCTCCCCCAAACTGAAATCCGTCGAACCAGTCCCGCATGATATCCAACAGCTCGGGGAGCTGGTAATAAGCCAGCATGGCCTTGATCTCGTCCTCCGTGAAGCCAAAATACGCGCCGGTGAAGTCACTCTTGCCTGTCCAGACTTTCAGGTTGTTCAGGCCGGTGAAGAGGCTCGCTTCGGGCAGCGGAAGGCATCCCGTGAGGATTGCAAACGCCAGGCTGTCGTTATCCTTCAGAAGCTTGCTGTAGATCCCCCGCATCAGGGAGACCATTTCGGAGTAGTATCCTGACGGATATGCATCACTGAGCGGGGTATCGTACTCATCGATCAAGACGACGACCTTTCTGTGATAGTGCTTTTCCAGCAGCTGCGTCAGGACAAGCGGAGCCGCTTGCAGCGCAGCCTGGAATCTGGCCTCTTCGTCTTCTTTCTCCTGGGGCATCTCGTCCAGGTGCAGGACAGCATCGTACTGTGCGAGAGCAGCGGTGTCCAGATTTCGGCTTTCCCTCAGAAACGCCATGTGCGCTGCCGCATCTTGCAGTTCATATGCCAACATATAGCACGCCTCATCATAGTCCTCTCCACAGACGTCCTTCCAATCCAGGTGGAGCACAGGGTACTGCCCCTGATGCCTCCTGCAGAAGTCCTCGTGCCGGCTGATCTGAAGCCCGCGGAACAGATCGCGCCTGGTGTCAAGCGCCAGGAACTGGTGCAGCATGTCCAGGTTCAGGGATTTCCCAAACCGCCTGGGCCGGGGGATCAGATGGACTGCGGCGCCGTCTTGGAGGATCTCGTAGATCAGCATGCTCTTGTCCACGTAGTAGTACGATGGGGTGCTGCTGGAGACCACCTTTTCGAAATTGTCCACACCGATTGGCAGCGCCTTTTTATCATATATAGAGAAATCTATCATGGTATCCACCCTCATACAGATATCAGTAAAATCCACAGCCAGATCAATCTTTCCACACAATACCACACACAGCCACGTTTTGCAACACGGAATCAAAAATACTTTCATTAAATCATTTATTTATAAGCAGGCTCTCTGCCGGCGCACCGCCTCCACCGTCTTCCCATAGCTGGACCTTCCGACAGCCGTCCGCCCCGCGGGATCGTTCCGTTCATTATTCGTTCACAAAATCTCCCACAAGTGTTCACCGCCTTTTCAGGTTCTTTTCAGTCTCGCGCCATACACTCTACCCGAACACTGGGAGAAGGGGGCCGTCCAGAGAGAGAACCGGGCCCCGCCGGTGCCGTTTGCTACGAGGAGGAATACGATGATACAGGCGGAACATCTCACAAAGTACTACGGGGACATCCCCGCAGTGGTGGATCTCTCCTTCACCATCGGGGAGGGACATGTGTACGGCTTTCTGGGGCCCAACGGCGCCGGAAAGTCTACCACCATGAATCTCATGACGGGCTGCCTCTCCGCCACCGAGGGGCGGGTCCTGATCGATGGGAAAGACATCTTTGAAAACCCGAAAGAGGCCAAGCGCCGGATCGGGTATCTGCCGGAGCAGCCGCCCCTCTATCTGGGGGAGACCCCGGAGGAGTATCTGAAGTTCGTGGGGGAGGCGAAAGGCCTGCGAGGCACCGCCCTCAGGGACGACATCGAGCGGGTGATCCAGGAGACGGGCATCGCGGAGATGCGCCGCCGGCGGATCTCCGCCCTGTCCAAAGGCTATAAGCAGCGGGTGGGCATCGCCCAGGCGCTCTTGGGCAACCCCAGGGTCATCATCCTGGACGAGCCCACCGTGGGCCTGGACCCCATCCAGATCATCGGGATCCGGGATCTCATCCGGGACCTGGGCCGCAGCCACACGGTGATCTTCAGCTCCCACATTCTCTCCGAGGTGCAGACCATCTGCGATGAGATCCTGATCATCGCCCACGGCAAACTGGTGGCCTTCGACACCCCCGAGGGACTGGAGAAGAAGCTGCTGTCCCCCGGCCAGATCACCCTTGTGACGGACGCGGACCCGGAGGCAGTGCAGGCCGCCCTGGCGGAGATCTCCCACATCAACGGCATGGACATCCAGCCACAGGACGAGGACAACCTCATCACCGTCCAGCTGAACACAGACCAGGAGGACATCCACGGGGTCTCCCGGCAGGTGTTCCAGGCCTTTGCCGGCGCCGGCATCGACCTTCTGGAGATGTCCCTGAAGAAGGCCTCCCTGGAGGACATCTTCCTGGAGCTCACCGAGGACAGCGCCCCGGAGGAGGCTGAGGCCGGCGAGGCGGTCGGTGCCGCGGAAGCGGCCGAAGGCGGCCAGCCGGCGGAGATCGCAGCAACCAGTACCAGTACCGAGACGGCGGAGGAGGCCGGAGCGGAAACCGGAGAGGAGGAGAATGCCGTATGATGGCGGTGTGCAGACACGAGTTGAAGTCCTGCTTCCACACCCTCACCGCGTGGGTGTTCGGGGCATTTCTGCTGGTCTTTGTGGGCATCTGGGCCATGCGGTACAACATCCAGGCGGCCATGAGCAGCTTTGAGTACGTGCTGGGCAACAGCACCGTTCTCTTTGCGGTGCTCATCCCCCTGCTCACCATGCGGTCCATCGCCGAGGAGCGCAAGCAGAAGACAGACCAGCTGCTGTACTCCCTGCCCATCTCCACCACAGAGGTGGTGCTGGGCAAGTACCTGGCGCTGCTGGCGGTGTTTCTGGTGCCCCTGGCGGTGATCGCCCTCTACCCCCTGATCTTCGCCCAGTACGGTGAGGTCTACCTCCCCACCTCATATGGCTCCCTCTTCGCCTTCTTCCTGCTGGGGGCGTCCCTCATCGCGGTGGGCGTGTTCCTCTCCTCCCTCACGGAGAACCAGGGAATGGCCGCCGGCATCGGGGTGGCGGTGATCCTGCTGAACTACTACAGCGTCTCCCTCTCGGAGTACGTGTCCCAGTCTGCCACCGGCACCGTGGCGGTGCTGGTGGTGCTGGCGGTGCTGCTGGGCCTTCTGGTGCGCCAGCTCACCCGGAACGGCAACCTGGCCTACGGGGTGTCCTTTGTGCTCATCGCCGTCATCACCGTGGTGCTCTGGCGGGACAGCACCCTCTTCGAGGGCCTGCTGCCCCGGGTGATGGCCCAGCTCTCCCTCTTTGAGCGGTTCTACACCTTTGTGAACGGCATCTTCGACCTCACCGCCGTGGTGTACTACCTCACGGTAACCGCCTTCTTCCTCTTTCTCACCGTCCAGTCCCTGGAGAAAAGGAGGTATAACTGACCATGAGCGCTTCCAAAAAGCCAGATCTCTCCACCCGCACCGGGCGGAACAAGATCGCCTTCCAGGGCGGCACGTACTCTCTGGCGGTGTCCGCCATCGTGCTGGCCATTCTCATCGCCGTCAACGTGCTGGTCTCGGTGCTGCCGGCGTCCTCCACCCAGTTGGACATCAGCGCCACCCAGCTCTACTCCATCACCAGCAACACCAAGGCCGTCCTCAGCCAGCTCAGCAAGGACGTGAACCTCTACTGGATCGTCCAGGCGGACCAGGAGGACGACATCGTGTCCAACCTCCTCTCCCGCTACGACAGCCTCTCCCCCAACATCCATGTGGTGAAGCGGAATCCGGACGTGTACCCCACCTTTGCCGCCCAGTACACAGACGAGGACGTGGCCAACAACAGCCTCATCGTGGAGTGCGGCTCCCGCAGCCGGTATATCCCCTATGAGGACATCTACGTCACCAGCACGGACTACTACGGCCGCACCTACGTCTCCGCCTTCGACGGCGAGAGCGTGATCACCTCCGCCATCCACTATGTGGTGAGCGATGATCTCCCGGTGGTGTATCAGCTCCAGGGCCACGGCGAGGGAGATCTGCCAGAGTCCTTCCAGGGCCAGCTGGACAAGGAGAACATCGAGCTGCAGACCCTGTCCCTGCTCACCGCGGACACCGTGCCCGAGGACGCAGACGCCGTGATGATCTACGCCCCTGAGACGGACATCTCGGAGGAGGAGAAGGACATGCTGGCGGACTACGCCAAGGCCGGCGGCAAGCTGCTGGTGATGGCGGGCCCGGTGGAGGACGGCGCCCTCACCAACCTCTACGCCCTTCTGGGGGACTACGGCGTCACCGCCGCAGACGGCATCGCAGTGGAGGAGGACCGCAGCCACTACGCCTTCCAGGAGCCCTATATCCTGCTGCCGGACATCGCCTCGGCGGACCTCACCGATCCCCTCATCGCCGAGCACTACTACGTGATCATGCCCCTGTCTCTGGGCCTGGACCTCACCAACGCCGCCTCTGGCGTAACCTCTCTCCTCACCACCTCGGACACCGCCTTCAGCAAGACGGCGGGTTTTGGCTTCACCACCTATGACAAAGAGGACGGGGACATCGATGGCCCCTTCTCCCTGGCAGTTTCTATAGACTGCGGAAGCGACGGCCGGATCATCTGGTTCGCCTCCTCCGATTTTCTCAGCGACATCTTCAACTCCTATTCCTCCGGGGCCAACGGGGACCTCACGGTCAACGCCCTGTCCGCCCTCATCGGGCAGCAGGAGACCCTGGCCATCCGCAGCAAGTCCCTCACAAATCAGAACTACCTCACCATCAGCGACAGCACGGCGTCCATGCTGAAGGTGCTCATGATCGGGGTCTTCCCCATCGCGTTCCTGGGCATCGGCATCGCCATCGCCGTACAGAGGAGGAGATTGGCCAATGAAGCGGCAAACTAAACTGATCGCGCTGCTGGCGGTGCTCGTCCTGATCTGTCTCGCGGCCTTCCTGGCCTCCCGCCACGAGGAGCAGCTGGAGCAGATCCGCAACAGCGATGCGGTGATTTTGGAGATCCCCACGGACTCCCTCACCGCCCTCTCCTGGACCGGGGAGGACGGCACCCTGTCCCTGCACCGGGAGGACGGCAGCTGGGCCTATGACGGAGACCCCGCCTTCCCGGTGGACAGTGAGATCGTGGACGGGATGGCGGAGCAGTTCGAGTCCTTCGGGGTGGCCTTTGAGATCACCGATGTGACGGACACCGCCCAGTACGGTCTGGACGACCCGGTGTGCACCATCACCCTCACCACGGCGGACGGGACCACCACGGTGCAGCTGGGCACCTTCAGCACCATGGACAGCCAGCGGTATGTGTCCATCGGGGACGGCAAGGTGTATCTCGTCTCCCACGACCCCTTCGACGAGTTCGATGCCGTCCTCTCGGACCTGATCCTCCAGGACAAAGTCCCGAACTTCGGCACCGTTACCGGTCTCCAGGCGGACGGGGACAGCGCCCTCAATATCACCCGCCAGGAGGACAGCCCGGACACCTACTGCGCCGATGACGTGTTCTTCCTCCAGCAGGACGGCGGGGTGCTGCCGCTGGACACCAGTCTCGTGGACAGCCTCACCAACACCATCCGCAACCTCTCCCTCACAGACTACGCCAGCTATAACGTGTCTTCGGAGGAGCTGGACACCTTCGGCCTCACCAGCCCTGAGCGCACCTTCACCGTGACGTACACCCCGGAGGAGGACGCGGCGGAGGAGACCTTCGTGCTCCATGTGAGCCGGGATCCCGCCAAACTCCAAGAGGCCATAGACGAGGCCGAGGAGGGGGAGGAGCCCGCGGATGTGGAGGGCTACGTCCGGGTGGGAGACAGCCAGATCGTGTACAATGTGAACGCCTCCACCTGCGCCACCTTGTTAAGCGCCGCCCCGGACACCCTCCGGCACAAAGAGGTGTTCCCCGGCGCCTTTGACGGCGTCTCCCAGATCGACGTCACCCTGGAGGGCAGCCAGTTCACCTTCACCGCAGAGCCCGGCGAGGGGGACGAGGAAGAGGACACCGTCTGGCACTTCAACGGCGCCGAGGTGTCTGTCTCCTCCCTGGAGAGCGCCATCGCCTCCCTCACCGCCACAGACTTCACCGCCGAGCAGCCCACCGGCAAGGAGGAGATCGCCCTCACCCTCCACCAGGACAATGAAAACTTCCCGGAGGTGTCCATCGCCCTGTACCGCCTGGACGGCGCCAGCTGCGTGGCGGTGGTGGACGGCGCCCCCTTCGCGCTGGTCTCCCGGTCCGCCGTGGTGGACCTGGTGGAGGCGGTAAATGCGCTGATCCTCTGAGGATAGGCCGATAAGATAAGCATCTCCTTTCAGGCAGTACCTGCCTCTATGCCTCCCGGCAGCCCCCGGACGCCCTTCGTCCGGGGGCTGCCCTTTTTCCAATTCCCCTTGACAACCCTCTCCCCCAACGGGTATCATGGGGACATGCAGATCCCACAGAAAGGCGGAATGCCCATGCAATCCATGCTATCACGCAAAAAGGCCGCTCTCGCAGCCACCCTCCGGGACGCCAGGGCGTACCTGGACTACCTCACCGAGGACGCCGCACACGAGCCGGACTTCCGGCGGCTGCACAGCTATCTCACCGCCCTCACCCCCTGTCTCAGCGAACCCCGGGTGTCCATAGACCTGGTCCGCACCGTGGCCAGGCTGTATTTCGAGACGGAGCGGTACCAGGAGGCCCTGGTGCTGCTGAAGCGCTTCAAGGACCCCGGCTTCCACAACATGCAGGTCCACTGCGACTTCCACAGCGGATACTTCGCCACCCTCCGGGACTGGGCTGCCCGGCAGGACATGATCTGGGACGCCATCGATGGCCTGATGCCCGCCCTCGCCGATGAGGACGAGACCGAAGAGGAGGCAAACGATGCGCTGCGGGAGGCCCTGGACCACCTGTTTCCCACCGATCAGCTGCACTTCACCTACCTGGACGAGGAGGAGGACGGCGCACAGGGGCTGCTCCTCCCGGGCAATCCGGACGGCATCTACTCCCTCTTTCCCATGACCTACCTTCTCCAGCACGTCCCGGAGGACATCGCAGCGGACTGGAACGTCGCCCTGGACGCCGAGGAGGTGGACGACGGCAGCGTGAGCATCGAGGACATCGAGATGCCTCTCGGGGACATCGCGGTGCGCATCACCCCCAGCCCGGCGTTCCATGTGGTCCCCAGGGTGGACCTCACCCTCTGGCATCCGGGGCTGCACACCGTGATGCCCATGGACAGCGGGAAGATCGGGAAAACTGTGCTGCAGGATCTCATGCGCATGGCCCTGCCCACCGCCGCGGCCAACCTCTATGTGGACAAGATCACCGTGGCGGAGAGGCCGTTTGGACCCAGGGAGGAGACCACGCCGCTGCTCTCTCTGAGCCGGTGGTTCCTGGATCACGGCATGGACCCGGACGTCCCCGTGACGCAAATCCTGCACCACAGGGTGTATGCCTTCACCCGCACCCCCGTTGCGGTCTCCCGGCCCCGGGCGGACATCGTCCGGGGCGAGACCTGCATGCCGGAGCTGGAGGAGATCTGCTTCCTCCGGGACGGCAAGGGCATGGCCGCCCTCCAGCGGTACGGCGTGGGGTACTGGTTCCTCATCGTCCCCAACGCGGTCTGCGGCGGCAACTTCCCCGCCTTCCGAGACCGGCTGATCCAGGCCGTCCGGAGAGAGGAGGGGGACACCGTCTGCTTCACCGGCTGGGCGGAGGGCACCCGCAACTGCTACATAGACTTTCTCTCCCTGGACAACTACTCCGTGCTGCCCACCCTCCACCGGTACTGCGAGGACCTCCCCGGCGGCGAGGGCATCCGCATCTCCACCTTCTATTGGAACGCCGTCCCCCGCACCATGGACATCGCCCAGGAGTTGCAGCAGCAGGCAGCGCTGGGCCGGCAGATGGAGGCGGGCCCCGGTCCCGCAGACCCGCCCAAAGAGCAGGTCTCCCAGGGGGACCGGGCCAGGCTGGAGCAGGCCTTCCGGGACACCCGGTGGGAAAGGCGCGAGGGAGGCCCGGACTGGGACCTCTATTCCTCCTCTTCCTACGGCGAGGCCGTGGCGAAACTGGATGAAGGCCTGAAGCACATCGTGTCCTGCGATGTGGCGGGCACCCCCTACGACTTCGTCCTTCTCAGCGGCATCGCAGAGGCGGCACTGCCCGAGGGCGATGCCCCAGGCGCCCCCGATGTCCTCTCAGACCGCATGAGCAGCGTCCTGCTCACCCTGGAGCGGTACCGGGAGAGCGTAAAGTGGAGTGCCCGGATCCGGTCCTCTGAGCTGCGGACCACCCGCCTCTACACCTGCGCCGTCGGCAGCGACTACCCCTCCGGGTCCAACCAGTGGGAGCCCCGCCGCCAGGCCTTCTGGAAGTGGTTCACCCGCGGGGAGTCCGGCATGGCGCTGGCCTTGAACGGCGCCGGCAATCCAGCGGTGTTTGCGGGCTTTCAGGAGCAGCTCAGCGCGGTCTTCCCCTGCGATGAGTCCCTTCTGCTCCGGGCCGGAGAGGACAGAAAGTGCGTCCTTCTCACCGGTCTCCCCGGCGGCATCGTCACCCTGCCGGCCCTGCTGTACTTCACAAGTCACTATCCCGCCAGCATCGGCAGGCGCTGGCACATCGATGTCTCCTGGGAGGTCGCCCCCTTGGACATCGCCCTCATACAGGGCCAGGCGGTCCGCACCCAGGACATCCAGGTCTCCCTACGGGGCCAAGGTGGGACGGTCTCCCTGTCCCTCTGGCACCCGCTGCTCCTGGAGGCCGCCCAGGCCAATGCCAGAAATGCCAGGGGCAAGGCCGCACAACTGGTGAATGTAGCGCTGCCCATGGGGGCGCGGCTTCTCTATGTGGAGGCCATCAGGATTGCCACAGAGGCACCGGAGGACGCCTTCCCCCTGCCGGCGCTGCAGCAGCAGATGCAAGAGCGCGGGTACCGGACAGACATCCCCCTGGACACGCTGCTGGCCCGGAGAAAGTACACCATCGCCCGCCATGGCAAATACAACGGCCGGCCCCGCAGCGACATCCTCCGGGGCGAGACCTGCATGCCGGAGCTGGAGCGGATCTACAACCGTGTCTATGAGGAGGGGCAGACCATTCTGGAGCGCCACGGCCTCGCCGCCCTGTTTCTCATGATTCCCAACCGGCTCTGCCAGGGAGACCCCGCCCAGTACCGGCAGCAGCTGCAGCGGTACCTCACCCTGGCGGAGGGGGATAAGGTGTTCTTCACCGGATGGGCGGAGGGCACCGAGTACTGCTACCTGGACCTCATCTCCATGCACGGCAGGGCCCTTCTGGGCACGCTGAACGAGTACGCCCTCGGCAACCCCGGGGGCAGGGAGCTGCGGTTCAGCACATTCTTCTGGAACAGCACCCCCCGGTCCTGGGTCATCGAAGACGTCCAGGGAGATCTGGTGTCTGAGCGGCCGGAGGATTTCGTCCGCTTTGCCAAGGACCACGCCGTCCCGGACTTCCCGGTGCCCGATGCCGCGGCCATCGCCGCGCTGGAGGCCAGCTTCCAGCCAGCGTTCACCCCGGAGGACCTCTGTGCCCCCAAGCCCGCGGAGGCCCCGGCGCCGGCGCCCCAGAGGCCCGCTGTGGGGAAAAAGAAGCTGTCCAAGGCCCAGCGGAAGGCCCAGAACGCCAAGGACAACAACAAGAAGAAGCACTGAGCCGAAACAAACGCGATCATGCCACCCGCCCCCGGACACCCTGGTGTCCGGGGGCGCCCTCTTCCCAATTCTCCTTGACACCGCCTCCCCCGGCGGGGTATTATGGGGGCAGGCAGAACCAACAGAAAGGCGTGAATTTTCTTGCCATCACCACACAAGAGAGCAAAATGGCTGGCACAGGCCGTAGAGGAGGCCCAGGACGCCCTGGAGAAGCTGGAGCGCGATCCCGGCGGCACACCGGACTACGCCCTCCTGCACCGCTGTCTCACCAACCTGGAGCACTGCTGCAGTGCAAGCCAAACCCCATCGGACATCGTCCGCCTGGTGGCCAGGCTGTACTTTGAGACAAAGCAGTATCAGCAGGCGGCCGTGCTCCTGCGGCGTCTCCGGGGCCACACCATCCCGGACCTGCTGGCCCAGGCCGACTTCTACAGCGCCTACTACGCCGAGCCCTGGGACTGGGCCGCCCGGCAGGAGGCGTTCTGGTCCATCTTCCGGGATGCCATGCCCACCCTCTCCCTGGAGAACATGGGGGAGCTGCGAAAATCCCTGGACCACCTTCTCCCCTCTGAGTTTTTCGACATCATCCCCGGGGAGCGCGGCGAGAGCGGCACCGTCTTCCTGGGCGTCTCGGACGGCGTCTACTCCCTCTTCCCCATGAACTACCTCTTCAGGCATGCGCCGAAAGACTTGCCGGGTCCCATGGGCGTGTCTCTGGATGCCCCGCCGATTGCACTGGAGAGCATTCTGTTCGAGGGGAGGAGACTGCCCCTGGAGGAGGTCCTGGTGCACATCACCCCCGCCCCGGGATATCTCCCGGAGTCCAAGGTGGACCTGGAACTCTGGCACCCGGTGCTGCAGGACATGATGGAGGAGGACCCGGATTGGCTGGCACAGACTGCGGCGGAGCACCTGGTCTGCATCACCCTCCCCACCGAGCAGTTCACCCTCTGCGTGAACCACATCTCCGTGGCCGAGCAGCCGCTGGACGAGGACGAGGAGGACACCATAGCGCTGGACGAGCTGGAGTCCTGGCTGGAGGACGAGGACATCGGTCCGGGCATCCGGCTGGACCGGCTGCTGCGGTACCGGGTGTTCTCCTTCACCCGGGAGCCGGTGATGGTCTCCCGGCCCCGGGGGGACATCACCCGGGGGGAGACCTGCATGCCGGAGCTGGAGGAGATCTATTTCCTCCGGGACGGCAAGGGGCTGTCCACCTTCCAGCGGTACGGGGTGGGCCACTGGTTTCTCATCGTCCCCAGAAAGGTCTGCGGCGAGGACTTCCCCGCCTTCCGGGACGCCCTCATCAAAGCGGTGCTGGAGCAGGAGAAGGACACCATCTGCTTCACCGGCTGGGCGGAGGGCACCCGCAACTGGTACCTGGACTTTCTCTCCCTCTCCAATCTCTCCGCCCTGCGCACCCTGCAGCGGTACCTCCAGGACCTCCCCGGCGGCAAGGACGTCCGCATCTCCACCTTCTACTGGAATGCCGTCCCCCGCACGGTGGACGCCCCCAAAGAGCTGGAAAAGCAGGCCCAGGCGGTGGCGCAGATCCGGCAGGACCCCGAGGCCGCGGCGCCCCCCAAGGAGCAGGTCTCGAAGAAGAGCCGGGCCGCCCTGGAGAAGGCATTCCGGGAGACCCAGTGGGAGAAGCAGGAGGGTGAGGCGGACTGGGCCGTGGAGGTGGTCTCCCCCTACGAGCACGCCACGGACCTGCTGCGGGCCACCTCCCTGTATATCGTCTCCTGCGATCGGTCTGACGCCCCCTACGACTACTCCATCCTCCAGGCCGCCATCCAGCAGATCCTGCCCCAGGACGATGCCCCGGATGCGGACAACTTCTTCTGCGTGCAGCTGAGCACCCTTCTGCTGGTGCTGGGGCGGCATCAGGAGAGCGCAAAGTGGATGGCGCGGGTGCAGGATGACGACTCCAAAGCTGCCCGGCTGTATGCCTGCGAGATCGGCAGCTCTCTCCCCGCGGATCACCAGTGGGAGGACCGCCGCCAGGCCTTCTGGAAGCAGTTTGCCGCCGCAGAGCAGGACATCGCCGCCAGCATCACCGGCGGCGGGGACTCAACTGTGCTGCACGAGTACAACCTCCTGGCGGACCTGGCCTTCCCATACCACGAGGCCGTCCTGTTCCACCCCCAGGGAGGCGGCAGGAATGCCCTGCTCACCGGCCTCCCCGGCGGCATTCTCACCCTGCCGGCCATGCTGTACCTTGTGCGCCACTACCCGGCCAACATCGCAAGGCGCTGGGACATCAACGTCTCCTGGGACGGCGCCCCCTGGGAGTCTGTCCCCATACTGGACCAAAAGATCTCCACCCGGGACGTCCAGGTCTCTCTCCGGGATCAGGCCGGGACGGTCTCCCTGGCCCTCTGGCACCCGTATCTCACGGAGCTCACCCAGGAGGGCCAGGCCGCAGCCCAGGCGGCGGCCGTGCGGCTGGTGAACACCGCGCTGCCCATGGGGGCACGCCTTCTCTATGTGGAGGCCATCTCCGTTGCCGCAGAGGCGCCGGAGGACGCCTTCCCGCTGCCGGAACTGCGGTCTCAGATGCGGGAGCGGGGCTATCTGCCGGACATTCCCCTGGACACGCTCCTCTCTCGCCGGCGCTATACCATCACCCGGGAGGGCAAATACAACGGCCGGCCCCGCAGCGACATCCTCCGGGGGGAGACCTGCATGCCGGAGCTGGAGCGCATCTATTTCCGCCTCTCCGAGGAGGGGCAGGTCACTCTGGAGCGCCACGGCATCTACGCCGCGTTTCTCATGATCCCCAACCAGGTCTGCCAGGGAGACCCCGCCCGGTACCGGCAGCAGGTCCAGCGCTATCTCACCCAGGCGGAGGGGGACAAGGTGTTCTTCACCGGCTGGGCGGAGGGCACGGAGTACTGCTACCTGGACCTCATCTCCATGCACGGCACAGAGCTTCTGGACAGGCTGAACGAGTACGCCCTCAGCAACCCCGGCGGGCGGGATCTGCGGTTCAGCAGCTTTTACTGGAACTGCAGGCCCCTGCACTGGATCTCCGAGGACAACGCGGACCTCTCCACAGACAGCCCGGACAAGTTTGTCTCCTTCGCCAAGGCGCACCTCTCCCCGGACTTCCCCGCCCCCGATGTGGCGGCGGCAGCGGAGCTGGAGATGAGCTTCCAGCCCCTGTTCGCCCCGGAGGACTTCTGCGCCCCCGAGCCCCCGGAGGCGCCCGCACCGGCGCCCCAGCGGCCGGCGGCGGGCAAGAAGAAGCTGTCCAAGGCCCAGCGGAAGGCCCAGAACAGCCAGAACACCAAGAACAATCAGAAAAATAATAACGGCAAGAGCGGGAAGAAAAAGCGCTGAAAAAGCGCTGTGCACAGCCCCCGGACGCCCCGTGTCCAGGGGCTGTGCTGATCCCACAGAAAGGCGGAATGCCCATTGAAATCATCCGAAAAGAGCAAGCGCACAGCCGCCCTCCAGGAGGCCGTGGCGTATCTGGACGCCCTCCCCGAGGACGCCGTACATGTGCCGGACCTGCCGCGGCTCCAGCGCTACCTCAACGCCCTCACCCCCGCCCTCGGCGAACCCCGGGTCTCCCCGGTCCTGGTCCGCACCGTGGCCAGGCTGTATTTCCAGGCCGAGCGGTACCAGGAGGCCCTGATGCTGCTGAAGCGCCTCAAGGACCCAGGCCAAAACTGCATGCTTGCCCTCTCAGACTTCCACAACGGGTACTTCGCCAGCTTTCTGGACTGGGAAGACCGGCAGGCGAAGATCTGGGAGATCTTTCGGGACACAATATCTGATCCCGCGGCTGCAAAGGCGGGCAAGAGGGCCGAGAATCTGGCACGGGCCTGGGAACCGTTTTTCCCCACAGGCCATATGAGCATTGTCCCCTTCGAGGAGGACGACGATCTGGAGGGGATGGTCCTTCTGGGCAACCCGGACGGCATCTACTCCCTGGTTCCCATGCTGTACCTCCTGGATCACATCCCGGAGGAGATCTCGGAGGACTGGAACATCTCCATGGAGGCCCCGGATGTCTCTGTGGGGGAAATCACGGTACAGGGCCAGGAGATGCCGCTGGAGGACATCGCAGTGCGCATCACGCCCAGCACAGGGTTCCATGTGGGCCCCAAGATGGACCTGGCGCTCTGGCACCCGGCGCTGCAGGCCGTGCTGCCCCTGGATCACGGGAAAGCGGCGGCAGATATCCTGAACCACATCATGGTCCTGTTCCTTCCCGCCGATATCGCCGCCCTCTATGTGGGCAAGATCTCTGTGGCAGACAGGCCGTTTGGCCCCCAGGAGGAGACCATCCCCCTCACCGCGCTGGAGGATTGGTTCGAGGACCGGGACCTGTGCCTGGATTTCTCCCTGAAGCGGGCCCTGCATCACCGGGTGTATGCCTTCACCCGGGAGCCGGGGATGGTCTCCCGGCCCCGGGGGGATATTCTCCGGGGTGAGACCTGCATGCCGGAGCTGGAGGAGATCTATTTTCTCCGCAATGGCAAGGGCGTGGCCGCCTTCCAGCGGTACGGCGTGGGCTATTGGTTCCTCATCGTCCCCAAAAAGGTCTGCGGCGAGGACTTTCCCGCCTTCCGGGATGCCCTGATCCAGGCGGTCCGGGAGGAGGAGGGGGACACCGTCTGCTTCACCGGCTGGGCGGAGGGCACCCGCAACTGCTACCTGGACTTTCTCTCCCTCTCCGGCATCTCCGCGCTGCGCACCCTGCAGATCTACTGCAAGGACCTCCCCGGCGGCGAGGACATCCGCATCTCCAGCTTCTACTGGAACGCCGTCCCCCGCACCCTGGACTACGCCAAAGAGACAAAGAAACAGGCACATCTGGGCCAGCCGATGGAGGCGGGCTCTGTCCCCGCGGACCCGCCCCGGGACCAGGTCTCGGAGAAGGGCCGGGCCAAGCTGGAGAAGGCCTTCCGGGAGACCCGGTGGGAGGAGACCGATGCGGACGCGGACTGGGACATCGATGGCTCCTCTCCCTACGACGAGTCCGTGGAACTGCTGAAGGAAGCGGTGCAGTACCTCACGCTGTGCGACATGACGGACACGCCGTACAACTTCGCCGATCTCAGCGGCACCGTGGAGGAGGTGACCCCCGAGGACGACGCCCCGGACGCCCCCGAGGTCTTCTGCGACTACCTGAGCAGCGTTCTCATTTCCCTGGAGCGGTACCGGGAGAGCGCAAAGTGGGCATCCCGCACCCCGCCCTCGGACGAGCGGACCTCCCGCCTCTACACCTGCGCCGTGGGCAGCGACTACCCCTACGGGCTCAACCAGTGGGAGCCCCGCCGGCAGACGTACTGGAAGCAGTTCACCGCCGCCGAGCCAGACCTGCTGCAGTCCCTCTTGGACGGCATCGTATCGGAGAAACTGGAGGTCTTTTACGATCAGGCCTCCGTGGTCTTTCCCACCCATGAGGCCATTATGTTCGGAGACAGGGGGGACAAGAAGTACACCTACATCACCGGACTGCCCGGCGGCATCGTCACCCTGCCGGCCCTGCTATACTTTGCCAGCCACTATCCCGGCAATGTGGGCAGGCGCTGGAACATCGCCGTCTCCTGGGACGGCGCTCCCCTGAAAGTGATCCCCGTCCAGGACGAGATCCTCTCCGTCCAGGACGTCCAGGTCTCCCTCCGGGATCTGGCCGGGACGGTCTCTCTGGCCCTCTGGCACCCAAGTCTCGCGGAAATCGCCCAGGACAGTGCCAAAGAGGCCAAAAAAGGGGCGGCACGGCTGGTAAATGCCGCGCTGCCCATCGGCGCCCGGCTGCTCTACGTATCAGACATCACGGTGGCCCCAGAGGAGCCGGAGGACGCCTTCCCACTGCCGGCGCTGCAGCAGCAGATGCAGGCCCGGGGGTATCGGACAGACATCCCCCTGGACACGCTCCTCTCCCGCCGGCGCTATGCCATCACCCGGGAGGGCCGGTACAACGGCCGGCCCCGCAGCGACATCCTCCGGGGCGAGACCTGCATGCCGGAGCTGGAGCGGATATACAACCGCATCTACGAGGAGGGGCAGACCGTCCTGGAGCGCCACGGCCTCGCCGCCCTGTTTCTCATGATCCCCAACCGGCTCTGCCAGGGCGATCCCGCCCAGTACCGGCAGCAGCTGCAGCGGTACCTCACCCTGGCGGAGGGGGACAAGGTGTTCTTCACCGGCTGGGCGGAGGGCACCGAGTACTGCTACCTGGACCTCATCTCCATGCACGGCAGGTCTCTCCTGGACAAGCTGCACGAGTACGCCCTCAGCAACCCCGGCGGCAGCGAGCTGCGGTTCAGCGCCTTCTATTGGGACAGCACCCCGCGGTCCTGGGACCTCGTAGATACCCAGACAAACCTGGTGTCTGAGCGGCCGGAGGACATGCCCCGCTTCGCCAGGGCGCACATGGCCAAGGAATTTCCGGTTCCCGATGCCGCGGCCGTCTCCGCATTCGAGGCCAGCTTCCAGCCCCTGTTCACCCCGGAGGACCTCTGCGCCCCAAAGCCCGCGGAGGCGCCCCCGCCGGCGCCCCAGAAACCCGCTGTGGGGAAAAAGAAGCTGTCCAAGGCCCAGCGAAAGGCCCAGAACAGCCAGAACAACCAGAACAACAAGAACGGCAAGAACGGGAAGAAAAAGCGCTGAAGAAGCGCTGTGCGCAGCCCCCGGACCCCCGTGTCCAGTGGCTGCCCGCCATTCCCGCCAAAGCCGGCAGAATCCAGATCCAGCCCTCTTAAGCCTCTCTCCCCGGTTGGGGATCCGGGGGGCGGACTGATCCCACAGAAAGGCGGAATGCCCATTGAACCCATCCGAAAAGAGAGAGCGCACAGCCGTCCTCCAGGAGGCCATGGCGTATCTGGACGCCCTCCCCGAGGCCGCGGTACATGAGCCGGACCTGCCGCGGCTCCAGGGCTACCTCAACGCCCTCACTCCCGCCCTCAGCGAACCCCAGGTCTCCCCGGACCTGGTCCGCACCGCGGCCAGGCTGTGCTTCCAGGCCGAGCGGTACCAGGAGGCCCTGGAGCTGTTAGAGCGCCTCAAGGACCCCAACTGCAACGCCATGCAGGCCCTCTCAGACTTCCACAGTGGCTACTTCGTCAGCTTTCTGGACTGGGAAGACCGGCAGGAGAAGATCTGGGAGATCCTGCGGGACAGGGCGTCCGGCCTCACCTCTACCAACGTGGCCCAAAAGGCCCGGGAACTGCGGAAGGCCTGGATGCCGTACTTCCCCGCCGGTCCTGTAGATATCATCCCCTACGAGGAGGCGGATGCGGAGGGGCTGGTCCTTCTGGGCAACCCGGACGGCATCTACTCCCTGTTTCCCATCTCCTACCTGCTCGAGCACATCCCGGAGGAGGTCTCGGCCCGCTGGGACATCTCCCCGGACGACACGGAGGTCTCTCTGGGGGACATGATGGTGCTGGACCAGAAGGTGCCGGTGCGGGAGATCGCGGTGCGCATCACCCCCAGCCCAGGGTTCCATGTGGGGCCAAAGGTGGACCTGGCGCTCTGGCACCCGGCACTGCAGCCCCTGCTGCACCTGGACAGTGCGGAGTACGAGGAGCTCGGGGACCTGGCGGAAGACGTCTTAAACCACATGGTGCGCATCATCCTTCCCGCCACCGTAACCGCCGCCTATACCGGCGAGATCACCCTGGCAGATGCGCCGTTTGGCCCGGATGAGGAGACCGTACCCCTCACCGCGCTGGAATCCTGGTTTCTGGACCACGACATGGGCCCGGATCTCTCCCTGAAGATGGTCCTTTCCCACAGGCTGTACGCCTTCACCCGGGCGCCGGCGGACGTCCCCCGGCCGAGGGCGGATATTCTTCGGGGCGAGACCTGCATGCCGGAGCTGGAGGGGATCTATTTTCTCCGGGACGGCAAGGGCATGGCCGCCCTCCAGCGGTACGGCGTGGGGTACTGGTTCCTCATCGTGCCCAGATCGGTCTGCGGCGAGGACTTCCCCGCCTTCCGGGATGCCCTGATCCAGAACGTCCGGGAGGAGGAGGGGGACACCGTCTGCTTCACCGGCTGGGCGGAGGGCACCTGCAACTGGTACCTGGACTTTCTCTCCCTCTCCGGCATCTCCGTGCTGCGCACCCTGCTGATCTATTTCAAGGAGATTCCCGGCGGCGAGGACATCCGCATCTCCAGCTTTTATTGGAACGCCGTCCCCCGCACCGTGAACCTGGACAAGGAGATCGGGCATCTGGCGGAGCTGGACCGGCAGAGAAAGGCAAGCCCTGGCCCTGCGGACCCGCCCGCGGACCAGGTCTCCGAGGCAGACCGGGCCAGGCTGGAGCAGGCCTTCCGGGACACCCGGTGGGAGGAGACCGATGCGGACGCGGACTGGGATACCGATGGCACCTCCCCCTACGAGGAGGCCGTGAAGATGCTGGACCGGCTGATCAACAGCATCACCCGCTTCGAGATGTCCGGCATCCCCTACGACTATCCCGATCTCGTCGGCGCCGCGGAGATGCTCCTGCCTGCAGACGATGCCCCGGACGCACCGGAGGCCTTCTGCGAGCGCATCAGCACCATTCTCATCCCCCTGGAGCGGTACCGGGAGAGCGCAAAGTGGGCGCGGCGCACCCCGCCCTCCGATAGGCGCACCACCCATCTCTACTCCTGCGACATCGGCAGCGACTACCCCAACGAGCTGCACCCGTGGGAGCTCCGCCGCCAGGACTTCTGGAAGTGGTTCACCCGGGCGGAGTCCGAACTGGCGCAGGTGCTGGCGGAGGGTGGCGGCGGAGTGGGCGCAGAGGGAGACATCACGGACCAGACGAATGCGGTCTTTCCCGGCCATGAGGTCCTCCTGTTTCAAGACGAGGAGGACGAGAAGTGCACGCTCCTCACCGGCCTTCCCGGCGGCATCCTCACCCTACCGGCCCTGCTGTATTTCGCAGGCCACCACCCGGCCAGCATCGGCAGGCGCTGGAACCTCTCGCTCTCCTGGGACAAAGCCCCCTGGGAATCCACCTTTCTCGAGGATCAGGCGCTGTCCACCTGGGACATCCAGGTCTCCCTTCAGGATCACGATGGGGCGGTCTCCCTGGCCCTCTGGCACCCCTCTCTCGCGGCGCTCGCCCGGGACAGCGCCGAACACGCCGAGCACACAGCCGTCCGGCTGGTGAATGTCTCGCTGCCCCTGGGCGCCCGGCTGCTCTACGTCTCAGACATCACAGTGGCCGAGGAGGCGCCGGAGGACGCCTTCCCATTGCCGGAACTGTGGCGGCAGCTGCGGGACCGGGGCTATTTGCCGGACATCCCCCTGGACACGCTGCTCTCCCGCCGGCGCTATGCCATCACCCGGGAGGGAAAGTACAACGGCCGGCCCCGCAGCGACATCCTCCGGGGCGAGACCTGCATGCCGGAGCTGGAGCGGATCTACAACCGCGTCTTCGAGGAGGGGCAGACCATCCTGGAGCGCCACGGCCTCGCCGCCCTCTCCCTGATGATCCCCAACCGGCTCTGCCAGGGCGATCCCGCCCGGTACCGGCGGCAGCTCCAGCAATACCTCACCCTGGCGGAGGGGGACAAGGTGTTCTTCACCGGCTGGGCGGAGGGCACCGAGTACTGCTACCTGGACCTCATCACCATGTACGGCCGGTCCACCCTGGCGGCGCTGAACGAATACGCCCTCGGCAACCCCGGCGGCAGGGATCTGCGGTTCATCTCCTTTTTCTGGAACAGCAAGCCCCACACCTGGATCAGGACGGAGGCCCAGGCGAAGCTGATGCCGGAGCGGCAGGAGGATCTGGACCGCTTCGCCAGAGAGCACCCCTACCCGGACTTCCCGGTGCCCGATGCCGCGGCCGTCTCCGCATTCGAGGCCAGCTTCCAGCCCCTGTTCACCCCCGCAGATCTCTGTGCCCCCAAGCCTTCTGCGGCCCCCGCGCCGGCGCCCCAGAAACCGGCGGCGGGAAAGAAGAAGCTGTCCAAGGCCCAGCGGAAGGCCCAGAGCGGCCAGGCCAACCAGAACAACAAGAGCGGGAAGAACAAAAAGAACAAGCGCTGAGCGCGTCCCGCCCCCGGACACCGCGAGGTGTCCGGGGGCGTTTTTCCCAAAAAGGGCGGAATCCTGTCCCTCCCGCGCCTTGACACCGCAGCCCTCGCCCTCTACAATACCCCTATGCACACCAAGGGAAAGGCGTGGTGCCCTTTTGAACACAACAGAAAAGCGAGAACTGGCCAACACCGTCCGAGAGGCCCAGGCTTATCTGGACCGCCTGGCCGCGGAGCCCGGGCTGCAGCCGGACTACGCCCAGCTCCACAGATACCTCACCGCCCTCTCCCCCCATCTCTACGATGCCAAGGTGTCCGGGAACCTCATCCGCACCACGGCCCACCTCTATTTCGCGCTGCAGCGGTATCAGGACGCCGCCGTGACCTCCCAGCGGGTCCAGGACCCCGGCCTCGACGGCCTGCGCCGCTCCTGCGACTTCTCCAGCGGGTACTGCACCGGCTCCCGGGACTGGCGCTCCCGGCAGGACGAGATCTGGGACACCGTCCGGGCGGCCCTGCCGCAGCTCACGCCGGACAACACGGTGGAGCTGCTGCGGGATCCGCTGGCGCACTGCTTCCCCACCCATCTCGTCACCGTGGGGGGAGAGGCGGGGGAGCGGGGCTTCCTTCTCCTAGGCAACCCGGACAAGATCTACTCCCTGTTCCCCATGCTGTACCTCCTCAAGCACAAGCCGGAGGACCTTACGGCGGACTGGGACATCCTCCTGGACGACCCCGAGGTGACATTGGAATCCGCAAAGGTGCTGGACAAGCCGCTGTATTCCGCGGACATCCAGGTGCGGGTGTCCAACAGCACCCTCTTCCATGTGGGCCCCATGGTGGACCTGGAGCTCTGGCACCCGTTGCTGCAGGATGCGGTGCAGGCGGCCCGCTCGGAGGGGGAATTCCTGGCGGACTACCTCCTGTCCCGAAATCTGCCCGCAGCAGCCGCCGCCCTGTACGTGGGGCGTGTCTCCGTGGCCGAGGCGCCGTTTGCAAGGGAGGAGGCCGTCCCCCTGGACCGCCTGGGCCTCTGGTTCCAGCAAAACGGCATGGCGCCGGACATCCCCCTGGAGCAGCTGTTCCGCCACCGGGTCTACGCCTTCACCCGGGAGCCGGTGGACAGTCCCCGGCCGAGGGCGGATATCCTCCGGGGCGAGACCTGCATGCCGGAGCTGGAGCAGATCTATTTTCTCCGGAGCACCGCGGGGCTCGCCGCCCTCCAGGCCTACGGCGTGGGGTACTGGTTTCTCATCGTCCCCAAGCACGTCTGCGGCGGGGACTTTCCGTTCTTCCGGGAGGAGCTCATCGTAGCGCTCCGGCTGGATGAGCACGATGCCGTCTGCTTCACCGGCTGGGCGGAGGGCACCCGGAACTACTACATCGACTTTCTCTCCCTGTCCAGCGCCGCCGCGCTGAACGTCCTGCAGCAGTACCTGGAGGACATCCCCGGCGGCGGGGAGGTGCGCATCGCTACCTTTTACTGGAACAGCGTCCCCCGTACGGCGGACGTCCCACAGGAGACGGCGGCGCAGGATTTCCACGCCAAAGAGCCGCCCAGAGAGCAGGTCTCGGAGGAGGAGCGTGCCGCGCTGGAGCGGGCCTTCCGGGAGACCCGGTGGGAGAAGCGGGACGGGGCGCCCAGTTGGGACATAGACAACGCCTCCTCCTACGACATCTCCACGGGCGAGCTGGAGGATGCCATGTCCTACATCCTCGCCTGCGACAACGCCAACACCCCCTACGACTTCTCCAAAATCCACGAGAAGCTGCAGCGGGCGCTTCCCACGGACGACGCCCCGGACGCGGGCTCGCTGTTCTGCGAGAGCCTGGCCACCGTTCTCCACACCATGGAGCGGTTCCACGAGGCGGCAAAGTGGTTGGCGCGGGTCAAGGAGTCCGCGCAGCAGAGGGAGCACCTGTACCGGTGCCGCTTCGGCAGCATGTACCCGGATGGGCTGTTCCAGTGGGAGGCCCGGCGGCAGACGTTCTGGAGGCTGTTTGCAGTGGCCGCGTCAGACCTGGCCCAGGCCATCCCCGAGGGCGCCGATCAGGCCGCCGTGCTCACCTTCCAGCGGCAGACAGACGCCCTCTTCCCCTCCCAGGAGCTCCTCCTGTGCCGGGGCGGCGGGGGTAAGGACGTCCTTCAGACAGGCCTCCCCGGGGGATTTCTCACCCTCCCGGCCATGCTCTACCTCACGAGCCACTATCCGGCGAGCCTTGGCAAACGCTGGGACATCACCGTCTCCGCGGGGGATCCGTCTCTTCTGGCGGCGGGCGATGGGAGAGGCCCTCTCTCCGCATACCAGGTCTCCCTCTGGGACCGGGCGGGGACCGTCTCCCTGTCCCTCTGGCACCCGCAGCTGGCGGAGGTGGCCCGCAGCGACCCCCAGGGGGCGAAAAACGCCGCCGTACAGCTGGTAAACCGAGCGCTGCCCCTGGGCGCCCGGCTGCTCTACGTGGAGGACATCTCGGCCGCCGCGGAAGAGCCGGAGGACGCCTTTCCCCTGGCGGAGCTCCCCCGGCAGATGCGGGACCGGGGCTATCTCCCGGACGTCTCCCTGGACACGCTGCTGGCCCGGAGAAAGTACGCCATCGCCCGGGCGCCGAAGGACACCGGACGGCCCCGGGACGACATCCTCCGGGGCGAGACCTGCATGCCGGAGCTGGACTTCCTGTATAACCACCTCTGGGAGGAGGGACAGATCATCCTGGAGCGCCACGGCCTCTCCGCCCTGTTTCTGATGATCCCCAACGCCCTCTGCGGCGGAGACCCCGCCCGGTACCGGCAGCAGCTCCAGCGCTATCTCACCCAGGCGGAGGGGGACAAGGTGTTCTTCACCGGCTGGGCGGAGGGCACCCAGTACTGCTACCTGGACCTCATCTCCATGCACGGGCGCGCCCTTCTCCAGACCATGAACGAGTACGCCCTCAGCAACCCCGGCGGCAGGGACCTGCGGTTCAGCACCTTTTACTGGAACAGCAAGCCCCTGCCCTGGGTCCGGGTGGACGCCCTGCGGCAGATATTGCCCGATAGCCCGGAGCACTACGCCGCCTACGCGAAAGACCACCTGGAGCCGGACCGCCCCGCGCCGGACATCATGGCGGAGGCGGAGCTGGAGATGAGCTTCCAGCGGACCTTTGTCCCCGAGGACTTCTGCGCCCCCAGGCCCGCCGATGTCCCCGCCCCGGCAGCCGCACCCCAGGCCCCCGCCGGCGGCAAAAAGAAGCTGTCCAAAGCCCAGCGGCGGGCCCAAAGCGGCCAGGCCAACAACAAGAACGGCAACAACAAGAACGGCAAGAAAAAGCGCTGAGAGCCCCCGGCGCATCCCCTGGCAACACCGAACACAGAAAGGCGGGACAGCCCGTGCTAACCTTCCAACCCAAATCCCTTGCGGTCTCCCTGCAGGAGGCCCAGGCCTGCCTGGACCAGCTGGCCGCAGGTCCCGTGGAGGCGCAGGACTTCGCCCTGCTCCACCGCTCCATCGCAGACCTCGCCCCCCATTACGATGCCAGCGCCTCCCCGGAGCTGGTCCGCACCATGGCCAGGCTGTATTTTGCGTCCATGCGCTACGCGGAGGCCGCCGAGGCCCTGCAGCGCCTGGAGGACCCCGCGCTGGACGAGATGCGGGCCCTCTGCGACTTCCACAGCGCCTACTACACCACGCCCCGGGACTGGGCGCTCCGGTTCGGCGAGATCTGGCATGCCTTTCTGTCCCTGGAGCAGGACCTCTCCGGGGACAGTGCCCAGGTGAGCGCCGCCCTGTCTCAGCTCCAGAAGGACTGGGGCCCCCTATTTCCCTCCTCGTTTGCCATGACCGCTCCCCCGTACGGCAGAGAGAGGGGGAAGATCCTGCTGTCCAACCTCCACGGGGTCTTCTCCCTGATCCCCATGCTCTATCTAAAGGGCTCCGTGCCGGTCTACCGCTGGTCTCTGCTCCTGGACGACCAGACGGTCCGCATGAACGGGTTCGCGCTGCAGGGGCAGCAGCTGCGGGTCCAGGACGTGCTGGTCCAGGTCCTCCCCAGCCCGCTGTATCCCGGGACCAACCGGGTGCGGTTTCAGCTCTGGCACCCGATTCTGGCAAAAATGGCCAGCGCAGACCCCACAGACCTCGCCATAGACCTGGCCACGCATCTGGTAAACCGCGCCCTCTCCTCCACCGCAACGGTGCTCTATGTGGAGCAGATCACCTTGGCCCAGCGGCCGCCCGCCGCGGGCGATGGGATCCCGCTGTCTCAAATGCGGGACTGGTTCCAGGCAAGGCAGCTGCCCCTGGACATCCCCATGGACCAGGTCATGGCATACCGCGGATACCGCTATACCCGCACCCCCACCGATGTCCCCCGCCCCCGGGCAGACATTCTCCGGGGTGAGACCTACATGCCGGAGCTGGAGGAGATCACTTTCCTCCGCAACCGCAAGGCCATGGCCACCCTGCAGCGCTACGGCATGGGCTACTGGTTTCTCACCATCCCCAAGGCGGTGTGCGGGAAGGACTTCTACCAGTTCCGCTGCAGGCTGGCCTACCATATGGCGAACGGCAGCACGTACCTCATCGGCTGGGCGGAGGGCACCCGGTACAACTATGTGGACTTTTTGTCCGTGGATGGCAAAGCCGCCCTGAACACCCTGCACACCTACTTCCAGACGCTCCCCGGGGGCGAGGACATCCGCATCTGCTCCTTTTATTGGAACAGCGTTCTGCGCACCGCGGATTACGAGAGGGAGATCCAGTTCAACCCCACACAGCCGCCCCAAGAGCAGGTCTCCCCGGAGGAACGGGCCAAACTGGAGCAGGCCTTCCGGGAGACCCAGTGGCACCATGTGCCCTCCCGGGAGTTTGTCCCCTTCGGCTACGAGGGCGATGGCTGGGACGAGGACGAGGACGAGTATGAGGACGATGGGGAACTGGACGGATATCTAGACAGGCTGTCTCACAGCAGCGATGTGGCCCGATTGAACGATGCCTTTGAACGCTACCTGCGGTCCCTGGCGCCGCTGGACGAGGAAGACGAGGAAGACGAGGAAGAGGAAGAGGCCCCGGAACAGCCGGAGGACAGCGCCCCCCAGCCGGCAGCCACACAGACAGCCAAGATCCTCACACACGGGAAGAAGAAGCCTTCCAAAGCCAAGCGGAAGGCTAAGAACAGCAAGAAAAACAAGAGCGGCAAGAAAAACAAGAAAAAGCGCTGAGCGCATGTCCCCATCCCCCGGACGTCTGGCGTTCGGGGGATGGGTTTTTCCAAAAATCTCGGACCCCGCAGACTTCTCTCCTTGACACCGCCTCCCCCAACCGGTATCATGAGAGCAAGCAGACCAATGGAAAGGCGGGAAGCCCCGTGAAAGCAAATGTCCCCAACGAGGTAGCGCGAACCCTGCAGGAGGCCCGGGCCTATCTGGACAAGCTCACCTCCGATGTGAGTGTCCAGCCGGACTTTCCCCGGATGCACCGCTATCTCGCCGTCCTCACCCCCCATCTCCAGGACAGCCACATCCCCGCAGACCTCACCGGCACCGTGGCGCAGCTCTACTTTGAGAGCATGCGGTATGCGGAGTCCGCCGCAGTGCTGCTGGGGTACCAGGATCTCACCTACAACGAGATGCGGGTGAACAACGACTTTTTCAGCAGCTATTTCGTCCCCTCCAACCACTGGGTCTCCCGGCAGAAGACCATCTGGGGCATCTTCCTGGCCCAGGAGAAGGCCCTGCTCCGGGGCAAGGACTCCGATGCGCTCCAGGCCATGAACGCCCTCCGGGACCAGCTGGACCCCTATTTTCCCACCCGCCAGCTGGCGATCACCCTCCCCTGGCACGATGAGCCGGGGATCCTCTGCCTGGGCAACCCGGACGGCATCTTCTCCCTGGTGCCCATGCTCTATCTGGGAAAGCACGCGCCCAGCACGGTCTCCCGGCACTGGAATGTGTGTCTGGCAGCGGATGAGACATACAACGGCAGCTTTATCATCGGCGAGGAGACCGTCCCCGCCAAAGAGATCCAGGTGCGCATCACCCCCGCAGCCTTCTCCGTGCTGGACTCCAGGGTGGACCTCACCCTCTGGCACCCCGCCCTGGGGCAGATCGCCAAGGCGCAATCCGATGCGGCGGCAGCGGACTGGGCCCGTTCGCTGGCGTCCATGGCGGTCCCGCCGGCGGCCTATGCCCTCCATGTGGGCACCGTCTCCGCGGGAAAGCCCGCCCCATCTGAGAAGACGTTGCCGCTCTCCGATCTGTCTCTGTGGTTTATGGACCACGACATGGACCCGGATGTCCCCATGCCGAAGCTGCTGGAGCGGCGGAGATACACCTTCACACGCACCCCCACCAGCGTCTCCCGCCCCCGGGCGGACATCGTCCGGGGCGAGACCTGCATGCCGGAGCTGGAGCAGATCTACTTCCTCCGGGACAACAAAGGCATGGCCGCCCTGCAGCGGTACGGCGTGGGGTACTGGTTCCTCACCATCCCCAGGAAGGTCTGCGGAGAGGACTTCCAGACCTTCCGCCAGCGGCTGGAGAGCGAGCTCCGGTCCTCCCAGGGGGATCAGATCTTCTTCACCGGTTGGGCGGAGGGCACCCAGAACTGCTACCTGGACTTCCTCTCTCTGGGCGGCTATGACACCCTGCGGTCTGTGGACGAGTACTGCGGCGCCCGCCGCGGGGGCAGAAACATCCACATATGTACCTTTTACTGGAACAGCCCTCTGCGCACCTTGAGCTATGCCAAGGAACTGGGCCAGTTCAATTTGATTGAGATGCAGGGGATGTTTGGCCTCATGGAGCCGCCGAAGGATCTCACCTCCCCGGCGGAACGGGCCGTCCTGGAGAGGGCCTTCCGGGAGACGACCTGGACAGACCAGACCGGGAAGACCGGACAGGGCGATGGCTCAGCGGCCCAGGCGGACCTGGAACTCCTCCGGGAACAGCTGCAGAAGACCATCCAGCATGTCATGGCGTGGGACAGCGCGGGCATGCCATACAACTACCTCCTCCTCCACACCATGGTGGACACGGCCCTCTCCAAGGCAGCGCATCTGGACGTGGACGAGGACCTCTGCGATGCCATGAGCTCCGTGCTCATGGCAGCGGACCGGTATCGGGACGCCGCCGGGTGGAAGTCCCGGGTCTCCCCCTCGGAGGAGAAGACCACCTTCCTGTACAACTGCGACATCGCCAGCGACTACCCCTTTGTCCTGCACACCTGGGAGCTGCGCCGCCAGGCCTTCTATAAGTACTTCTCCGCAGAGGAGTACGGCCTGGCCCAGTACCTCTCCAACGCCCGGGACCGGAGCAAGGCCTCAGACTTCCTGCTGCAGCTGGAGGTGGTCTTTCCCGTGACGGAGGTCTCCATGCACCGGGCCGCCGCCGGCAGAAAGGACACCATCCTCACCGGTCTGCCGGACGGCATTCTCACCCTGCCGGCCATGCAGTACTTCTGCAGCCACCGCCCCGCGGGCAACCGCAAGCGCTGGGACATCGCCATCTCCGGGGCGGGCGCCTTCACGGACCGGCTGGTGGACACCACGGTCTCCCTCACGGAAAAGGGCGGGAAGGTGTCCCTGGCCGTCTGGCACCCATCCCTCTCGGAGGCACCCGGGGACGAGGCCCCGATCTCCAACGCCCTCGCCGCACAAGCGGTGAACGAGGCGCTGCCCATGGGCGCCCGGCTGCTCTATGTGGACGAGATCACGGCTGCCCCGGAGGAGCCGGAAGACGCCTTCCCTCTGGCGGAGCTGCAGCGGGAGATGCAGGCTCTGGGGTATCAGACAGACATCTCCCTGGACGCGCTGCTCTCCCGGAGGCGGTACCGCATCACCCGGGAGCCCCGGGACACGGACCGGCCCCGGGACGACATCCTCCGGGGCGAGACCTGCATGCCCGAACTGGAGCGGATCTACAACCATCTCTACGATGAAGGCCAGTCCATCCTGGAGAAGTACGGCCTCTACGCCGGCTCCCTGATGATCCCAAACGCCCTCTGCGCGGAGGACCCCGCCCAGTACCGGGAGCAGCTCCAGCGGCGCATCGCCCTGGCGGAGGGGGACAAGATCTTCTTCACCGGCTGGGCGGAGGGGACGAAGTACTGCTATCTGGACTTCATCTCCATGGACGGGCAGTCTCTGCTGAACACCCTGAACGAGTACGCCCTCGGCAGTCAGGGCGGCGGGTGGCCGCGGCTCTGCGGCTTCTTCTGGCGGAGCACGCCCCGGTCCTGGATCCGGCAGACCGCCAACGAGCAGATGCGCTCTGAGACCCACGAGGAATACGCAGACTTCGCCCGAGAGCACACCGTCCCGGACTTCCCGGTGCCCGATGCCGAGGCGGCCGCCGCCTTTGAGGCCAGCTTCCAGCCCCTGTTCACCCCGGAGGACCTCTGTGCGCCCGCCCCCACCCCGGAGCCGGACCCCACAGCGCCCCGCCCCAACGGCAAGAAGAAGCTCTCCAAGGCCCAGCGGAAGGCCCAGAACGCCAGGGACAACAAAAACAACAAGAAAAAGCGCTGAGAGCGCCGATCCCATCCCCCGGGCACCGGCGGTGCCCGGGGGATGTTCTTCTCCCAACCCCCGCATTTACCCCTTCCGCCGTATCCCATACGATGCTGCAACTCTGATGGAAAGGTGGGACATCTCCCATGAACGCCTCTACGCCCCCGCTTCCGGCAAAGGCCCTGCAGGACGCCTTGGCATATCTGGACAAGTGCGCGGCAGATCCCAGCGCGAGCCCGGATCTGGCCCTTCTCTACCGCTACACCGCCGAGCTCGCCCCCTGTCTCCAAGACCCCAATCCCCCGCCGGATCTCCTCCGGGCGATGGCCAGGCTGTATTGCGCGTCCCTGCGGTATGGGGAGGCCGCAGGGGTGCTGCAGCGCATCCCGGACCCCGCCCTGGACGCGCTGCGGGCCACCTGCGCCTTCTACAACAGCTACTGCATCACGCCCCGGGACTGGGCCTCCCGGTTTTCCGAGATCTGGGCCGTGTTCACGGATCTGGAGGACACCTTCTCCGGGGATGACGCGCAGATCAGCGGCGCTGTCTCGGAGCTCCAGCGGCGCTGGGGTCCCAGCCTTCCCTGCGCCTTTACCACCATCACTCCGCCGTGCGGCAGGGAGAGGGGGAAACTGCTGCTGGACTGTCTCTATGGCGCACTGTCCCTGATCCCCATGCTCTATCTCAAAGATGCGCTCCCCCTCTCCGCCCGGCGGCACTGGACCGTCCTCCTGGACGACCCCGAGGCGCGGCTGGACAACCTCACGGTCCGTGGCCAGGAGATTTCGATGCAGGACATCCTGGTTCAGGTGACCCCAAGCCCGGTGTGCCCCGGGACAGACAGGGTGCTTCTCCAGGTCTGGCACCCGGTTCTGGCGGAGATGACACGCGGCGGCCTTGCCGATTTGGCGGAGGAACTGGCCGCACACATGATCAACCGGACGCTGTCCGTGTCTGCCGTGGTGCTGTATGCGGAGGAGATCGCGGTAGCGGAGTCTGCCCCTGCCAAAGAAGATGCCATCCCGCTGCCCGCCCTGCGGGACTGGTTCCAAAAGAGGCAGCTGCAGCTGGACATCCCCTTGGATCAGGTGATGGCATACCGCTGGTACAAGTTTTCCCGCACCCCGACTGCGGTCTCCCGTCCCCGGGCAGACATTCTCCGGGGCGAGACCTGTCTGCCGGAGCTGGAGGAGATCTATTTCCTCCGCAACCGCAAGGCCATGGCCACCCTGCAGCGCTACGGCGTGGGCCACTGGTTTCTCACCATTCCCAGGGCCGTGTGCATGGAGGACTTCTACCTGTTCCGCTGCAGGCTGGCGCAAAACATCGGCGAGGATGCCGTCTACTACACCGGATGGGCAGAGGGCACCCAGTTCTGCTATGTGGACTTCCTGTCCATGGACAGCAGGGACACCCTGGACCGGCTGCGCAAATACCTATCGAAGCTCCCCGGCGGCGAGGGCATCCGCATCTGCACCTTCTATTGGGACAGCGAGCTGCGCACAACGGATTATCTCCGGGAGATGCAGTGCGATGCCCAGCGGCCCCGTGAGCAGGTCTCCCCGGAGGACCGCGCCGCCCTGGAGCGGGCGTTTCTGGCGTCCCAGTGGCACCCCATGACCCTCCGCTCCGACCCGCCCCCGTTCGGCTATGAGGACGAGGATTACGAGATGGACGATGAAGAGCTGGACGGGGGATCCGATGGACCTTCGTCCCCATGGGACTTTCTGTTCTCGCACCCCTCCAGTGGGGAGGACCGCCTCGCAGAGGACGAGGATTTCGAGGACGACGATGACGACGCCTTCTACCAGGATTTCGATGACGAAGAAGAGGAAGACGTAGAGAACGAAGCGGAGGACCCAGACAGGCAGTTTGAGCGGAATGCCCTGGGCAAGCTCACCGAGATGGCCGAATATCTCGCTGCCTGCAACGCCACCGGCGCCCAGTACGACTACGTCAGGCTGCACAGGTGCCTAGTGGAGACCATGCCGCCGGACGGCGTGAGAGGGAACGCAGAGTACCGCGAGGGCATCACCTCTCTGCTGGAGGCCGAGGAGCGCTTCCGGGAGAGCGAGCAGTGGCGGCCCGCCATCACCGCCCCGCCATTTCTGTATTCCAGCCAGTACGGGTGCGATCTGGGCAGCAGCTACCCCAACCACTTCAACCACTGGGAGCCCCGCCGGCAGAATCTCTGGAGACACTTTGCCGCGGTGGAATCGGACCTGGCAAAGCAGCTGGCCGGCGGCGGGGACAGACACGCCATCCCGGACTTTCTGCTCTGGACCGATACCATCTTCCCCTCCCAGGAGCTCACCCTGCTCCCCGCCGGGGCCGGCAGGAAGAACACCTTGCTCACGGGCCTCCCGGACGGCATTCTCACACTCCCCGCCATGCGGTACCTCACCACCCACTACCCCTCCGGCATCGGCAAGCGCTGGAACATCGCCATCTCCGGCGAGGGTATCTTGGACAGCGGCGATCTGATCCCCCTCTGGGATGAGAGCGTCCCGGCCCGGGAGATCCGGGTCTCCCTCACGGCGTCCAACGGCAATGCGCACCTGGCGGTCTGGCACCCGGCGCTGGCCAAGCAGGCGGGCACCCGGAGGGCCCAGGCAACTGCCGCCCGGGTGGTGAACGCCGCACTGCCTGTGGGCGCCAGGCTGCTCTCTGTGGACGAGATCACAGCAGCCCCGGAGGAGCCGGCAGACGCCTTCCCCCTGCCGGAGCTGCGACAGCAGATGGAGAGTGCGGGCTTCCAGACGGACATCTCCCTGGACGCGCTGCTCTCCCGGAGGCGGTACACCATCTCCCGGCAGCCCCGGGACACAGACCACCCCCGGGACGACATCCTCCGGGGCGAGACCTGCATGCCGGAGCTGGACCGCATCTTCTACCATCTCTGGGAGGAGGGGCAGGCCACCCTGGAGCGGTACGGCCTCTGCGGGATGTTCCTGATGATTCCCAACGCGCTCTGCGCCGGAGACCCCGCCCGGTACCGGCAGCAGGTCCGGCAGTATCTCACCCAGGCAGAGGGGGACAAGGTCTTCTTCACCGGCTGGGCGGAGGGCACCCGGTACTGCTACCTGGATCTCATCTCCCTGCACAGCCGCTCTCTCCTGTCTGCCCTGAGCGAGTACGCCAACCGGACCCCCGGCGGGGAGAAGCTGCTGTTCTGCACCGCCTATTGGAACAGCATCCCCCACGCCTGGCGCAAAGAGATCGCCCAGAACATCATCTTCCCGGACAGCCCCCAGACCTACGAGGCCTTTGCCCGGGCCCACATGCACCCGGAATACCCCGTGCCGGATGCGGAGGCCGCGGCAGAGCTGGAGGCCAGCTTCCATCCCGAATTCACCCTGGCAGACTTTTACGCCCCCAAGTCGGCTGCAACACCGGCCGCTCAAGCCCCCGCCGGCGGCAAAAAGAAGCTCTCCAAGGCCCAGCGGAAAGCCCAGAACGCCAAGGGCAGCAAAAACAACGGCAAGAACAAGCGCTGAGAGCGCTGTTCCCATTCCCCGGACACCGGCGGTGTCCGGGGAATGCCCCTAAGCACCGCCTCCCCGACAGGTATCATGCCCCCGGGACATCAATCGAAAGGTGGGACCGTCCCTTTGCGATCTTCCACTTCCCAAAAAACCAAGGACACCATGCGGGAAGCCTGTCTCTATCTGGACAAGCTCTCCTCGGATCCCGTCTTCCAGCCAGATTTTGGCAAACTGCACCGCTATCTCACAGAGCTCGCGCCCCATCTCCAGGACGCCGTTGTCCCTTCGGACCTCTATTGCACCGTGGCCAGACTGTATTTCGAGTCCATGCGCTATGCGGAGTCTGCAGAGGTGCTGGAACATCTCGAGGACCTCTCTTTCAACGAGATGCGAGTGAACAACGACTTCTACTGCGGGTACTACACCACCTTTCACGACTGGGCGTCCCGGCAGAAGGACATCTGGAACGCCTTCAAGCTGGCAGAGAAGGCCCTCACCGAGGACAACGAGAACTTCTCCCGGGAGGTATCCGCACTCCGGCGGAGCGTAGACCCCTATTTCCCCGCCTCATATCTGCTGGTGCGGCCGCCCAAGGACGGGAATAAGGGGACCCTGGTGCTGGGCTGCCCCGGCGGCATCTTCTCCCTGGTTCCCCTGCTCTATCTGATCCAGCACACACCGCCCTCCCTCTCCCGGCGCTGGTCCGTGCTTCTGGAGGAGCCGGCCACTGGCAACAAGGTCTTCGCCATCAACGGCAGGAAACTCAGCACGAGGGAGACCCGCGTGCAGATCACCCCCGGTGTGCTGTACGGCGCGGTGTCCAAGGTGCGCCTCACCATCTGGCACCCGGTTCTGGCGGAACTGGCGGGGAGCGGCGCTGCCGCATATGCGGCCGATCTGGCGGCACAGATGGTGAATGCCGCGCTCCCCCTCTCTGCCATGGCGCTGTCTGTAGAGGAGATCGTTGTGACGGAGGTGGGACTGCCCGAGGCGGATACCCTGCCCCTGCCCGATCTCAAGGGCTGGTTTCAGGAGAGAGGTCTGGCGCTGGACGTGGCGCCGCAGCAGATTCTGGAGCACCGCTGGCTGTCTTTCACCCGCATGTCCAGCAAGGTTCCCCGCCCCCGGGCGGACATCATCCGGGGGGAGACCTGCATGCCGGAGCTGGAGGAGATCTATTTTCTCCGGGACCGCAAAGGGATGGCTGCAATCCAGCGGTATGGCATGGGCTACTGGTTTCTCACCATCCCCAAAAAGACCTGCGGAGACAACTTCGCCGCGTTCCGCGCCAAGCTGCAGGCGCAGGTCCGCAAGGAGCAGGGGGACCAGGTGTTCTTCACCGGCTGGGCGGAGGGCACCCGCAACTGCTACATCGACTTTCTCTCCATGAACGGCAAGTCCACGCTAAACACCCTGAACAAGTACTGTAAAGCGGTCCTCCGGGGCGAGGACATCCGCATCTGCAGCTTCTATTGGAATGCCGAGCTGCGCACCGCCGATCTCGTCCGTGAGATGACCGCCTTCCAGGTGATGGAGACGCAGCTGGCGATGGACCCCTATTCCGCCGAACCGCCGCAGGAGCTGGTCTCCAGGCCAGACCGCGCCCTGATGGAGAAGGCCTTCCGAAAGACCCGGTGGTCTCCGAAATTGGGTGCGGACCGGGCGGAACAGGCGGCAGAGGCGTCCGCCAAGACCTATGAGGCGGCCCTGCAGCTGTTGGAGGAGACTGTGGACTATCTCAACGAGAGCCGCGGGAAAGACGCCCCGGTGGACTACGCCCGGGTGCACAGATGCCTGCAGGCAGCCCTCCCCGCCGATCCCGCCGCAGACATCGGAGAACGCTATCGGACCAAGCTCACCCTGGTGCTGGCAGAGGCGGGGCGGTGCCGGGAGAGCGTCCGGTGGGCCTCCCCGCTCTCGGAGGCCCAGCGGCAGATCTGCGACCTCGGCAGCAGCTATCCCCACCAAGACAACCAGTGGGAGGTACGGCGGCAGGAGCTGTGGGTACACTTTGCCGCGGTGGAGGCCGCTCTGGCAAAGCAGGTCGCCGGCGGCGGGAAGCCCGATGCCGTCTCCGAGTTCCGGCTCTGGGCATACAGCATCTTCCCCGCCCAGGAGCTCACCCTGCTCCCGGGGCCAAGGGGCACAAATACCTTCCTCACAGGCCTTCCGGACGGCGTGCTCACCCTGCCCGCCATGCTATATCTCACCGGCCACTACCCGTCCACCGTGGGAAAGCGTTGGAAGATCGCCATCTCCGGAGGCGGAGACAGCGTTCTGGACTTTATCCCCGTGGGCCGCTACTCCGTCCCCGCCCGGGAGGTCCGGGCCTCTCTCACCCAGAAAGATGGCAAGATCTCCCTGGCCCTGTACCATCCAAAGCTGGCGGAGAGCACACCGCAGGAGGCGCGGGATATCGCCGTACAGCTGGTGAACTGCGCCCTGCCCGTGGGTGCCCGGCTGCTCTTTGTGGCAGACATCGCGGCGGCCCCAGAGGAGCCAGAGGACGCCTTTCCCCTGCCGGATCTGCAGCGGCAGATGCGGGACAGGGGCTTCCAGACAGACATCTCCCCGGACGCGCTGCTCTCCCGCCGGCGGTATGCCATCTCCCGGGCACCTCGGGACACCGGCCGGCCCCGGGACGACATTTTCCGAGGGGAGACCTGCATGCCGGAGCTGGAGCGCATCTACTACCGCCTGAACGAGGAGGGGCAGATCGTCCTGGAGCGATATGGCCTCAGCGCCGTGTTCCTGATGATTCCAAAGGCGCTCTGCGGGGAGGAGCCCCTCCCGTACCTCCAGCAGGTCCAGCGCACCCTCAGTCTCGCCGAGGGGGACAAGGTCTTCTTCACCGGCTGGGCGGAGGGCACCCGGTACCTGTATCTGGACCTCATCAGCATGCACGGGAACTCCCTCCTCACCGCTCTGGACACGTACGCCAGGAGCAGCTCTGAGGGCAGGCAACTCCAGTTCAGCACCTTCTTCTGGGGCGGCATGCCGTACTTCTGGCAGATCGATGCGGCATACGACCAGATGGCGCCCTCGGACCTGGACAGCCCAGACATTCCCGCCTTTCTGGGGAGCCACAGGTTCCCGGACGTCCCGGCGCCCGATGCCGAGGCGGCCGCCGCCTTCGAGGCCAGCTTCCAGCCCCTGTTCACCCCGGAGGACCTGTGTGCGCCCGCCCCCACCTCGGAGCCGGACCCCGCAGCCCCAGCCAGCGGCAAGAAGAAGCTCTCCAAGGCCCAGCGGAAAGCCCAGAACGCCAAGAACAACAAGAACAAGCACTGAGAGCGCCTATCCCCCGGACACCGCAGGTGTCCGGGGATGTTCCACTCCAAAATCCCGTTCTCCTCCTCCTTGACACCGCCATCCCCCGCAGGTATCATGAGGACATGCAGATCTGTTGAAAGGTGGGATCATCCCTTTGAAATCTTCAAAATCCCAAATTCTAGCAAAGCTTGTGCAGGACGCCCGGCAGTACCTCACCTATCTCAACACAGACGAGAACATCAGGCCGGACTTCGAGCAGCTGGAGCTCTACCTCATCAAGCTCTCCCCACAGATCCAGGACCCCAAAGCCTCGCAGGAGCTGCTGATCGTCGTGGCCCAACTGTACTTCGAATCCCTGCGCTACCAGGAGGCCGCAGAGGTGCTGAAGCGCGTTGAGAGCCCCAGATACAACGAGATGCGAGCATGTATAGACTTCTTCAGCGCGTACTACGCCACCATTCACGACTGGGCAGCCCGGCAGGCGGAGATCTGGAAGGCCTTTTCCGATCTGGAGCTCGGCCTCACGGAGCGCATGGCCCTGCGGCTGGAGGCCATGATGGAGCTCAAGAACCGCTGGGATGCCTGCTTCCCCACGGACTTTTTCATGCTGTCCCCGCCGGATAGGGCAACTCCTGGCAAAATTTTCCTGAGCAGTTCCCACGGCATCCACTCTCTGGTGCCCCTGCTGTACCTTCTCCGCCACGCCCCGCTCCCTGTCCGCAGCCGCTGGGAACTGCTGCTGGACGAGCCAAACGCAGATCTGGATGAGGGGCAGGTCAAGGGACAGGTGATCCGCAACAGGGACATCCTGGTCCGCATCACCCCCAACACCGCCTCTGCGGTTGGCGGCAAGGTGGACCTGCTGGTCTGGCATCCCGTTCTGGAGCAGCAGGCGGCCCGCGGCGACGGCATCTCCGCGCTGATCTACGCCAAACAGATGATCAACAACTACCTCTCTCTGTCCACCATCGTCTTCTCCGTGGGGCAGATCGCGCTGGCAGAGGAGGAGCCTGCCGCTGGGAGCGCCCTTCCGCTGCCTTCCCTGCAGGCGTGGTTCCAGCAGAAGCACATGCTCCTGGACATTCCCCCGGAGGAGATCCTGGAGCGCCGCCGGCGGTCTTTCACCCGCACCCCCGCTGCGGTCTCCCGGCCCCGGGCGGACATCGTCCGGGGCGAGACCTGCATGCCCGAGCTGGAAGAGATCTACTTTCTCCGGGACGGCAAGGGCATGGCCGCCTTCCAGCGGTACGGCGTGGGGTACTGGTTCCTCACCATCCCCAGGAAGGTCTGCGGAGAGGACTTTCCGTCTTTCCGCAAGCAGCTGGAAAAGCAGGTCCACAGGGAGGAGATGGACAAGGTCTTCTTCACCGGCTGGGCGGAGGGCACCAGCAACTGCTACATCGACTTTCTCTCCATGGACAACATTCCCATGCTGCACACGCTGGATACCTATTTTCAGACGCTGCCCGGGGGCGAGGACATCCGCATCTGCAGCTTCTACTGGAACGCCCCTCTCCGGACTGCGAACTACATCCGGGAGTCTGATCGGTTTCATGAGATCTATTCCCAGGCCGGCTTCAACCCCGACCTTCTTCCGCCGCCCGAGGATCTGGTCTCGGCGGCGGACCGGGCCGCCCTGGAAAAGGCCTTCCAGGAGACCCAGTGGGGGCCGATGGCGGTTCCAGCCCAAGAGGAACAGTCTGCCACGCCGCCGGAGCAGTCTGCCCGGGACAGCGCCCTGGCCCTCTTGCAGGAGACGGCGAAATATGGCCTCAGCAACAACGCGCCGTTCAATCCCGTGGCATACAGCCGGATCCACAGCTGCCTGCTGGACACCCTCCCCGCCTGCGATCCGGCAGAGGTGGACGAGGAATACTGCGAGAAGCTGGCCAACGTGCTGCTTCTGGCGGACCGATTCCGGGAGGGCGCCAAGTGGGGGACCCGGATTGCCGGCGAGAAGGCCGCCCTCATCCAGCAGTACCTGAGCGACACGGGCAGCAGCTACCCCAAGTTCTTCAACCAGTGGGAGCCCCGCCGGCAGGCCTTTTGGGAACACATGGCCGCGGTGGAATCCGCTCTCCTCCAGCAGACCAACGGAGGCGGCAGTTCCAACGCCCTCTCCCAGTTCCGCCTCTGGGCAGACTGCATCTTCCCCTCCCAGGAGCTCACCCTGCTCCCGGGGCCCAAGGGCAAACACACCCTGCTCACCGGCCTTCCGGACGGCATACTCACCCTGCCCGCCATGCGGTATCTCACCAGCCACTACCCCGGCAATCTGGGTAAGCGCTGGAACATCGCCCTCTCCGGAGACGGGGATGGCGTTCCGAACCTCGTCCCCATTGGCCGCGATTCCGTCCCCGCCCAGGAGGTCCGGGTCTCCCTCGCCCAGGAGGACGGGAAGGCCTCCCTGGCCGTGTACCACCCGAAGCTGGCGGAGGGCACACCGCAAGAGGCGCGGGACATCGCCGTACAGCTGGTGAACTGCGCCCTGCCCACGGGCGCCCGGCTGCTCTTTGTGGCGGACATTCAGGCGGCCGGAGAAGAGCCCGAAGACGCCTTCTCTCTTCCGGACCTGCGGCAGCAGATGGAGAGCGCGGGCTTCCAGACGGACATCTCCCTGGACGCGCTGCTCACCCGCCGGCGGTACACCTTCACCCAGGCGCCCCGGGACACCGGCCGCCCCCGGGACGACATTCTCCGGGGGGAGACCTGCATGCCGGAGCTGTACCGGATCTACCGCCGCCTCTGGGAGGAGGGGCAGATCATCCTGGAGCGGTACGGCTGCAACGCCCTGTCTCTCATGATCCCCAGGGAGCGCTGCGGGGAGGATCCCGTACCGTTCCTGCGGCAGCTGCAAAGCGCCATCCGTCTGGCCGAAGGGGACCAGGTCTTCTTCTCCGGCTGGGCAGAGGGGACAGCGTACTGCTATCTGGACCTCATCACTCTGAACGGCCGCTCTCTGCTTCAAAACCTGAATGCGTACGCCTGCAGCACGCCTGGCGGAAAAGGCCTGAAGCTCGCCTCCTTCTACTGGAACTGCACGGTCTATCCCTGGCGGACGGAAGACGCCCACGACATGCTGACTCCCGGTGACTTCGACCGCGTGATGCCCCATGTGCGCACCCACATGGCCCCGGACGTCCCGGCGCCCGATGCGGAGGCCGCGGCAGCGCTGGAGGCCAGCTTCCATCCCGCATTCACCCTGGCAGACCTCTGTGCCCCCAAGCCGGCAGCTGGACCTGCGGCCCAAGCCCCATCTGGCGGCAAGAAGAAGCTCTCCAAAGCCCAGCGAAAGGCCCAGAACGCCAAGGCCAGCGGCAAAAACAACAGCAAGAAAAAGCGCTGAAGCGCCTCTTCCCAAGGGCCCCGGGCGCCCCATGGCGCCCGGGCCCCTTCCATACCCTGGAAACAAAATTTCCAAAGCCTTGACATGGATTGCCCCAGCGGTTATGATAGGCGCAGATGCTCTCGGGTGCCAAAGCGCATCCCCGCAAAGCCAACGGAAAGGTGGGACCATTCCCCTTGAAATCCGCCGAATCTTCCAACCTGAGAGAGACCCTGTCCCAGGCCCAGGCCTATCTGGACAGGCTCGCCGTTGATGCAGACCGGCAGCCGGATTTTTCCAGACTGCACCGCTATCTGGTATCCCTCACCCCCTATCTCAACAGGTCCTCTGTTCTCACCGGGACCACCCGCACCGTTGCGCGGCTGTATTTCGAGTCCATGCGGTATGCGGATTCCGCGGCGGTGCTGGAGGCGTTCTCAGGACCTCTGCTCGATGAGCTGCAGGTGAACAACGACTTCTTCAACGGCTACTTCACCACCTCCCACGACTGGGCGTCCCGGCAAAAGGAGATCTGGGAGCACATCTCGGCGGCGGCAGAGAAGCTCGATGGAGGCGGCGAGGCCCTCCAGGAAGCGCTGTCTCAGCTGCGGAGACGCCTGGACTATCTCTTCCCCTCCACAGAGGTATCGGCCCGCCCGCCAAAGGATTCGGACAAGGGCGTATGGATGCTGGGCAATGCCTGCGGCATTCTCTCCCTGGTGCCCATGCTCTATCTGCTGCGGCACGCGCCCTCCGCCATATCCCGGCGCTGGTCTCTGCTGCTGGAGCACCCGGGTGCGGGCAAAAAGACCTTTCAGATCAACGATGAGGTGCTCCGGGCGGAGGACATCCTGGTCCAGGTGACGCCGGACCCGCTGTATCAGGGGCTGGGCAAAGTGCGGCTCCAGGTCTGGCACCCCCGTCTCGCGCCCGCGGCAGGCCGCAGGCACGCAGACTTCTCATCGGATGTGGCCGCTTTGCTGGTGCACTGCACTCTCCCCCTCTCCGCCACAGCGCTCCATGTTACGCAGATCTCCCTGGCGCGGCTTGCGCCCGAAGGGGATGCGGTCCCGCTGTCTCAGCTGCGGGGCCGGTTCCAGGCGGAGGGCATGGCCCCGGACATCCCCCAGGAGCAGATTTTGGCCCACCGCTGGCTGTCTTTCACCCGCACCCCCACCTACATCTCCCGGCCCCGGGGGGACATCCTCCGAGGCGAGACCTGCATGCCGGAGCTGGAGGAGATCTATTTCCTCCGGGACAGCAGGGGCATGTCCGCCCTGCAGCGGTACGGCGTGGGGTACTGGTTTCTCACCGTCCCAAAGCGGGCGTGCCGCGGAGACTTCCCGGGTTTTCGCGCCAGGCTGCAGGCCCATGTCCGCGGGAGGCTGGGGGACAAGGTCTTCTTCACCGGCTGGGCGGAGGGCACCCACAACTGCTACATCGACTTTCTCTCCTTGACCGGCAAGTCCGCGCTGAACACCCTGCACCAGTACATCCAAACCCTCCCCCGGGGCAGGGACATCCGCCTCTGCACCTTTTACTGGAATAGCGAGCTGCGCACGGCAGACCTCCTCCGTGAGATGTCCGCCTTCCAGCGGATTGAGGTCTCGATGGCGACACACCCCGACTCCGTGCGGTCGCCAAAGGATCAGACCTCCCCGGAGGACCAGCGCACCCTGGAGCAGACCTTCCGGGAGACGCAGTGGTCTCCCATGCCCGTCCAGGCCCAGGCAGACCTGGAGGCGGACGGCCCCTCCCCCACATACAGCGATGCCATGTGGCTGCTGGAGGAGACCGAAGACTACATCCAGGACAGCGACAGCTGCGAGACAGACGCCTCTCTGGACTTCGTCCGGCTGCACAGCTGTCTGCAGACCGTCCTCTCCGCGGCAGATCCCGCAGACATGGAGAGAGAAGATCGGGACAGGCTCGCCCTTGTCCTCAACCACGCAGAGCGGTTCCGGGAGAGCGCCCGGCTTGCCTCCCGCAGCGCCGCAGAGCACCAGTACGCCTGCGACCTCGGCAGCAGCTACCCCAAGTACTTCAACCAGTGGGAGCCCCGCCGGAGGGACTTCTGGATACACTTTGCCGCAGCGGAGACCGCCCTCATCCAGCAGATCGATGAAAACGGCGATCCCAATGCTATCTCCGATTTCCGCCTCTGGGCAGACGGCATCTTCCCCGCCCAGGAGCTCACCCTGCTCCCGGGGCCCAAGGGCAAACACACCCTGCTCACCGGCCTCCCGGACGGCATACTCACCCTGCCCGCCATGCTGTACCTCACCGGCAACTACTCCGCCAACCTCGGCAAGCGCTGGAACATCGCCCTCTCCGGGGACGGGGACAGCGTTCCGAACCTCGTCCCCATCGGCCTCGATTTCGTCCCCGCCCAGGAGGTCCGGGTCTCCCTCGCCCAGGAGGACGGCAAGGTCTCCCTGGCCCTGTACCACCCGAAGCTGGCGGAGGGCACCCCGCAAGAGGCGCGGGACATCGCCGTGCAGCTGGTGAACTGCGCATTGCCCATGGGCGCCCGTCTTCTCTTTGTGGAGGAGATCGCGGCGATCCTGGACGAGCCGGAGGACGCCTTCCCCCTGCCGGAGCTGCGGCAGCAGATGGAGAGCGCGGGCCTCCAGACGGACATCTCCCTGGACGCCCTGCTCACCCGCCGGCGGTACACCTTCACCCGGGCGCCCCAGGACACCGGCAGGCCCCGGGACGACATCCTCCGGGGGGAGACCTGCATGCCGGAGCTGGAGCGCATCTACTACCGCCTCTGGGAGGAGGGACAGGCCATCCTGGAGCGGTACGGCTGCAACGCCCTGTTCTTGATGATCCCCAGGGTGTTCTGCGGGGAGGACCCCGCCGCACTCCTGCGGCAGCTTCGTAACAGCATCCGGCAGGCCGAAGGGGACCAGGTCTTCTTCACCGGCTGGGCGGAGGGGACGAAGTTCTGCTACCTGGACCTCATCACCCTGCACGGCTGCTCGCTTCTGTCTGTCCTGAACAGGTACGCATACAGCGCCTCCCAGGGGAGAGGCCTGCAGTTTGCCACATTTTATTGGAACAGCAAGCCGTTCCCCTGGCTGAAACTGGACGCCTTTCAGCAGATGGCATCGCCGGACCCGGTGGACATGCCGGACTTCATCCAAGGCCACAAGTTCCCCCGCGTCCCGGTGCCCGATCCAAAGGCCGCGGCAGCGCTGGAGGCCAGCTTCCATCCCGCATTCACCCTGGCAGACTTCTGCGCCCCCAGACCGACAGCACAGCCTGCGGCCCAAGCCCCTTCCGGCGGCAAGAAGAAGCTCTCCAAGGCCCAGCGAAAGGCCCAAAACGCCAAGGGCAACGCCAAGAACAGCGGCAAGAGCAACAAAAAGAAGCGCTGATCCCTGCCAAACGGATTTCTCCGCCCGCAGGGCGGCAATCAGACAAACGAACGAAAGCAGCACTGCAAGAACCAACGATATGAGGAGGCCAACCCCTATGACAATGGACTTTTGCGCGGGCTGGACCGTGTGCCGGAGAGATGCCCCGGACCAGGTCCAGCCGGTAACCCTGCCCCACGATGCCATGCGCACCGAACCCCGCAGCAAGTGTCTCAACGGCGCCAACTCCGGCTACTTCCCCGGCGGCCGGTACCTCTATGAGAAGGACTTCCCCCTCACCGCAGAGCAGCTGGGCGGCTATCTCGCCCTGGTGTTTGAGGGGGTGTACCGCAACGCCACCGTTACCGTGAACGGCAAAGAGCTCTGCCGCCACGCATACGGCTACACGGAGTTCACCGTGGACTTCACCGAAGTGGCCCAGGAGGGCACCAACCATGTGGCGGTGGACGTGGACAACAGCCTGGAGCCCAACAGCCGCTGGTACTCCGGCTCCGGCATCTACCGCCCCGTCCATTTGGTGATCAAGCCCAAGGAGCACATCGCCAACGTGAAGGTGCTCACCAAGAGCATCCATCCCCCGGTGCTCTCCGTCTCCGCAGACTGCCCGGCGGTCACCACAGTATCCGTCTATGAGGGAGACACCCAGGTGGCGGCCGGCCCCGTGGGAGACATCGAGATCCCCAACGGCAAGCTCTGGGACGCGGAGCACCCCAACCTGTACCGGGTGGTGCTCTCCTGCGCCGGGGACGAGGAGGAAGTGGTAACCGGCATCCGGGAGCTCACCTGGAACCCCTCTGTGGGCGTGCGGGTGAACGGCAACGAGGTGAAGTTCCGGGGCGCCTGCATCCACCACGACAACGGCTTTCTGGGCGCCGCTGAGTTCGATGACGCCGCCCAGCGCCGCGTCCGCATCCTAAAAGAGGCGGGCTTCAACGCCATCCGCAGTTCCCACAACCCCTGCAGCCGGGCCATCCTCCGGGCGGCGGACAGACTGGGCATGTACATCATGGACGAGTCCTTCGACATGTGGTTCACCCCCAAGACCTATCACGACTACTCCCGGGACTTCTACCAGAACTACAAAGACGATCTCGCCGCCATGGTGGCCAAGGACATCAGCCACCCCTCGGTGGTGATGTACAGCCTGGGCAATGAGAACAGTGAGCTGGGGAACGAGAAGGGCATCGATCTTCTGAAAGAGCAGGCGGAGCTGGTGCGGCAGCTGGACCGCAGCCGGATCGTAACCATCGGGGCAAACCTGATGCTCATGGGCGGCTCCATCTACAAGGACGATGGCAAGCCGTACAAGGCGGAGCCCCTGAACCCCGAGGACAGCAAGGACCTGATGGCCCAGTTGGACAAGCAGAGCTCCACCGGCTTCAACATGGTGATGAACCTGCTGCCCAACATGATGCTGAACGCCACCAAGGGCAAGAAGAACGGGGAGAAGGCGGACAAGCTGATCCCCTATGTGGATGTCCTGGGCCTCAACTACGGCACGCCCCGCTACGTGGAGGATCTGGAGCGGGACCCCGGCCGCATCTACTGCGGCAGCGAGACCATGGTGTACAAGATCGCAGACAACTGGCCTCTGGTGATGCAATACCCCCAGCTCATCGGGGACTTCGTCTGGACCGGCTGGGACTACCTCGGCGAGGCGGGCACCTGCGGCGCCTGGGACTACACAGACTGGGGCGGCCTGGGCCTCTTTGACGGCGCCGGCACCGTGGACGCCACGGGGTATCAGACGGCGTGCAGCTACTACATGCAGATCGCGTACGGCCTCTGGAAAAAGCCGTACCTGGCGGTAAAGCCGGTGTCCATGGCGGGCAAGCAGTACTACCACGGCGCCTGGCGCATGACAAACGCCCTCCACAGCTGGTCCTGGCAGGGCTATGAGGGCAACAAGACGGAGGTGGAGGTGTACGGCCTGGGAGACACCGCCGAGCTCTTCCTCAACGGCAAGTCCCTGGGCAGAAAGAAGATGAAGGCCAACAAGGCCATCTTCCCCGCGGTCTATAAGCCCGGCACCCTCACCGCCAGGGTGTATCGGGACGGGGCCCTCTGGGGCGAGGACACGCTGGTTACCGCCACGAGAGAGGTGGTGCTGCGGGCTGCCCCGGAGCGCACCGAGATGCACGCCAACGGCCAGGACCTCTGCTACATCGACATCGAGCTCACAGACTCCAAGGGCGAGCTCCAGCCCGGCGTGGAGAAGATGATCACCGTGTCCATCGAGGGCGAGGGCGCAGAGCTCGCCGCCGTGGGCAGCGCCCGCACCCGCACGGCGGAGGTCTTCCACAACGGCTGCCACAGCACCCACTTCGGCAGGGCCCAGGCCATCCTCCGGGCAAGCCAGACCCCCGGCCCGGTGCGGGTGACGGTGTCCGCCGAGGGACTGCAGCCGGTGACGCTGGAGATCCAGGTCCGCTGAGCGAGCCGGAGACACCCACACAAACAGCCTAAGGGAGAGAGGCCGCGGCCTCTCTCCCTTTTTCTCTCACGATTCCGTTGTGGTCTCTGTCTCTTTCGTGTCCGCCAACTCCAGTACCACGTCCACCTGCAGGTTGGGGTTCTCCTCCCCCGCCTCCATCAGGACCTGGAGGATCTTGTGCCCGTATCCCGTGGGCACCGCCTCCGGGTGGAGCACCGTGAGGCGGACCTCATGGAACTCGCTGAGGCAGTCTGCCAGGGCGTCCAGGTTTTTGCCGTAGTACGGGGGCAGGTCCAGGGTCTCCTGGAGGTACATATGGGCCGCGGTCCGCTCCTGCAGATGGCGGCAGTCTATGGTGATCTCTCTCATACCGGCCTCACTTGTCCCACTGGATCTGCCAATCGTCCGTAACCCAGAGTTCGGTGAAGGTCTCGTAGTGGTCTGATGTGTAGAAATAGCGCCCATCTGAGGAGAACACCAGCCGCCGGGCGCCCCGGGAGCCGTATCCGTCCGTGTCTATATCGCACTCGGTGTATGTCACGCCGGGGGTGTCCGGCAGGATGCCCTCCCGGTTGCCGAACCGGTCTCCGCCGATGGCAGCGCCCTCTTGGTAGTCCTCCACGGAGCCGCCGCTCCAGCCCAGATCCCGGGCCTCATTCTTGGTGATGTAGTTGGGGGGCAGCTCCCCGTACGCCTCCAGATACAGGGTGACGCCCTCCACGTCGTAGAGGTACGTCCCGTACGCCGGCACGTTGGCGGGCAGGCCCTCTTCCGGCGCCTCGGTGGGCTCTGCCGGGGGCTCCGTCTCCTCCGAAGCTTCCGTCTCGGCGGGGGATTCCGTGTCCGCCGGCGGTGCCGTGGCCTCCGGCTCCTCTGTTGGCGGCGCCTCCGGGGTCTCTGTCTCCGCAGGGGCCGGGGTAGCAGCCGCGGTATTTACCGGCGCCTGGGTCTGGGGCCCGGTCTCTCCCCCGCCGCAGCCGGCCAGGCTGAAGAGCAGCAGCAATGCCAGCAGCAGCGCCGCCCACTTTTGCAGTTTCATGGTCTCTTTTTCACTCCATTCCGGCGGCGGTCCGGCCGCCGCTCTGTTCCAGGCAATTATAGCGGGAGCGAGAGGATTCGTCAAGGAGGGGAAGATGGGCGGGGGAAATGGCATGCAAAGAATCGGGAGAAAAAGGACTGCGCGAACACAATGTGGCACTTGCATTCCCGCTTCATGTGTGCTAAACTGTTCCTGGTTTTCCAGACCTGGTTCCTCCTTTGGTCCGTAGCGCGGTTGGCAGACCTGCGCTCACTCCATCAAAGGGGGAATCATTTTTGCGCCCAAAAAGGCACGAAAAGCGTATCTATTCAGTCAGCCCAGGGGATTTGTGGATCATCCACGAATCCCCTGGTTTTGTTGTAACTGCCACGCAG